>CAIMXF010000527.1 GCA_903845345.1 uncultured beta proteobacterium
CGATCAAAGCCGGAAATGAAGGGCAATTCCTCTCCGCCACCGAAACTATTCTTTACCTCGCCCCGAGCCTCCGGATCCGTCCCTGGGCCTTGCACGGGCGTTCGCGCGGCCGTTGGCCAGCCTCGGGCCGGCGCTTGTTCGCGCAGCACGGCGAGGCGCCGCCGTGCGCTCAGGGCGACAGCCGCACCACCGTGTAGACGAAGGCCGCGCCGCAGCAGGTCAGCGCGATCAGCCTGGCCGCCACGCCGGGGCCGGCGCGCGAGTGGGCCT
Organism: uncultured beta proteobacterium; assembly: GCA_903845345.1. GTDB lineage: Bacteria > Pseudomonadota > Gammaproteobacteria > Burkholderiales > Burkholderiaceae_C > Scleromatobacter. The sequence goes on from CAIMXF010000527.1 coordinate 271, forward strand.
CGGGCAGGATGTCCGACACGCCGATGTACAGCAGGAAGCCGGCGAAGAAGCCGAGGTAGGTCATCAGCTGGAACGGCGGGATCGTGAACGCCAGCGTCAGCAGCACGCCCACCAGCGGGGCGACGGCGTCCACCACCAGCATCGCCAGCGCGCGGCGCGTGGAGTTCCTGTGGCGCAGCATCAGGCCGACGGTGTTGAGGCCGTCCGAGAAGTCGTGCGCGATCACCGCGATCGCCACCGTCACGCCCACGACCGCGGACACCTGGAAGCCGATGCCGATCGCCACGCCGTCCATGCAGCTGTGCGCGGCCAGCACCGCGGCCGACGCCAGGCCGACGTTCGGATGATGGTGGTGCGAGTAGTGCTCCTCCTGCGCCGGATGCACCAGCACGAATTTCTCGAGGCTGTGGAACAGCAGGAAGCCGACCACCAGCGCGATCATCGAGGCCGACGGATCGAAACCGTGGGCGTACGCGAGTTCGAAGATCTCGGGCAGCAGGTCGAACGCGACCACGCCCAGCAGCACGCCTGCCGTGAAGCCGAGCAGGTAGTGCAGGCGGTCGCGAAAGCGCAGCGCCATCGCGCCGCCAGCCAGCGTCGAGGCCACGGCGGCGGCGGTCAGGACGACCGGGGAGAGTCCAGCAAGCATTGCTTAATGATAATGCATCCTCAATATCATCAGGCGTGGCAGAATTTGGCCGACATGGAACGAGCCACCCGCCAGAACACCGCCATCCGCAAAGCCCTCGAGGCCGCCGGTCGCCCGCTCTCGCCCAACGAGGTGCTGGACGAGGCGCGCAGGCACGTCGCCGCGCTGGGGCTGGCCACGGTCTATCGCAACCTGAAGGCGCTGGTCGACGCCGGCGCGATCCAGGCGGTGCCCCTGCCCGGCGAGGTGGCACGCTACGAGATCGCTCGCCGCGGGCACCACCACCATTTCCGCTGCGACGCCTGCCAGCGCGTGTTCGACGTGCACGAATGCCCCGGCGACCTCGCCGGCCTCGCGCCGCCGGGCTTCAGCGTGTCGCGCCACGAGATCACGCTGTACGGCCGCTGCAGCGACTGCCAGCCCGCCGCGAAGCGGCGCACCAGGAAGCCGGCGCGCGCGCCCGCGCACGACCACCCGCATCAGGACACGTCGAGCTCCGAGATCTCGACCAGGTTGAGATCGGGATCGCGCACGTAGACGGCGCGGATCGTCGAGGTCGCGACGACGCCGGCAAGCGAGACGCCTAAGCCCGCTTCACGCGCACCGCGTACTGCAGTTCGAGCAACAACGTCTCGATCGAGTACGGCTTGGACATCACCTTGACCCCGGCATCGATGTGCTGCGTCGTGTAGCCGGTGGCCACGATCACCGCCATCGCCGGGACGTTGGCCTGGCACCAGGCCGCGAGGTCGAGGCCGCTCATCGCGCCGGGCATCACGACGTCGGTGAAGACCACGTCGAACAGTCCGCCGTCCTGCAGCGCGCGCGCCGCGGCCTCGCCGGTGAGGCAGTGGCGCACCGTGTGGCCGGCGGCACGCAGCGCGGGCACCACCACCGACGACACCAGCAGGTCGTCCTCGACGAACAGCATCCGCAGCGGCATGAACTCGGCCGGCGGCGTCGCGGCCGCGTCCCGTCTCGGCACCGGATCGGCCGACACCGGCAGCAGCAGCGACACGGTGGTGCCGACGCCACGCTCGCTGCTGATCGTCGCCCCGCCGCCCGACTGCACGGCGAACGCGCGAACCTGCGGCAGTCCGAGCCCGCTGCCCACGCCGACCGCCTTGGTCGTGAAGTACGGCTCGAACACGCGCTGCAGCACCTCGGCGTCCATGCCCCCGCCGGTATCGACGACGTCGACGGCCAGGTAGCGTCCAGGCGGCAGTGCCGACGCCTGCGTCGCGCTCGCCACGCGGCCGCGGATCATCACGGTGCCGCCATCGGGCATCGCGTCGCGCGCGTTGAACACGAGGTTGAGCAGGGCCAGCTCGAACTGCGTCGGATCGGCCATCAGCGGCGGCAGGCCGGGCTCGATCTCGGCGGTCAGGCGCACCTTGCCGCCGACGGCGCGGCCCATCAGGTCCTCGCACCGCAGCACGAAGTCGTGCAGGTCGATCGGTTGCGGCTTGAGCGGCTGGGTGCGTCCGAACGCGAGCATCTGCCGCACCAGCGTGGCGGCCTTGTCGAGCGCGCGCGTGCTGGCCTCGATGACGCGGCGGCCGGTGTCGTCCTTGACGAGGCGGTCGAGCACCTGCAGGCCGGTGCTCATGGTCTGCAGGAAGTTGTTGAGGTCGTGCGCGAGGCCGCCGGTGAGCCGGCCGATCGCCTCGTGCTTCTGGCCGTCGAGCAGCCGCGTCTGCGCCTCCTGCGTCTGGCGGATCGCCTCGGCCACGCGCGACTCGAGCACCTCGGTCGCGCGCGCGGAACGCACGCCCGCGTCGTGCAGCGCGGCGCCGACGCGGTCGGCCTCGAACAGGCCGGTGCGCAGCGGCGCGGGCACGCGGTCGCGGCCGAGTTCGGCGGCGGCGTCGCTCAGTGCCAGCACCGGGCCGCCGATCTGGCGTGCGAAGTACAGCGCCAGGCCGAGACCGATCACGGCCAGGATGCCCGCGGCGGCGAAGGCCTGCATCGTCACGCGGATCGCCGGCTTGTTCAGCGCCGAGCGCGGCAGGCCCACGCCGATGATCCAGCCGTAGCGCGCCGAGCGCGCGATGAACGCGACGGTGGGCTCGCCTTCGTGCGACATGGACTCGAACTGCTGGTCGAGCAACCCGTTGGACGCCGCCGCCACGGTGGCCGGCGACGCGCGCGTGCCCAGCCATTTCTGCGGATCCTTGCTGCGCGCGATCGTCTGGAACTTGCTGTCGAGCACCGACACGATGGCGCCCGGCGGCAGCTTCTGCAGGTCGAGCAGCCGCTGGATGACCTGCGGCCCGAAGGCGACGCCGATGTTGTACTTCTGCGGCGCGACGCCCTGCTCCGCGACCATGACCGTGAGCACCGGCTCGCCGTTGACCTTGCTGCGCAGCAGGTCGGTCACGATCGGCGGCCCGGAGATCAGCGGCGGGTTCGGGATCCAGCCGCGCGGCGGCAGAGCCTGGCCGTATGGCCGTCGCGTGTTGAGGATCTGCCGCGTGGCGTCGACGACCAGCACGGTGTTGTCGCTGCCGTCGGTCGCGCGTCTCGCGTACTCGTAGAAACGGTCGAGCTCGCCTTCCTTGAGCGAGCGCGCCGCGCTGAGCGTGTTGGCGACCGCGACGCGTTGATCGAGCTCACCGTCGACCAGGGTGGTGATCGAGCGCGCCAGGTCGCGGATGTGGTCGGTGGCGGTCTGCGTCTCGTGCAGGTAGGTCGAACGCGCGAGCATCCCGAAGCCGGCCATCGCGGGCAGCCAGACGGCGAACACGAGCAGCAACAACCTCGTTCGGATACTCACGCGATCCCTGGAGTCAGTCTGGCCTGCTGCGAACGTTAACCGAAAAGCGGGAGGCCGCGACCGCCAGTCGGGATCGCGGACGTCGCGTCAGCCAGGCTACAGATGAGCGATCGCCAGGCCGGCCGTGACGACGAGCGCGGTGCCGAAGATCACGAAGCCGACCGTGCGCCTGCGCCGCGTCAGCAGCCACAGCGCCAGGCCCGACAGCGACGGCAGGATCAGGCTGCCGGCCAGCGTGTCGACCAGCAGGATCCACGCCACCGGCATGCCGGTGCCCTTGTGCAGGTTGGTCAGCGTCGCGACCACGCCGTTGTCGGTGCGGCGCACGCTCACCGCGCGATGACGCGGTTCTTTCTTTTCGCATTGTTGCGGAGTGCGGGGCGAGGCGAGTTCCGCCTGCACTCGTGGAACGACCGCCAATACTTCTTCTTCAGTTGAATCAAGATGACAAACCCCTCACCTTCGGACCCCACACTCTGCGCTTACATTTACGTCTGTTCATAGCACCGCCATGGAGACACGACTCGTGAAATCGCATCAACGTTTTGCCCGGATGTCCGCCGTCGCGCTGGCCACCGCCGTCTCGCTGGGATCGGCGCTCGCGGCGCAGCCCATCAAGATCGGCGTGGCCGAAGCCCTGTCGGGCCCCGCGGCCCAGTACGGCGTCAGCATCCGCAACGGATTCGAGATGGCGGTCGAGGAGATCAACGCCGCGGGCGGCGTCAACGGCAGCAAGATCGAGCTGGTCATCGAGGACGAGCAAGGCAAGAAGGACGAGGCGATCAATGCCTTCAAGAAGCTCATCTTCCAGGACAAGGCGCTGATGCTGTTCGGCCCGACGCTGTCGAACTCCGCCTCCGCCGCCGACCCGATCGCGCAGGCCGCCAGGATCGTGGTCTTCGGCACCTCCAACACCGCCGACGGCATCACCACGATCGGCGACCATGTGTTCCGCAACTCGGTCACCGAGGGCGACGTGTTGCCCGTCACCATCAAGATCGCGGCCAAGGTGGCCAGGATCCACAAGGTCGCCGTGCTGTACGGCAACGACGACGTCTTCACCAAGAGCGGCTACGACGCTTTCAAGAAGGCGCTCGACGACCAGAAGATGCCGATCACCACGACCGAGACCTTCGCCAAGGGCGACGTCGACTTCAAGGCGCAGCTCACGAAGATCAAGGCGACCAACCCGGATGCCATCGTGCTGTCGGCGCTGATCGCCGAGGGCGCGCCGATCATGGTGCAGGCGCGCCAGCTGGGCCTGAACGTGCCGTTCATCGGCGGCAACGGCATGAACTCGGTCAAGGTGTTCGATCTCGCCAAGGGCGCGTCGGACGGCCTGTGGGTGGGCAGCCCGTGGTCCATCGAGAACCACACGCCGGCCAACACCAGCTTCGTGATCGCGTTCACGAAGAAGTACAGCGCGCCGCCCGACCAGTTCGCCGCCCAGGCCTACGACGCGATGCACATCGCCACCGAGGCGATCAAGAAGATCAAGCTGACCGGCGACGTGGCCAAGGATCGCGAGGCGCTGCAGGCCGCGATGCCCGCGGTCAAGTGGAACGGCGCCACCGGCGCGTTCGCGTTCCGTCGCGTGACGGACAAGTCCGGCAAGCCGGCCGGCTACGACGCCAACCAGCAGGCCATCGTCAGCACCACCCGCGGCAAGAGCTACGAGATCGAAAAATAGGCCGCACGCTCCCGCTGGTCGGGAAGCATCCGGCTTGCAGGCCGGATGCCGTTCCGGCGGGCTCCTGCTGCGCAAGCCCTCTGCCGCCTCCACTCCCCGAGAGGGCCGGCCGGTTCGGCCAAGGCAAAGCCGGTTGCCGCCCTCCCTTGGGCGGGCCTGCCCCCGGCTGAAGATCTACACTCGCCGGGGGCGGCACTTCCCGGGCCGCATCTTCTTTCCTGAACAGGTTCATCGTGCTCGAACAGCAGCTCTTCAACGCCCTGTCGCTCGGCTGCGTCTACGCCCTGTTCGCCCTCGGATTCACGCTGGTCTTCGGCGTGCTGGGCGTGGTCAATCTCTCGCAGGGCGCCGTCTTCATGGTGGGTGCGTATGCGGCGCTGGTGGCCATCACGCGGCTGCACTTCCCGCTGGGGGCGGCCATCCTGTTCGCGTTCGCCTTCTCGGGACTGCTGGGCCTGCTCATCGATCGCCTCGTGCTCAAGCCGCTGCGCAAGCGCGAGGCGCCGCACCTGATCCCGATGATCGCCACCATCGGCCTGGCCATCGCGATCAACAGCCTCGTGCAGGGCCTGTTCGGTGCCGAGAACCAGCGCTTCCCGAGCGAGGTGCTGCCGCAGGACTCGCTGCAGATCGCCGGCATCGACGTCACCGTGCTCGAGCTGGGCATCATCCTCGTCTCGTTCGTGATGATGACCGTGCTGATGCTCACGCTGAAGAAGACGCAGCTGGGCCGCGCGCTGCGGGCCATCGCCGAATCGCCGAAGGCGGCGCGGCTGCTGGGCATCAACGTCGACGGGCTGTTCATGCTGACCTCGTTCGTGGCGGCCGGCCTGGGCGGCATCTCGGGCGTGCTGATCGGCCTGTACTCGAACGCGCTGTTCCCGCTGATGGGCCAGCCGATGCTGCACAAGGGCATCGCGGTGATCATCCTGGGCGGCATGGGCGACATCCGCGGCGCCATGCTGGCCGGGCTGTTCCTCGGGTTCGCGGAGGTGCTGTCGGTGGCCTACATCGGCTCCGACATGCGCGACGCCGTGGCCTTCGGCCTGCTGTTCCTCGTGCTCCTCGTCAGGCCGAAGGGGCTCTTCGGCAGCGTTCAGGAGCGCAAGGTCTAGTCATGATGACGCCCTCGCTGCTTCCGTCGCTGCCCCCCGAGCGGGAGCCCGGCCTGGCTCGGGTGCGGCCCTCGCTCCCCGGGTTCCCATTGCATGCTTGAATATCTCGACAACTTCTGGTCCATCTACAGCAACCTCGTGCTGTCGCTGGGCACCGCGTCGCTGCTGGCGCTGTCCATCTACCTGACGCTGTCGTGCGGCATGCTGGCGATGGCCAACGCGGCGTTCATGGGCATCGGGGCCTACACCGCGTCCATACTGACGATGAACCACGGCTGGCCGTTCCCCGCGGCGATCGCGGCCGGCATGGCCGCGCCCGCGCTGGTGGCGGTGATCATCGGCGGGCCCACGCTGCGGCTGTCGGGCGTGTACCTCGCGATGGCCACGCTGGCCTTCGGCGAGGTCGTGCGCCTGGTCATCATCCGCGCCGAAGGCCTGACCGGGGGCGCGCTGGGCCTCAACGGCATCCCGCAGCTGACGCAGTGGTGGCACGTGCTGCTGGCCGTCGTGCTGGTGCTGGCCTTCCTCGCGCGGCTGCGGCGCTCGAAGATCGGCCGCGCCTTCGAGGCGATCAAGGAAGACGAGACCGCCGCCGGCCTGATGGGCATCGACGTGAACGGCTACAAGATGCTCGCGTTCGCGCTGGGCGCGGCCATCGCCGGCCTCGCGGGCGTGCTCAACGCGCACCTCACCTTCTTCATCGGCCCGCAGGAGTTCGGCTTCGACCGCGGGGTCGAGATCCTGACCATGACCATCCTCGGCGGCATCAACAGCCTGTTCGGCCCGGTGATCGGCGCGTTCATCATCACGCTGCTGCCCGAGCTGCTGCGCAGCTTCAAGGACTACCGCGCCGTCGCCAACGGGCTGATCCTCGTGCTGATCGTGCTGTTCATGCCCAAGGGGCTGTGGAACCCGGCGTGGATGCGGCGCCTGATCGGGCTGAAGAAGACAGGCGTGACGCCATGAGCGACTTCCTGCGGTTGACCAACGTCTCGCGCCACTTCGGCGGCCTGAAGGTGCTGCAGGACGTGTCGTTCGCGGTGCGCCGCGGGACGATCTCCGGCCTGATCGGCCCGAACGGCGCGGGCAAGACCACCGTCTTCAACCTGATCACCGGGCTGTTGCCGCCGTCGACGGGCGACATCGCGCTCGACGGCACCAGCCTGCTGGGCCGCAAGCCGCACCAGATCACGCGCGCGGGCATCGCGCGCACGTTCCAGAACATCCGCATCTTCAAGGAGATGACGCTGCTCGAGAACGTGATCGTCGGCATGCACCGCCACATGGACTACGGCGTGCCGGGCCTGCTGCTGGCGCTGCCGAAGTACCGCGCCGAGGAGCGCCGCGCGCGCGACCGAGCGCGGGAGCTGCTGTCGTGGATGAAGCTCGACCACAAGGCCGACGACCTGGCCGACAACCTGTCCTACGGCGCGCAACGCAAGCTCGAGATCGCACGCGCGCTCGCCACCGAGCCCGGGCTGCTGCTGCTCGACGAGCCGGTGGCCGGCATGAACAGCACCGAGAAGACCGAGCTGATGCGCGAGATCGTCAACATCCAGGGCCGCGGCTACACGATCTTCATGATCGAGCACGACATGCGCTTCGTCATGGGCCTGTGCGAGGAGATCTCGGTCCTGAACTTCGGCAAGATCATCGCGCACGGCGGCCCCGAGCAGATCCGCAACGATCCGCAGGTGATCGAGGCCTATCTCGGGCGCGAGGACGACGAAGTCGCCGTCACGCCGGGAGAGGTGGAATGACGGAAGCGTTGCTCTCGGTCACCGGCCTGAGCGTCGACTACGGCCACATCGAGGCCGTGCGCGACGTCGACCTGTCGCTGCAGGCCGGCCGCGTCACCACGCTGGTCGGCGCCAATGGCGCGGGCAAGTCGACGACGCTGCTGGCACTGTCCGGCCTGGTGCCGAAGGCGGCCGGCAGGGTGATCTTCGACGGCCACGACGTCACCGCCCTGCCTGCCCACAAGCTCGTCGCCGCCGGCCTGGTGCAGGTGGCCGAGGGCCGTGCCACCCTCACGACGCTGACCGTGCGCGAGAACCTCGAGCTCGGCGCCTACACGCGGCGCGACGGCGCGGCCGCGCGCGCGAGCGATCTCGAGCGCATGTTCGCGCTGTTCCCGCGGCTGAAGGAACGCGAGGGCCAGCTGGCGGGCAACCTGTCCGGCGGCGAGCAGCAGATGCTGGCGATCGGCCGCGCGCTGATGGCCAGGCCGCGCGTGCTGCTGCTCGACGAACCCTCGATGGGACTGGCGCCCATCGTCGTGCAGGCCATCTTCCGCACGCTGCGCGAGATCAACGCCGGCGGCCTGACGATCTTCCTGGTCGAACAGAACGTGCGCCAGGCGCTCAAGATCGCCGAGCACGCCTACGTGCTGGAGAACGGCCACGTGGTGCTGCAAGGCAGCGGCCGCGAACTGCTGGCCGAGCCGCGCGTGCAGGAAGCCTACCTGGGCGGCTGAACGCTCTCACCGCCGGGCCGGACGGGCCCATGCCGCGGCGGTCTCGGTCGTCACGCGGCCGTGACGATCCCCGAGGCGACGCGTGTGCGTCCCCGTCCGATCGCGTGGGTCCGGGGCCTGGCAGTGCTGCTGGACGCCGCGCCGCGGCCGCGCAGCCGAAGCTCACGGGGTCGCCACCGCCGCCATCGCGCGGCGCAGCTCGCGCAGCAGTTCCTGCGGCGTCGTCGGCTTGGGCAACACGCGCAGGCCGCCCGAGACGGCGTCCTCCAGCTGCTTGGCGTAGCCGGTGATGAGCACCACGGGCAGGCGCGGCCACCGCTCGCGCAGGCGGAAGGCCAGGTCCATGCCGCTCAGCTTGCCGGGCATCTCGATGTCGCTCAGCACGATGTCGGGCAGCGTGGCGCCGCCCTGCAGCGCGGCCAGCGCGGTGTCGGCGCTCCACTGGTGCGTCACCTCGAGGCCGGCCGCCTGCAGGATCGCGGCGGTGGACTGGGCGACGTCGTCGTTGTCCTCCACCAGCAGCACGCGGCCGGCGAGGCGCTCGGGCTCGGCGGCGTCCGGCGTCGCCGGTGGATGCGCCAGCGGCGGTTCGGCGGGCAGCACCATCTCCACCGTCGTGCCCTGCCCCGGCTCGCTGACGATGCGCGCGACGCCGCCGGCCTGCGCGCAGAACCCGTGCACCTGGCTCAGGCCCAGGCCCGAGCCGGCCTCGTTCAGGCGCGTGGTGAAGAACGGCTCGAACACGCGCGGCAGCACGTCGGCGGCGATGCCGACGCCGGTGTCGGAGACCGCGATCACCACCATCGACGTGCCGTCCTCCGACGCGCCTTCGTTGCGCGCGGTGATGCGCAGGCGGCCGCCACCGGGCATCGCATGCTTGGCGTTGAGCGCCAGGTTGATCAGCGCGAGTTCCATCTCGGCGACGTCCACTCTGACCGGGCAGGCGTCGGCGTCCACCGCGACCTCCATCGCGATGCGCGAGCCGAGCGTGCTGCGCAGCAGGCCCTCGGCACCGGGCAGCCAGGCCTGCAGCGCGATCACCTCGGGCCGCAGCGCCTGCTTGCGCGAGAACGACAGCAACTGGCGCGTGAGCCGCGTGCCCGACTGCACCGCGCGCGCCATCGCCTGGATATGGCGCTCCTCGCCAAGCTCCGGATGCAGGTGGCGATGCACGTGCAGGCTGCTGCTGATGATGGCCAGCAGGTTGTTGAAGTCGTGTGCCACGCCGCCGGTGAGCTGCGCCAGCGTCTCGAGCTTCTGGCTTTCCAGCATGCCCTTCTCTGCCGCGGCACGCCGCTTGACCGCCTCGTTGAGCGCGGCGGTGATGGATTGCTCGCGCCGGGTCTTGCGCAGCGCCACCAGCGACACGTACGTGAGCCCGGCGGTCACCGGAACCAGCAGCGCGGCGAGCAGCCCGACGTAGCGCAGCCAGCCGGCCAGCATCGCGGCGCGGCTGACGCCCGCCACCACGTACAGCGGATAGTCGCCCACGCGCTGGAAGCTGACGAAGCGGCGCTGGCCGTCGCGGCGCGCCGTCACCTCGAGGTGGCCGTCGCGTTCGCCGGCCTTCACGCGCGCGAAGACGTCGTCGTTGATCGTCACGCGCTGCGCCCCGTCGGCCGGCGCCACCTGCGGCCAGTTGGCCAGGATCGTGCCGTCGGTGCGCACCAGCGCGAAGCGCGCGAGCGTCGGGTTCTCCGCGGCCAGCGAGCGGTAGTACTCGCGGAAGAACGCCGGCGACAGCGACACCGCCACGACGCCGTTGAACTGGTGGTCGGCCGTGTTCCGGCGGATCGTCGCGTTGAGCAGTTGCAGCCCGGTCTGGCGGCCGACGAGGACGTCGCTGATGCCCAGCGGCACCGGCGCCGTCCTCTGCTGCTGGAAGTAGGCGCGATCCTCCACCGTGGCGATGTGGTCGGTCGGATAGCGGTCGCTGCGTGCGACGGGACGGCCGTGCGCGTCCCACACGTTCAGGTTCACGACCGACGGCAGGCCTGCCACCATGTCGGCCAGCCGCGCGTGGACCTCGGGCTCGCGCACGCGCGCCGTGGCGTCGTCGCTGCCGGCGGCGTCGTTGGCGCGGTGCGCGATCTGCTCGGCGATCTCGAAGGTGCGCTGCGCCTGGCCGCGCACCAGGATCGCGGCACGCTCGGCGGCGGCCTGCGCCTCGCCGACCGCGCGTTCGTAGCCCCACCACGACGCCGCGACGAACGCGGTCAACGGGATCAGCAGCGCGCCCCAGAGCACCGCGCGCAGCCAGGTGGCCAGCGGGGTGTCGGGGCCGGTCGCGTCTTCGCGCGAGCCGGGCGTCGCCGCGCTGTACGCCCGCAGGTTGGTGACCAGGCTGATGAAGATGGCCGCGAGCTGGAACGCGCCGATGTGCAGCGGGCGCTCGTCGGCGGGAATGCTCGGCGGGATCCACGGTTCGGCCGCCACGAAGGCCGCGGCGAGCGCCACGAACAGGCCAGACACGATGCCCCACATCGAGGACGCCAGCACGACCGCCGGATACGCAAGCAGGAACGGCAGCTTGTCGCCGAGCACCGGCTGCAGCAGCGCGCGCAGCACGATCGCCGCCACGGCCGTGGCCAGCGTCATCGTCCAGCGCGGCAGCGTCGGGAGGCGTTCGGCAAGGGCGGCGGTCGGGCGCGACGGCGTCGGCATGGAGCCATTTCGGCGGAATGGGATGCGCCATGTTAGCGGCGACGGCGGTCGCCGTGGCCGGTAGTCGACAAGACGTCCCGTCGCCCGTGCGCATGGGCGCGCAATGTCCCGGTCGAGGCGCGGGTGTTCAGCCTCAATTAATAAGCTGGTTTATCATATATTCCTATATGAAAAAGCCAGCCGAATTCTCGAACCGCGTCGGGTTCATCGTCAACGAGGTCGGTCGGCTGTACGGCCGCCAGTTCGACCAGCTGTCACGCGTCGAACTGGGACTGTCGCGCGCGCAATGCCGCCTCATCGGCCAGGTGAAGTACAACGAGAGCGGCCATGCGCCGACGCAGGCCGAGCTCGCGCAGCATCTCGACCTCACGCCCATGGCCGTGGCCACGCTGGTCGACCGCATGGAAGCCGCCGGCTGGATCACCCGCCGCCCGAGCGACACCGACCGCCGCGCCAACGCCATCGAGCTGCAGCCGCGCGCCGAGGCCGCGCTCGAAAAGGCGTTCGCCGTCAGCGATCGGGTGCAGGAAGCCGCCCTCGCCGGCTTCACCGCCGCCGAGCGCAAGCAACTGGTCGGCATGCTTCAGCGCGTGCGCGCCAACCTGCAGGGCAGCGATGCCGCGCAGCCGGGAGATGCGTCGTGAGCGCCGCCCGGCCGCCCGCAGGCGCTCGCCCCGGAGTGCGCAGCGCGAGGGCTTGGTCATGACGTTGGGCGACCATCGGCTGATCCCGCACCGCGGCATGATCACGATCTCGATCATGCTGGCCACGATCATGCAGGCGCTCGACACCACGATCGCCAACGTCGCGCTGCCGCACATGCAGGGCGCGCTGCAGAGCTCGCAGGACCAGATCTCCTGGGTGCTGACCTCCTACATCGTCGCCGCCGCCATCGCGACGCCGCTCACCGGCTGGATGTGCTCGGCGTTCGGCCGTCGCCGGGTGTTCCTCGTCTGCGTCGCCGGCTTCACGGTGGCCTCGGCCCTGTGCGGGATGGCCGACAACATCTTCGAGATCGTCGCAGCGCGCCTGCTGCAAGGCCTGTTCGGCGCGGCGCTGGTGCCGTTGTCGCAGGCGGTGCTGCTGGACATCAACCCGAAGGAGAAGATCGGCCAGGCGATGGCGATCTGGGGCGCCGGCATCATGATCGGCCCGATCCTGGGCCCGATGCTGGGCGGCTGGCTCACCGAGAACGCGAGCTGGCGCTGGGTGTTCTACATCAACCTGCCGGTGGGCGTGCTGGCGTTCTACGGCATCGCGCGCTACCTGCCCGAGAGCCGTCCCGCCGGCATCAAGCTCGACCTGTTCGGCTTCGCCACGCTGAGCCTGTCCATCGGCCTGCTGCAGATGTTCCTCGACCGCGGCGAGCAGCTCGACTGGTTCGACTCCACCGAGATCCGCATCGAGGCCATCGGGTGCCTGATCGCGTTCGCGTTCTTCGTCGCGCACACCTTCACGGCCATCGGCACCTCGTTCTTCGACCGGCGGCTGCTGAAGGACGCCAACTTCGTCACCGGCCTGCTCTTCGCGTTCATCGTCGGCCTGGTGCTCTACGCCACGATGGCGCTGCTGCCCACGCTGCTGCAGGGCCTGCTGAACTACCCGGTCGTCTACACCGGCATGGTGATGGCGCCGCGCGGCGTCGGCACGATGGTGGCGATGCTGATGGTGGGCCGGATGCTGCACTACATCGACGCGCGCGCCATCATGGCGCTCGGCTTCACGCTCACCGCGATCGCGCTGTACATGATGACCGGCATGACGCTGGACATGAGCAGCCGCATCATCATCGTGTCGGGCGTCATCCAGGGCCTGGGCATCGGCTTCACCTTCGTGCCGCTCAGCGCGGTGGCGTTCGCCACGCTGGTTCCCGAGCTGCGCAACGACGGCACGCCGATCTTCAGCCTGCTGCGCAACATCGGCTCCAGCGTGGGCATCTCCATCGTGCAGGCGATGCTCACGTCGGGCACGGCGCGCGCGCACGCCGAGCTGGCCTCGGACATCATGCCGGGCAACCTCGGATTCCAGGCGCTGCCGGCGATGGTCGACCCGGCCAGCCCGGCCGGCCTGGGCATCATCAACTCGCTGGTCGACCGCCAGGCCGCGATGATGGCCTACCTCGACGACTTCCGCTTCATGCTGGCGCTGACGGTGGTCTCGCTGCCGCTGCTGCTGCTGATCCGCAAGGCCAGGCCCGCCGCGAAGAAGCCCGGCGAGCAAGCCGAGATGGAGATGGTGCACGAGGTTTGACGAGACGGTCCCACGTACGGGCGATTCCAGCGGCCGCCGACTGACGTTCCGGTCCGGCTTGTCACGCAGACGACAGGGGTCACCCTGAGGACGCACGCCTTGTTCAGGGCGGACAATCGAGCGCTGGACGCGCCGCTCGTGGCCGTCCGAGGAGACGCCATGAAAAACGACCTGCCCAACATCGCCCCGACGCCGGCCGAGATCGCCCGCACGCTCGAAGACGCGCTCGCCCTGCAGCGCGCCGCCTACTTCGCGCACCCGGTGCCCACGCTGGCCGAACGCAAGGCCGATCTGCGCACGCTGCAGCGCTTCATCCGCGAGAACAAGCAGGCGCTGTGCGACGCGATCAGCGCCGACTACGGCCACCGCTCGCAGCACGAGACGCTGCTGGCCGAGATCTTCCCCGCGATGGACGGCGTCTCGCACGTGATCGGCTCGCTGCGCAAGTGGATGCGTCCGCAGCGCCGCTCCGTCGACCTGCGCAACTTCATCGGCGCGAGCAACCGCGTGATCCCGCAGCCGCTGGGCGTCGTCGGCATCATCGTGCCGTGGAACTTCCCGCTGCACCTGAGCCTGATCCCGCTCACCTACGTGTTCGCCGCCGGCAACCGCGCCATGATCAAGATGAGCGAGAACTCGCGCCACCTGGCCGCGTTCATGATCGAGAAGATGCCCGCGTACTTCCCGCCCGAGAAGCTGCGCTTCTTCGACGAGACCGGCGGCGTCGGCATCGAGTTCTCCAAGCTCCCGTTCGACCACCTGCTGTTCACCGGCTCGGGCCAGACCGGCCGCTCCGTGATGGCCGCCGCCGCGGCCAACCTGGTGCCGGTCACGCTCGAACTGGGCGGCAAGGCGCCGGCCATCCTGTGCGACGACTTCCCCGTGCGCCTCGCGGCCGAGCGCATCCTGTTCGCCAAGCTGATGAACGCAGGCCAGATCTGCACGACGGTCGACCACGCGTGGATCCCGCGCGCCAAGGTCGACGAGTTCGTGGCGCTGGCGCGCGAGATCGTCAACGCGCGCTATCCCACCATCGCGTCCACCGACTACACGTCGGTCATCGACGAGCGCTCGTTCGACCGCCTGGTCGGCGCGCTGGACGACGCCAAGGCGCGCGGCGCCACGGTCATCCAGGTGATCCCGGGCGAGCCGTACGACCGCGCCACGCGCAAGATGTCGCCGCACATCGTGCTGAACGCGCCGGCCGACTGCGTGCTGCTGCAACGCGAGATCTTCGGCCCGATCCTGCCGATCCGCGCCTACGACTCGCTCGAGACCGTCATCCGGACGATCAACGCCGGCGCGCGTCCGCTGGCGATCTACCCGTTCAGCTACGACGGCCGCCAGGTGCAGATGCTGCTCGATCGCGTGATGTCGGGCGGCGTGTCGGTCAACGAGGCGCTGTTCCACGTCGCCCAGCACGACCTGCCGTTCGGCGGCGTCGGCGAGTCGGGCATGGGCCACTATCACGGCAAGGAAGGCTTCGACACCTTCTCCAAGCTGCGCCCGGTGTTCTACCAGGCGCGCTTCAGCGCGCTCAAGCTGATGGGCCCGCCGTACGGCAAGTTCGCGACGACGATGCTGGGGTTCCTGACCAAGTGAGCGTCGCGGGCCTGCGGACGTTTCAGCCCGCCGCACCCCGTCGATCACGCGCCAGCGCCATCCAGAGCGCGGCGGCGTAGCAGGTGCCGGCGGCGTAGGTCAGCACCGCGCCGTAGCGAATGCTGTCGCTCCAAGAGGCCAGGTAGCTGACCAGGACAGCGAGGCCCCCGAGCAGGATGAAGCGCGGCAAGGGCCACCTGCGGCCCAGACCGTGCCGCGAGAACAGCCAGCCGACGGTCTCGAAGACGACGGGCCAGAAGTAGAGCAGCAGGCTCGCGCAGCCGAGGAACGTGTCGATCTCGTTGTCGGACGCCGAATAGCTCTTGTGGTTGCAGCTGGCCAGCGGGAGCACGTAGCTGCAGGCGACCACGATGGCGGCGATCCGCTTCGTCCAGATCGTGAACCGCGTCTCGGGACGACGTTTCTCCGGCGTCTCGACGCGGGCCGCGGCCGTGCCTGGCGGCGCGAAGCTATTCGCGACACTCATCGCACGGTCGAGCGCGCCGGGCGAGGCCGGCACTGGCCAGGCGAAACCGCGGACGACGATGTCATCCGCCGATTATCTATCGCAGGCGCGTCCTACTTCGACGCCACGACGTTGGGCACCAGCACCGGCTTGTCCGAATACTGCGCCGGAAACACCTTCTTCAGGTCGGCCACCTTGGGCAGGTCGTTGTAGGCGATGTAGGGATAGTCGGGGTTCAGCGTCAGGAAGTTCTGGTGGTAGCCCTCGGCCGGGAAGAAGCCCTTGTAGGCCTCGACATGCGTGACGATCGGCTTGGGGAACACCTTGGCGGCCTCCAGCTGCGCGATGTAGGCGGTGGCCACCTTGCGCTGCGCGTCGTCCAGCGGGAACAGCGCCGAGCGGTACTGCGTGCCGTGGTCGGGGCCCTGGAAGTTCAGCTCGGTCGGGTTGTGCGCCACCGAGAAGTACACCTGCAGCAGCTTGCCGTAGCTCACCTGCTGCGGATCGAAGGTGACCTGCACCGATTCGGCATGGCCGGTGTTGCCACCGCTGACCGTTTCGTATTCGGCCGTCTCCTTCTTGCCGCCCGAGTAGCCCGAGACGGCGTTGGTCACGCCCTTGACGTGCTGGAACACGCCCTGCACGCCCCAGAAGCAGCCGCCGGCGAAGACGGCGGTCTCGGTGTGGCGTCCGGCGGCGGGTTCGTCGGTTGCGGGCGCCGGGATGACGACCGATGGCTCGGCGGCGCCGGCCTGGCCGAAGTGCAGGCCGATGGCGACGAGGCAGGCCAGGCCCACGGTGGTGAGGAAGTAGCGGGTCGCCTTCGAAGGCGCGGCGGCGGTCTGGGTGCGGTTCATGTTGCGGGTTTCCTTGATCGGGATTCGGAACGTCAGGCCGGCGTGAAGCCCATGGCGACGCCGTTCATGCAGTAGCGCAGGCCGGTGGGCCTGGGGCCGTCGTCAAACACGTGGCCGAGGTGGCCGCCGCAGCGGCGGCAATGCACCTCGTCGCGCGACATGCCCAGCGAGTTGTCGACCCGCTTGTTGACGGCGTTGGGCAGCGGCTGCCAGAAGCTGGGCCAGCCGGTGCCGCTGTCGAACTTGGTGTCCGACGAGAACAGCGCCAGTGCGCAGCCGGCGCAGGTGAAGGTGCCCTTGCGGTGCTCGCTGTTGAGCGGGCTGGTGAACGGCGTCTCGGTGCCTTCATGGCGCAGCACGGCGTAGGCTTGCGGCGACAGCTTCGCCTTCCACTGGTCGTCGGTCATCTCGACGTCGAAGTGCTCCTTGGCCGCGGCCGTCGCGGCGCCCGCGCGGCTGCAGGCGGTCGTCAACATGGCGACGCCGCCGCCGAGGAGCAGGTTGAAGCCGGACAGCAGAGCGGTTCGACGGGCGATGGGCATGACGGGCTTTCTTCGTTTCGTTGCGGGGTTGGATGTCAGTCGCGGGAACCGGCCGGATCCTTACAACGCTGCGGACCGGATCTTGCAACGTCCGGCTCGAACGCGCCGGGCGCCCGATTTATGACCTTGGTGCGCCCCGGAGGTTCAAAACGGCCGCGCCCGACCGTCGGATGCGACGCCGCATCCACGAGAATGTCCCGATGAACCCCGCCTTCATGCCCGATGCCGCCCTGCTCGCGCCGACCGGCCGCCTGCGCGCCTCGATCAACCTCGGCAACCCCATCCTCGCGGGCACCGACCCGGCCACCGGCCGCGGCCGCGGGGTGTCGGTCGACCTGGCACACGCGCTGGCCGAACGCCTGGGCGTACCGCTCGAGACGATCGAATTCCCGGCCGCGACGAAGTCGGTCGACGCGGTCATCGGCGGCGTCGCCGACGTCGGCTTCTTCGCGATCGATCCGCTGCGCGCCGCCGAGATCGCGTTCACCGATGCCTACATCCTGATAGCAGGCGCGTACCTGGTGCGCGACGATTCGCCGTGCCACGTCAACGAGGACGTCGATCGCGCCGGCACGACGGTGGCGGTCGGCAAGGGCAGCGCTTACGACCTGTTTCTCACGCGCGAGCTGAAGGCGGCGTCGTTCCTGCGCGTGGCCGGCGCGGCCGAGGTGGTGCAGGCGCTGCGCGCCGGCGAGGCCGACGTCGCGGGCGGCATCCGCGAGCCGCTGCTCGAGGTGGCCGCGCGGACGCCGGGACTGCGCGTGCTGCCCGGGCGTTTCATGGTGATCCGCCAGGCGATGGGCATCGCGCGGGCGCGCGGCCCGGCGGCCGAGGCGGCGCTGCGGGCCTTCGTCGAGGACATGAAATCCAGCGGCTTCGTCGCCGACGCCATGCGCCGCCACGCCGTCGCCGGTGCCACGGTCGCCCCGCCCGACGCCGCCTGAACCCTTGCACGAAAGAGCCGCATGGACTCCCCCAAACACCAACTCTCGATGACGGTGCTGATGACGCCCGACATGGCCAACTTCTCGGGCAACGTGCACGGCGGCACCATCCTGAAGCTGCTGGACCAGGTCGCCTACGCGTGCGCCGCCCGCTACGCCGGCCGCTACGTGGTCACGCTGTCGGTCGACCAGGTGATGTTCCGCGAGGCGATCCATGTCGGGGAACTGGTGACCTTCCTCGCGTCCGTCAACCACGTGGGCACCAGTTCGATGGAGGTGGGCATCAAGGTGCTGGCCGAGGAGATCCGCACGCAGCAGGTACGCCACGCCAACAGCTGCTTCTTCACGATGGTCGCGCTCGACGACGACCGCAAGCCGGTGGCGGTACCGCCGCTGGTGCCGCAGACCGTCGACGAGCGCCGCCGATTCGCGACGGCCGAACTGCGACGCGTGCTGCGCTCCGAGTACCGGGCGCGTTTCGAGGCGCTGCGCCAGGAGGCCGCGGGCGACGTCGACTGACTACGGCGCCGGGTGCGTCGGATCGACCCAGGCCACGTTCTCGGGCGGCTCGGCCGGTTCGATGTCGAGGTTGACCGCGATCGCCTGCCCGTCGCTGCGCACCAGCACGCATTGCAGCGTCTCGGTGGGACTGGCGTTGATCTCCTGGTGCGGCACGAACGGCGGCACGTAGATGAAGTCGCCCGGCCCGGCCTCGGCGGTGAACTCGAGGCGCTCGCCCCAGCGCATGCGCGCGCGGCCCTTGACCACGTAGATCACGCTTTCCAGCGGGCCGTGGTGGTGCGCGCCGGTCTTGGCGTTCGGATGGATGTGCACGGTGCCGGCCCATAGCTTCTGCGCGCCGGTGCGCGCGAAGGTGATCGCGGCCTGGCGATCCATGCCGGGGGTCTGCGCGGTGCCGGGATCGAGCTTGTCGGCGGGCACCACGCGCACGCCGTCGTGCTTCCAGGGCGGATCGGCGGCGTCGCCGTGCGGGTGAATAGGCGAATCGGTCACGAGGTCTCCACGTGGGAAAGGCGTCGGGCCGATTGTGGACTCAGTCGAGCAGTTCGGCGTCGGACATGAACGCCGACACGCCTTCGACCTCGTCGTGGTTGTGCTTGGCGTGGTACATCGCGTGGTCGGCCTCGCGCAGGAAGCGTGACGCGTCGGACGGCGGCTTGTACAGGCTGATGCCGATGCTCGCGCGCAGCCGCACCTTGTGGCCTTCGAGCGGCGGCTTCATCGCGTCGATGATCTTGTCGGCGATCGCGCGCGCCTGCTCCAACGAGACGATGCCCTCGGCCAGCACGGTGAACTCGTCGCCGCCCAGGCGGGCGACGGTGTCGCCCTTGCGCACGCAGCCCTCGATGCGGCGCGCGAAGGTCTGCAATGCGATGTCGCCGACGTGGTGCCCGAACACGTCGTTGATCTCCTTGAAGCCGTCGAGGTCGAGGAACAGCAGCGCCATCGGCGGCCCCCCGCGCGCGTGACGCGAGACGGCTTTCTCGAGCGCTTCCATGAAGCTGCGCCGGTTGGCCAGGCCGGTCAGGCCGTCGCTGAGCGCCATCTCGCGCAGCTTGGCCTCGAACTGGCGCCGTTCGGAGACGTCATGGCCGAAGGCCGTCAGCTCCCAGCGGCCCGCGACGCGCGTGGCGGTGAGGCTCACCTCGACGGCCAGCAGGCGTCCCGAGCGATCGATCGCCTGCAGCGTCACGCGCTGGTGGGCGTCCTCCAGCCGTTCGGCGTTGGCGTAGCGCGCGACCCGGCTGGCCACCTCGCCGCGCAGCGCGGGCGGCACGATGAGGTCGGTGACGGACTGCCCGATGGTCTCGATCGGCGACCAGCCGAACAGCCGCTCGGCGGCGCGATTCCACTGCGACACGTGGCCGTGCTCGTCGATCGAGACGACGGCGTCGTGCGCATGCTCCAGCAGCGCGCGCATGCGCTCCTCGCTGGTGCGCAGCCGTGCCTCGGCCTCGTTGCGGGCGTCGAGCGCGGCCTTCTTGGCGAGCGCCGCGACGATGGCGCTGGCCATCAGCTGCAGCATCTGCACGTCGCCGTCGTCGAACGCGTCGGGCTGTTCGGAGAACACCTTCAGCACGCCGACGCTGGCGTTGCCGTGGCGCAGCGGCGCGAAGATCATCGAGCGCACGCCCAGCGCGCGACAGGTGGCGCGGTCGACGCGCCCGTCGGTCTCGGTGTCGGCGCAGCGCTGCACGGTGGCGCTGCGCACGCACATGCCCGACAGGCTGGTGTCGTTGGAGATGCGCAGGCCCAGGTGTGCTGCCATGATGCCGCTGGCACGGCGCACGACGGTGTGTTGGCCGTCGACGAAGTCGACCGAGGCGCCATGCCCCTGGGTGAGTTCGCGCAGCTTGTCGATGACCAGTTGCATGAACGGGTTCAGGGCCAGATCGGCCTGGACCAGCAGCGATTGCGTCTGGATAATGCGTTCCAGCCGATCGAGACGCTCGATCCGCCCTGCAGCTGCCACCATGGAACTTCCCTCGTGCCGAAGCGCGCGACATAGGGTCCCTGCTCGTGACGCTGACGCGGCCATCGGCTGAGACTCGTCTTGGATTCGAAGATCGAACACCAAACCGGCAGTATGCGTTGGCGCCGGGGTTGCTGTCCACTGGCCCGGACGCGCCAATGCCGGACCGGGGCACATGAAAACCCTAGGGTGTGCACGCCGCCGGCCCGGTCGCGGTGATGCCGATGGCCGAAGGTGCATCGTGGCGCTGGACATCGGGCGCGGGGGAGCGCAAATTGCCTGCGCCGCCCGATGCGCCCGCACTCCGCGCGCGCCAAGCCGTCCCAGGAGCCATCATGGAAGACCAGACCATTCTCGACCGCATCACCGCACTCGTCGACGAGGAACATCGCCTGCGCGAGGGCGCGCCGGCGCCCGAGGCGAACGCAGACCGCCTCAAGAGCGTCGCCGAACAGCTCGACCAATGCTGGGACCTGCTGCGCCAGCGCCGCGCCAAGCGCGAGTTCGGCGCCGACCCCGAGACGGCCGCGCCGCGCGACGTCGGCACCGTCGAGAACTACACGAACTGAAGCGGCCGCTGCGCCGCGGACGTGAAGCGCGCTTCACGTCTCGGGAATGCACCTTGCCGCTTCCGGTGACGACCTCCGACCGCGTTCGAAGGCCGTCTCCACCGGAGAACGGCGGGGCAACCCAAACCCAAGGAGCATCACGTGCAAAAGGACCAGAACCAGCAAGGCCAGCAGGGCAACAACGCCTCGCAAGGCAAGGACAAGCAGCAGAGCCAATCGGGCGCGAACCCGGGCCAGCAAGGCGGGCAGAACGGCAAGCTGACCCCGAGCGGCGGCTCGAACGGATCGAACTCGCAGCAGAGCCAGTCGGGCGGCGCCGGTCGCGACCAGCACGGCAGCAACATCAAGTCCGACCCGGGCCAGGCGCAGAGCCGCACCCCGCAGCAAGGCGGCGACGCCGGCAATCGCTCGGACAAGCAACGCTGACGCGACGGGCCGCTCCGCGGCCCTTTCTCCTCGTCGCCAGAACGGCCGGCCTGTCCGGCCGTTTTTCATGGGCTCGCCGTGTCGATCGGCGCACCTCCGCAGCGACTACAACGCAAATGTAGTTACGCAACTTCTGCAGGGAAATCACTCACTGGTTAATGTAGTTTGCCTTCATTACGATGCGGTGATACTGGAGTGGCGCCATTGACGCAAGGCTCCGGAAGCACAACGGAGACATGATGATCGAAGGTTGGATGACAACATGGCGCCGTGCGCGCCATGGCTTGGTCGGGGCGGTCGCCGCCCTGGTTCTGGTCGGTTGCGGTGGCGGAGGCGCTTCGACGCCGCCTCCGGTCGCGCCACCGACGGTCGACCCCAACCTGGCCGACGGCAATTCCGCCAACCTGCGCCTGGTGATCAACGCCGTGCCGCCGCCGCCCACCGCCTCGGCGCCGGGCGGCACCGCCACCACGCTGCGCGTCCACTACAAGCGCACCGACGGCAGCTATGCCGGCTGGCAGATGTACACCTGGGGCTCGGCCAGTTCGCCCACCTGGCCCGACGGCTGGGATCCGGACGGCAGCGATGCTTTTGGCGTGTACTTCGACGCCAAGCTGACGGCCAGCACCGGCAACGTCGGCTACATCTTCCACAACGGCAACACCAAGGACGACGGCGGCGCCGACCAGGGCTACGTGCTGCAGCCGGGCGCCAACGAGATCTGGCGCATCCAGGACGACCTGACGGTCTATACCAGCAACCCCGACGGCGCCTCGGCGCCCGACATCAACACCGTGCGCGTGCACTACCTGCGCTACGCCAACGACTATTCGACCTGGGGCCTGCACCTGTGGGACGGCAGCGGTTTGGACGGCTCGCGCATGGGCGGCGCGGCCTACGGCGACTGGAACAACCCGACGCCCTTCAGCGCGATGCCCAACTACGCGCTCGCGGCCTCCGAGGTGACGTTCGACATCCCGGTGGTCAACCCGGCGACGACGCCCGGCGCGAACTCGCTGCAGTTCATCATCCACGGCATGCCGCCCAACGTCGACGACAAGGACGGCCGCCCCAACAACATCGTCGTGAGCTACGCGAACCTGACGATCGCCAACCAGGTCGGCGAGATCTGGCTGGTGCAAGGCAACGCCACGGTCTACACGAGCGTGCCCGACACCCGCTCGGTCTCCAGCACCGACCAGCGCGCCGTGTGGCTCACGAGCAGGCTGGTGCAGTGGCCGGCGGTGTCCAGCGGCGACACCGTCAAGCTGTACTGGTCGAACACCGGGCAGATCGTCGCCGGTCTGGGCCTGCCCGTCACCGGCGCGGACGGCTCCATCACGCTGGACGCCTACACCGGCACGGTACCCGCCGACATCACCACCCGCTTCCAATGGGTCGGCTCGGGCAGCGTCTACACGGTGCGCGACGCCGACGTCGCCAGGCTGTCGACGCTCCACAAGGCGCAGGTCGTCATCGTGCAGGAGGACACCGGCGGCAACGCGCAGAACGCCACCACCGCGCAGATCGCCGGCGCGATGGACGACCTGTACGGCGCGGCGACCTCGGCCGCGCTGGGGGCTTCGGTGTCCGGCGGCAGCACCACCTACCGGCTGTGGGCGCCGACCGCGCAGAGCGTGATGCTGTACCGCTACGCGACCGGCACGAGCGACGCGACCAATGCCGACCCGATGACGTTCGACGCCACGACCGGCATCTGGAGCGCCACGATCCCGTCCGACACGACCGGCACCTACTACCGCTTCGGCGTGAAGGTGTTCGTGCGCGGCGTCGGCCTGGTGCGCAACCTCGTCACCGACCCGTACTCGGTCACCCTGGCCGCCAACAGCGCGCGCAGCGAGGTGCTGAGCCTGGCCGACGCGCGCGGCAAGCCCGACGGCTGGGACGCCAGCACGCCCCCCGCGACGGTGGCGACGGCCACCGACCAGACGATCTACGAGCTGCACGTGCGCGACTTCTCGGCCAACGATCCCAGCGTGCCGGCTGCGCACCAGGGCAAGTACCTCGCGTTCACCGACACCGGCTCGAACGGCATGAAGCACCTGGCCGCGCTGGCCGCCGCCGGCATGACCGACGTCCACCTGATGCCGATGTTCGACTTCTCGACCGTGCCCGAGACGGGCTGCGTCACGCCGACGCCCAGCGGTGCGCCGGACGGCCAGACGCAGCAGGCGGCCGTCGCGGCGACGCAGTCCACCGACTGCTTCAACTGGGGCTACGACCCGTACCACTTCAACGCGCCCGAGGGCAGCTACGCCACTTCGGTGGACGACGGCATCACGCGCGTCAGGGAGTTCCGCGCGATGATCCAGTCGCTCAACGCCGCAGGCCTGCGCGTGGGCATGGACGTGGTGTTCAACCACACGACCGCGTCGGGCCAGAACGACCACTCGGTGCTCGACGAGATCGTGCCGGGCTACTACTACCGCTACGACGCCAACGGCAACCAGCTGACCGACTCGTGCTGCGCCGACACCGCCGCCGAGAACCACATGATGGGCAAGCTGGTGCAGGACTCCGTCGTCATGTGGGCACGCGACTACCACGTGAGCTCGTTCCGCTACGACATCATGAGCTTCATCCCGCGCGACGTGCTCACCGCGCTGCAGGCGCAGGTCGACGCCGCCACCGGCCGCCACGTCGAGATGCTGGGCGAAGGCTTCAACTTCGGCACGGTCGCCAACGGCGCACGCTTCGTGCAGTCCAGCATGGGCAGCCTCGACGGGAGCGGCATCGGCTCGTTCAACCCGTACCTGCGCGACGCGGCGCGCGGCGGCAGCGGCTTCGACACCGGCAACGCCATGATCGCCAACCAGGGTTTCCTCAACGGCCAGTTCTACGACCCGAACGCGCAGGGCACGGCGGCCGTCGGCGACCTGATGTGGGCCAGCGACGTCATCAAGGCCGGCATGGCGGGGTCGCTCGTCGACTACACGCTGACCACCAGCTGGGACGCGCAGCTGCCGCTGGCGCAGATCAGCGACGGCGGCAGTCCGCTGGGCTTCGCGGCGGCGCCGTCGGAATCGGTCACCTACGTCGAGAACCACGACAACCAGACGCTGTTCGACAACGACACCTCCAAGCTGCCGCTGTCGACCACGCTGGACGACCGCGCCCGCGTGCAGATGCTCGGCGCGGCGATCGTGTCGTTCAGCCAGGGCGTGGCGTACTACCACGCCGGCGTCGACACGCTGCGCAGCAAGTCGCTGGACAAGAACAGCTACGACTCCGGCGACTGGTTCAACAAGCTGGACTGGAGCTACGCCGACAACAACTTCGGCGTCGGCCTGCCGATGCAAGCCGCCAACGGCGGCGACTGGCCGGTGCAGCAGCCGTTGCTGGCCAACGCCGCGCTCAAGCCCACCGCGACGCAGATCGCCTGGGCCCGCGACCAGTTCCGCGACCTGCTGCGCATCCGCAAGAGCACGTCGCTGCTGCACATGAGCGCCGCGGCCGACATCAAGGCACGCCTGAAGTTCTGGAACACCGGCTCTGCCCAGGTGCCGACGGTGATCGTGGGCGACCTCGACGGCACCGGCTATCCAGGCGCCAATTTCCAGGAGGTCACCTACTTCATCAACGTCGACAAGGTGAGCCACCCCATCGCGATCCCGCAGCTCGCCGCGCGCCCCTTCGTGCTGCACCCGGTGCACCTGGCCGCCGGCGCGGCCGACACGCGCGCGGCGCAGGCGACCTACGACGCGACGTCCGGCACGTTCACGATCCCGCCGCGCACGGCCGTGGTGTTCGTCGTGCCGAATTGATCTGCTGATGTGTTCCGTGCTGGGCCTCGCTTGCGAGGCCCTTTTTTTTCACGCGTCGACAGCGGCCGCGGATCCAGCGCCGGCCACTGGCCGCCGGCCGGCACCCGCGTGGACGACGGCGCCCAGGCGTGCATCGCCTGCCGGGCGAAGCGACTGGCACGGGCATTGCCGTGGCGCAGCATGAATCCCAGCCCTGCCAGCGTCC
Source organism: uncultured beta proteobacterium (assembly GCA_903845345.1). GTDB lineage: Bacteria > Pseudomonadota > Gammaproteobacteria > Burkholderiales > Burkholderiaceae_C > Scleromatobacter. The sequence continues at coordinate 25,781 of CAIMXF010000527.1, forward strand.
CGAACCATCGTTCCGCGAACGCGCACGGCGACAGGAAGAAAGGCCTCGGCGCGCTGATCGGCCCCGGCCTGCTCACGGGCGCGTCCGACGACGACCCGAGCGGCATCGGCACCTATTCGCAGGTGGGCGCGCAGTTCGGCACCGGCATGCTGTGGACGATGCTGTTCTCGTATCCGTTGATGGTGGCGGCGCAGCTGGTCTGCGCGCGCATCGGGCGCGTCACCGGCAAGGGCCTGGCCGGGAACCTGCGCGAGCACTATCCGCGCTGGGCGCTTTATCCGCTGGTGTTGCTGCTGCTGGCGGCCAACACGATCAACATCGGCGCGGACCTCGGCGCCATGGGCGAAGGCATCCATCTGCTGCTGCCCGGTGCCGCGGGCTGGTACACGGCGGGCTTCGGGCTGTTGTCCGTCCTGATGGAAGTGCTGGTGCCCTACCACCGCTACGTGCACGTGCTGAAGTGGCTGACGCTGGCGCTGCTGGCCTACCTCGCCACCGGCTTCTTCGTGAAGATAGCCTGGGGCCAGGTGCTGCGCGACACCATGCTGCCCCGGCTCACGCTGGACAAGGCCGCCATCACGGCGATCGTGGCGATCCTGGGCACCACGATCAGTCCCTACCTGTTCTTCTGGCAGGCGTCGCAGGAGGTCGAGGACCTCGACGCCTGCGACGAGGACCAGCCGCTGATCGAGGCGCCGCAGCAGGCCGGCGAGCAGTTGCACAGGATCGGCATCGATACGTACCTGGGCATGGGCGCGTCCAACGTCGTCGCGTTCTTCATCATCCTGACGACCGCCGCCACGCTGCATGCGCACGGCGTGCACGACATCGAGAGCGCCGCGCAGACCGCGCAGGCGCTCAAGCCCGTCGCGGGCTCGTTCGCGTCGGCCTTGTTCGCGATGGGGATCGTCGGCACCGGCCTGCTCGCCGTGCCGGTGCTCGCGGGAAGCGCGGCCTACGCCGTCGGCGAGACGATGCAGTGGACCAGCAGCCTCGAGAGCACGCCCGGCAAGGCGCGCGGCTTCTACGCGGTGATCGCGATCGCCACGCTCGCGGGCACCGCGATGAACTTCGTGCACGTCAACCCGATCAAGGCCCTGTTCTGGACGGCCGTGATCAACGGCGTGATCGCGGTGCCGATGCTGGCCGCCGTGATGCTGGTCGCGGCCAAGGAACAGGCGATGGGCCGGTTCGCGATATCCGGCCTGCTGCGCGCGTTGGGCTGGCTGACGACCGCCGTGATGGCGGCCTGCGTCATCGGCATGATCGCGACGGCATGAGCAGGAGGAGCCGGCCCGGCTTCTCGCGAGTGACGGGCCGCCGGCGAGGGCGATGTCAAGGCGCCCACGCGTTCGATGCCCCTCAGCGGATCGAGTCGTCGCCGGCGCGCTCCGTCTCGTCGATGGTGTCGTCGTCGTCGGCACCCTGGCCGCCTTCGGCGGGCGCGAGGCTGTCGCGCGCGAGGTCGACGTCGGGGTCGCCGTCGATGACGCGTTCGGCGTCGCGATCGGCATCGAGCGCCTCCTGGTCCGGATCGATCGCCTCGCGCACCACCTCGCGCGTCGCATCGATGTAGATGTCGCCGCTGCCGGCGTTGGGCTCGTCGGAACGCTCGCCGGGCAGGTCGGCCCGGTCCTGGCGCCCCATGACGGTGTCGACGCCGCCGCCTTCGCGGTCGATGTCGTCGAGCGGATCGGCGGCGGGTCGGATGGAAGGTGCAGGCATGAGAGTCTCCAGTGGAAGGCGGTTGCTACCCGCCGGTTCGGCAACCCATATGCCACCTGCCTCAACGGCGCCGGCTGCGGACGATGCTCAACAAGGCCAGCGACACGATCGAGCCGACCAGCGCCACCGACAGCGCGCCGAAGTCCAGCACCTTCGGATCGCCGGCGTGCAACCCGAAGTACGGCGCCACGATCCAGCCGGCGATCAAGGCGCCGAGCACGCCGACGAGCACGTTGACGAACACGCTCTGGTCGTCGTCGCCCCGCATCAGGAGTCCGGCCACGAGCCCGATGAGCGCGCCCACGACGAGCCAGATGACGATGTGGAGCATGGCGACGGGATCCTTTGGCGCGTGAGCGGATGTTCAGCCGGACGGCAGTTCGCCAACTCGACGGCAATCCCCATTCCCGACGAGCACGGACCCCCCTCGAACCGTAGGCGTGCATCCCCCCGCGGTCGAGCTATCGTCTGACAAGCGGTTCGCTCGACCATGGGCAGAATTGCTTCTGACTCGGCGTATCCTTTGTTCGGATGCCGCCGACGCCGGACGCGTCCCCGACGGTTGAGGACGCCTTCCGCCGAGCCCCTGCCCTCGCGGCAAGCCGACCGACCTAGAACAAGCTGAATGCCATGACCCATGCGCTGATCGTCGAAGACGACGCCGACTCTGCCGAAACGATGGCGGCCCTGATCTCCGCCCAGGGCTTCACCGTCGCGATCGCCCGGACGATGCGGGACGCCCGCCGCCAGATCGTGCTGCAACTGCCCGACCTCGTGTTGCTGGACCTGCAACTGCCCGACGGCAGCGGCATGGACCTGTTCCAGGACGCGCAACTCGTCGCCAACTCCGAGATCGTGCTGATCACCGGCCACGCCAGCCTCGACAGCTCGATCCAGGCCTTGCGCATGGGCGCGGCCGACTACCTGGTCAAGCCGATCAACATGAAGCAGCTGCAGGGCATCCTGTCGCGCGTCATGCGGCCGTCGGCGATCCAGGCCGAGCTGGCGTCGCTCACCGCCGAATGGGAGGCCTCGGGACATTTCGGGCACCTGTGGGGCCGTTCTCAGCCGATGCGGCGAATCTACGAACAGATCTCGCGGGTCGCCGTCACCGCGGTGTCGGTCTTCATCACCGGCGAGAGCGGCACCGGCAAGGAAGTGGTCGCGCAGACCGTGCACGACCTCAGCCGCCGCCGCAAGCATCCCTTCCTCGCCGTCAACTGCGGCGCGATCTCGCCCACCCTGATCGAGAGCGAGATCTTCGGCCACGAGACGGGCAGC
>CAIMXF010000528.1 GCA_903845345.1 uncultured beta proteobacterium
ATGGAGCAGAACCCCTTCCTGGAGCCGGAAGAGGAAGCGGGCCTGCCCGAACTCCAGTTCGAGGGGCTGAACGCGAGCACGTCCGCCAGCGCCAGCGACAGTGCCAAGACGGCCACCGACGGCGACGCCGACGGCCGCTCCAGCAACGACAACGTCGACGAGCCCGCCGGGGTCGACGCGGCCGAGTTCGGCACCACCGAGCGTGACGACTGGGAGAACGGCACCGAGCGCGACGACTTCGACGGCATCCGCGAGCTGCCCTCTTCCGGCAGCGGCCAGTCGGGCGACAACGACGACGACTTCGAACGCCAGAACCGCGGCGATGCGGGCATCAGCCTCGAGGACCACCTGCGCGGCCAGCTGAGCAGCCTGCGCCTGTCCGAGGAGGACGCGGCCGCGGTGCTGGTGCTGATCGAGTCGCTCAACGAGGACGGCTACCTGGCCTACCCGCTCGAGGAGATCGCCGAGCGCCTGGCCGAGGCGCTGGGCGTCGAGGGCGAGGACGACCGCGAGGAGCTGCTGCATCGCCTGCAGTGCGGCCTGAACTTCCTGCAGAGCATGGAGCCCACGGGGGTGGGCGCGCGCTCGCTCGGCGAGTGCCTGTGCCTGCAACTGCGCCAGAAGCCGCCGCCGAAATCCACGGCCGGCTCGCTGCTGGCCGCGCTCAAGATCTGCACCGAGCACCTCGCGCTGCTGGCCCGGCGCGACTTCAAGAAGATCGCGCAGTTGACCGAGACCGACGAGGCCACCGTGCGCGCCGCGCAGGGCCTCATCGTCGCGCTGGAGCCCAAGCCGGGCCGGCCGTTCGCGCGCGCCGAGGCGCAGATCATCATCCCCGACGTGATCGTGATGAAGGTGGCACGCCAATGGAAGGCGGTGCTCAACCCCGACGTGATGCCCAAGCTGCGCGTCAACGACCTGTACGCGCAGGCGATCAAGTCGCAGCGCGCCAGCGGCAGCGCGCTCACCGCGCGGCTGCAGGAGGCACGCTGGTTCATCCGCAACATCCAGCAGCGCTTCGACACCATCCTGCGCGTGTCGCAGGCCATCATCGAGCGCCAGAAGAACTTCTTTTCCCACGGCGCCATCGCGATGAAGCCGCTGGTGCTGCGCGAGATCGCCGACGAGCTCGGGCTGCACGAGTCCACCATCTCGCGCGTGACCACCGCCAAGTACATGTCGACGCCGTTCGGCACCTTCGAGCTGAAGTACTTCTTCGGCTCGTCGCTCAACACCGACGCCGGCGGCAACGCGTCGTCGACCGCAGTGCGCGCGCTGATCAAGCAGCTCGTGGCCGCCGAGAGCCCGGCCAAGCCCTTGTCCGACAGCCAGCTCGCCGAGCTGCTCGAAGGCCAGGGCATCCAGGTGGCGCGCCGCACCGTGGCCAAGTATCGCGAAGCCTTGAAGATCGCGCCGGCCAACCTGCGCCGCACGGTCTGACCGTTTCCATCGCGCGTCCGCAAGAGCGGGCGTTCCACAACGTGCTGACTGGTGCACCGCCATGAACAACAAGCCCGACTTCCTCTTCGTCACCTGCGCCAACGGCAGCGAGGAACTGCTCGCCGAAGAGTGCGTGCGCATCCTCGGCGCAGATCAAGGCGTGGTGGCCGGGCGCGGTGGCGTGATGGTCGACGAGAGCGTCGAGAACGCGATGCGCCTGAACCTGCACAGCCGCATCGCGCAGCGCGTGCTGTGGCCGATGGTGGACGGGGACTACCGCGACGAGCACGACCTGTACGACCTCGGCCGCCGCATCAACTGGTCGGAATGGATCACGCCCGACGAAACCATTCGCGTCGACGTCACCGCGCAGCGCTCGCCGCTGCAGAGCCTGAACTTCGCGGCACTGCGCATCAAGGACGCCGTGTGCGACGTGATGCGCGAGATGGCCGGCGCGCGTCCGAGCGTCGACACGCGCTTCCCCGATCTCGCGATCAGCCTGCACGTCGATCCGACGCACGCGTGGATCGCGATCGACCTCTCCGGCGAGGCCTTGTTCAAGCGCGGCTGGCGCGAGCAGCAGGGCGAGGCGCCGCTGAAGG
>CAIMXF010000529.1 GCA_903845345.1 uncultured beta proteobacterium
AGAAGACGTCGCCCACGCGCGCGGCCGGCCCCACCAGGTCGGCGAGGCGCTCGACCTCGTTGGTGCCGCGCGGCGCGGCCACCGGCACTTCCCAGCGAACCGTGCCCTTGAGCGGATCGAGCGCGGTCAGGCGCGCGCCCAGGCCGAACAGCAGCGTGTCCTGGTAGGCCGTGAGCACGCCGGCCTGCGACAGCGTGAGCGCGTCGCCCGCTTTCGCGTAGACCCACAGCTTCTTGCCGTCGAGGGCGTCGAAGGCCTGCACCGAACGGTCGACGCCCAGCACGAACACGCGCTCGCCGGCCACGAACGGCGCCGTGACGACCGGGCTGTCCAGGTGCTGGCGCCACGCGACCTTCGATCCGTCCAGCGTCACGAGGTCGCCGTCGCGGGTGACCACCGCGGTGAAGCGGCCGTCGGTGCCCACGCCGGTGGACAACCGGGAGCCGATGTCCGCGCGCCAGTTCTCCTTGCCGGTGTCGGCATCGACGGAGACCAACGCGCCGTTGAGCGAGCCGATGACGAAGTTGCTGCCGGCCACCGCCACGCCCTGGGCGCCGAAGGCCGCAGCGCCGTCGACCAGCCCGAACGCGCTGAAGCCGGCACCGCCGAAGCTCATCTTCCAGACCTGGTGGCCGGCGATCTTGGCCTCGAGCGGCTCGAGCGGCGTGGGCTTGGCGACGTCGTCGGCGCAGCCGGCCAGCAGCGCGGTGGCGGCGACGAGAGCGCCGGCCGCGAGGCCGGCCAGCGTGCGGGAACCCGGCATCATCGTGGCCTTCATTGCGCAGCTCCCGAGGCAGCCGAGGCCGCCGGGGCGGCGCCCAGCCGGGTCAGCTTGGCCTCGACGAGCAGACGGTACTGCGCGGTGTCGGGCAGCCCGTCGTAGGCCACCTTGTAGGCCTTGACGGCGGCGTCCTGCTGGCCCTGGGCCAGCTCGATGTCGCCGCGGCGGTCGGACACCAGCGGCGCGAACGACGCCGGCTTGACCAGCACCAGTTGCTTGAGGGCGTCGTCGTACTTCTTCGCGTCGGCCAGCAGGCCGGCCAGGCGCAGGTGCGCGACGGCCGCATTCTCGTCGTTGCCGTTGTCGGCCACCCACTGCAGGTTGGCGGTGGCGTCGGCCGCATCGCCCTTGTCGGCCTGGGTCTTGGCGGCCAGCAGCGCGCCGAGTTGCGTGTAGGTGGCCTTGGGCGCCTTGGACTTCATGTCGCCCAGGATCTCCGCGGCGCGCTTGGCGTCGCCAGCGGTGGCCGCCGTCTGCAGCTCGCCGTACAGCGTGCTGGCCTGGCTGGCGACGTCGCGCTGGTGGCGCGTCCAGAAGGTGTAGCCGGCGAAGGCGGCCAGCACCAGCGTGACCGCCCACGTGATCAGGTTGCCGTACTTGGCCCAGAACGCCTTGAGGGCGTCGATCTGTTCTTGTTCCTGGAGATCGAGTTGTTGTGCCATCGGAAATCGGTCTATCGTGATTCGGAAAAACGTCCGCGGCCAGGGCCTCGGACGAAGGGAAACGAGGCCCGGAAAAATCGGGCCAATCGTCGATTATGCGTTGCGCAGCTCCGCCGCCCAGGCTGCGACGTCGGCCAGGGGGCGTTCGACCTGCTCCGCCTCCGCGCCGCGCAACGACTTCAGACCCACCGCCCCGCGTGCAAGTTCCGCGCCGGCGAACACGAGCGCGAAGCGCGCGCCGCTGGCGTTGGCTTTCTTGAACTGGGACTTGACGCTGGCCAGGCCTTCGGGGCCTTGTGCGTGCAGCAGCACCGAGACGCCCTGCGCCCGCAGCGCCTCGGCCACGACCATCGCCGGCACGCGCGCCGCGTCGCTGCCGATGACGGCGTAGGCGTCGGGCGCCTGGTCCGGCGGCGCGATGCCCACGGCCTCGAGCAGCAGCAGCAGCCGCTCGATGCCCAGGCCCCAGCCGACGGCCGGCGCCGGCTTGCCACCGAGCTGCTGGATCAGCCCGTCGTAGCGGCCGCCGCCGCAGACGGTGCCCTGCGAACCGAGCTGGTCGGTGATCCACTCGAAGACGGTCAGGTTGTAGTAGTCGAGGCCGCGCACCAGGCGCGTGTTGATGCGGTAGTCCAGGCCCACGGCGTCCAGCACGGCGCGTACCGCGTCGAAGTGCGCCATCGTTTCGGCACCGAGGAAGTCCATCAGCTTGGGCGCGGCGTCGATCATCGCCTGCATCGCCGGGTTCTTGCTGTCGAGGATGCGCAGCGGATTGGTGAGCAGGCGGCGCTTCGAGTCCTCGTCCAGCAGCGCGGCGTGCGTCTCGAAATAACCGACCAGTGCGGCGCGGTGCGCGGCGCGCTCGCCCGGCTGGCCCAGGCTGTTGATCTCGAGGCGGACGTGCGTGCCTTCCTTCAGGCCCAGCTCGCGCAGCAGCGTGCGCGTGAGCAGGATCTGCTCGGCGTCGACGTCCGGGCCGGCGAAGCCCAGCGCCTCGACGTCCAGCTGGTTGAACTGGCGGTAGCGGCCCTTCTGCGGCTTCTCGTGGCGGAACACCGGTCCCATGGACCAGAGGCGCAGCGGGCCGTTGTACAGCGCGTTGTGCTCGATCATCGCGCGCACGATGCCGGCGGTGTGCTCGGGACGCAGCGTCAGCTTGTCGCCGTTCATCGAGTCGGCGAAGGAATACATCTCCTTCTCGACGATGTCGGTGACCTCGCCGATGCCGCGCACGAACAGCGCGGTCGGCTCGACGATCGGCGTGATCAGGCTCTGGTAGCCGTAGCGCTGCAGCACCGAACGCGAGGTCTCCTCGAACCACTGCCACATGTTGGACGTGGGCAGCACGTCCGTCGCCTTGCGCGGCACGGACGCCGGAAAGATGTCGTTCATGCCTTTGACGGCACGCAGGATTTCAGCCATGAGCAATACAAATCGTGCGGCCCGTCGAGCGGCCGCGTATTTTTGGAAGAAGGAACGTCGCGCGAAGCGAGCGAAGCTTCAATGCGCTGCGGTTACCGCGCCATAACGGCGTTCGATGTATTGCTCGACGATCGCCCGGAATTCGCCGGCGATGTTGTCGCCGCGCAGCGTCAGCACGCGTTCGCCGTCGATGTAGACGGGCGCGGACGGCGCCTCGCCGGTGCCGGGCAGGCTGATGCCGATGTCGGCGTGCTTGCTTTCGCCGGGGCCGTTGACGATGCAGCCCATCACCGCGACCTTCATGCCCTCGACGCCGGGGAAGCGGTCGCGCCACACCGGCATCTGCGCGCGCAGGAAGTCGTCGATCTGCTTGGTGAGATCCTGGAACACCGTGCTGGTGGTGCGGCCGCAGCCCGGGCACGCGGTGACGCTCGGGTTGAAGTGGCGCAGGCCCAGCGACTGCAGGATCTCGAGCGCGACCACCACTTCCTGCGTGCGGGCTTCGCCCGGCTGCGGGGTGAGCGAGACACGGATGGTGTCGCCGATGCCGTCCTGCAGCAGCACCGCCAGCGCCGTGGCCGAGGCCACGGTGCCCTTGGCGCCCATGCCGGCCTCGGTGAGGCCCAGGTGCAGCGCGTGGTCGCTGCGCTTCGCCAGGCCGCGATAGACGGCGATCAGGTCCTGCACCGCGCTCATCTTGCAGCTGAGCAGGATCTGGTTCGGATCCATGCCGATGTCGCGCGCCGCCTGCGCCGATTCGATGGCCGAGCGCACCAGCGCCTCGTACATGATCTGCTTCAGCTCCCACGGCTTCGAACGCTTCGCGTTGGCGTCCATCAACGCCTTGAGCAGCTCCTGGTCGAGGCTGCCCCAGTTCACGCCGATGCGCACCGGCTTGTCGTACCTGCACGCCACCTCGACCATCTGCGCGAACTGGCGGTCGCCCTTCTCGCCGCGGCCGACGTTGCCCGGGTTGATGCGGTACTTCGACAGCGCCTCGGCGCAGGCCGGGTACTCGGTGAGCAGGCGGTGGCCGTTGTAGTGGAAGTCGCCCACCAGCGGCACGTCGATGTTCATCCGGTCGAGCTGCTCGCGGATATGCGGCACCGCGGCGGCGGCCTCGGGCGTGTTGACCGTGATGCGCACCAGCTCCGAGCCCGCCAGGGCGAGTTCCTTGACCTGGATCGCGGTCTCGATCACCTGCACCGTGTCGGTGTTGGTCATCGACTGCACGCGCACCGGCGCGTCGCCGCCCACGGTGACGACGTTGCTGCCCCAGACCACGCGCGCCTGGCGCGTGCGGCGCGCGGCGGGCGAGACCTCGGCGATGGGCTCGCCGTCCAGCAGGGAGCCGGCGTCGGGGAGGGAGGCGGTGGAATCGGTCATGTCGTTCAAGCTCGTCGGGGAGATCACTTCACCTCGAGGCGCGCGACATTGTCGTGCGTCCAGGGCGTCAGGTCCACATTGTCGCCGCGCAGCTTGAGATGCGTGCCCCCCGCGTTGCCGATCTTTACGTGCATGGGCAGCGGACCGTCCAGTCCCACCGACTCGCCGGCGACGACGACGCGCGACAGCAGCGTGTGGCCCTGCGCGTCGACCACCTCGACCCAGGAATCGGCGGTCGCGACGACCTGCAGCGGAATGCTGGGCGCGGCGGCCACGTGGGCCAGCACCTCGTCGATGCCTTGCGCGGCGGTGGCCGAGACGGCGGCCGGAGACAGCGGCGTCGTGGACGCAGCAGGCCGGGCGGCCGGCGCGGAGGCGAATGCCGCCGGCCCCGAGGCCGCCGCGCTGGCGCCCGGCAATTCGACCGGCGCGGCCACCGTGCCCGAAGCGGCAGGCGCCGCCGCGGCCGCGGAATCCGCCGGCGCGCTGGCGACAGGAGCGGTGGCGAACTCGTCCTTCACGCGCGCCACCCAGTTGGGCGGAACGAACAGCAGCGCGATCGCGCCGATGACCAGCAGGACGACCACGGCGACCACCGGCCGCATCGCCGCCGGCACTTCGAAGCCGCCGCTGCCCTGGCCGTCGCGGAACGGCGTGTTGATGCCGTCGGAGACGCGCTCGAGCGTGTTGCGTTCGTGCTGCGGCAACAGCGCCAGCACCGGCTTCGGGTCGATCTTGAGCACGCGGCACGCGGCCTGCGCGAGGGCGCGCTCGAAGGTCGGCCCCTGCAGTTCCTCGTGGCGGCCGTTCTCGAGCGCGTCGAGCCGGCGCAGCGGGATCTTGAGCATCGCGGCCAGCGACGCGAGGTCGATGCCCTGCGCCTGGCGCGCGTCGCGGATCATGCCGCCGGCAGTCGCCGGCCCAAGCTGCGATGGCGGCTCGGTGTCCGGCCCGGAACGGCTCGCGGCCGCGTCGGGTTCGGGCGACGTCGCGACACCCTCCGCGTCGGCCGCGCCCGGCGCGGAATGCGGGAATGAGGAAGGCTGCGCCGGTTCCGGCGCGAGCTCGTCAGTCATCGAACCTGCCCTTTTCGTACAGCGACGCTTCCGGCGCATCCGGGAAGTGGTCGCGGAGTTGGGCTCCCATGGCCTTGACCTGTTCCTCCTGGCCGAGCTTGTGCTCGATCCGGGCGGCCAGCCAAAGCGTCTGTGCGCTCGCCAGCTCTGGTCGGCTGTTGATGCGGCGGATGTAGAAACGCGCACGGTCGAACTGGCCGTTGCGGTACAGAACCTCGGACAGGTTGTACGCGATCGTCGGGTTCGCCGGATCGAGCTCGTAGGCGTGCGACAGCGTGTGCTCGGCCTCCTGCATCTTGCCGCCGCGGGCCTCGCAGATGCCTTCGACCAGCGTCGTGCGCGACACGTTGCGGTAGCTCGGCTCGGCGATCGCCCGCTTGAACTGGGCTTGCGCATCGTCGAAGCGGCGCTGCTGGCACAGGATCCAGCCGTAGTTGTGCATCAGGTCGCCGTCGTGGGGCGCCAGTTGCATCGCCTTGCGAAAGCTCTCGTCGGCGTGGTCGTAGTCGCCGAGCGCGGCGTAGATCAGCCCGCGCAGGCCGTAGGCCCCCGGATTGTCCGGCTTGGCCTGCAGCGCCTGCTTGACCTGGTCCAGCGCGTCCGAGGGCTGGTTGCGTCCGAGGTAGGCCTCGGCCAGTTCCATTCGGGTGTTCGACAGCCGGTCGGCGGCGGTCTGGTCGGAGGCCGTCTTGATGTCGTCGGCCGTGTTGCTCTTGGTGTACGGCGACTTCGGTGGCGCGCCGGTCGTCACGCATCCCGCCAGGCCGGCGATCAGCCCCGACGCCGCGAGCGCGGCCCTCATCCAACGCGTCGATCTGGCAGGCCCGGGGACGAGATGCATGCGATGGTGACTCACTGCTTGAGGGTGGGAGGGACGACGGAATGGGTCGGTCCGGAAGGCGCCGCGACGATCGGGATCGCCCGCGTCATGCGGCGCTGGGCGTCGGTGCGATCCTGCACCTCGCCGGCGAGTTGACCACAGGCGGCGTCGATGTCGTCGCCGCGCGTCTTGCGGATGGTGGTCACGAGCCCGGCCTCGAGCAGCACCTCGCCGAAGGCGCGCACGCGCGCGTCGGACGAGCGCTTGAGGCCCGACTCGGGAAACGGGTTGAACGGGATCAGGTTGAACTTGACCGGCAGCCGGTTCTTCACCAGGTCGACGAGCTGCCTGGCCTGCGCCGGCGAATCGTTGACGCCGTCGAGCATGCAGTACTCCATCGTGATGAAGTCGCGCGGCGCGGCTTCGAGATAGCGTTCGCACGACGCCAGCAGCTCGTCGATCGGGTATTTCCTGTTGATCGGCACGAGCTGGTCGCGCAACGCGTCGTCGGGCGCGTGCAGCGACACGGCGAGCGCCACCGGGCAGTCCTCGCGCAGGCGGTCGATCATCGGCACCACGCCGGAGGTGGACACCGTCACGCGACGGCGCGACAGCCCGTAGCCGTGGTCGTCGAGCATCATGCGCAGCGCGGGCACCAGCTGCGAATAGTTCTGCAGCGGCTCGCCCATGCCCATCATCACGACGTTGCTGATCGCGCGCTCGCTGGCGCCCAGGCCCAGCTTGGCCTTCATCAGGTGCTCGGCCTGCCACAGCTGCGCGATGATCTCGCCGGTGGTGAGGTTGCGGCTGAAGCCCTGGTGGCCGGTGGAGCAGAAGCGGCAGCCGACGGCGCATCCGGCCTGGGACGAGATGCATAGCGTGGCGCGATCGTCCTCGGGGATGTAGACCGTCTCGACCGCGTTGCCCTGGCCGACGTCGAACAGCCACTTGCGGGTGCCGTCGGCCGAGGTCTTGTCGGTGATCGTGGACAGCGGGCGAACCTCGGCGACCCCCGCGAGCTTCGTGCGCAGCGAGCGCGCGAGATCGGTCATGTCGTCGAAGCGGCCCACGCCGCGATGGTGGATCCAGCGGAACAGCTGGGTCGCGCGGAACGACTTCTCACCCACGCGCTCGCAATACGCCTTCAAGGCGGCTTGGTCGAAGTCGAGCAGGTTGTCAGTCATGTGTGCACCCTTGGCGCTACGCGCCTTCCCGCCGAGCGGGAGCATTCGCCCTTGGGGCGGCCCGGCGGGCTCATGGTCATCATCGCGCTAAGTTCCAGTTGGGCCCGAGCCAGGCTCGGGCCCTCGCACGCGAATCAACGCGAGTGGATTTGCATGCCGGGGAAGAAGAACGCGATTTCGGCCGCGGCGGTCTCGGCGGCGTCCGAGCCGTGGACGGCATTGGCGTCGATCGAATCGGCGAAGTCGGCGCGGATGGTGCCCTTCTCGGCCTTCTTCGGGTCGGTGGCGCCCATCAGGTCGCGGTTCTTCAGGATCGCGCCTTCGCCTTCCAGAACCTGGACGAACACCGGGCCGGAAATCATGAAGCTCACCAGGTCCTTGAAGAACGGACGCGCCTTGTGCACCGCGTAGAAAGCCTCGGCATCGGCCTGCGACAACTGGGTCAGGCGAGCGGCGACGACCTTGAGGCCGGCGCCTTCGAAGCGGGCGACGATCTGGCCGATCACGTTCTTGGCGACGGCGTCGGGCTTGATGATCGAGAGGGTGCGTTCAGTCATTTGTAGATTCTCCTGGAGGGCTGAAACTTGAGCAAAGCCCGGCATTTTAGACCGGGCGGGTGACACTTGATGCGCAACGGTCGCGAATCGTCCTCACGAATGAGAGCCGGTCCGCGCCGACGGGTTCAACGCCGGCCGCGACCGCCGCCGCCGCCGCGGTTGTTGAGCTTCTTGATGAAGGTGTCGGCGCCGATGTAGCCGACCGCCGTCTGCATCGGATCGGGCTGCTTGGGCTGGCCGCCGCCACCGCCGCCGCCGCCGCCGCGCTTGCCGCCCTTGGCGAACGGGTTGGCCTTGCCGGAGATGCCGCGCTTGTCGTAGGTCTGCTGCAGCGGGTTGGGGATCGGGCCGATCGGGCCGTCGGACTCGTCGTCGTAGTCGGCCACGACCGGACGCTCGCGCTGCTGGATCGCGCGGCGGTCGAAGGTCTGCTGCAGCGGATTCGGGATGAAGGCCGGGTCGCCCGCCTCGCGGATCGGCGCCGGGCTGCTGGCCTGATCCGCGCGGCCGCCGCGATCGCGGACGCGGCCGTTGCGGTCGCCGCGGTCGCGCTGCTTGGGCTGCTGCTGGCCGCCGCCGTTGGCGCGCTGGCCATTCTCGGCGCGCGGGCCGCGTTCATTGCGCGGCGCATTGTTGTTGCGCTGGCCGCCTTCGCGCGGCGCACCGTCGCGCGGTGCGTTCTCGCGCGGTGCGTTCTCGCGCGGCGCAGCCTCGCGCGGGCCGTCGTCGCGCTGCGGGCCGCTGCGCTGCGTGTTGTCCGCGCCGGCGAGCTGGCGCAGGCGGCGCACGTCGTTCTCGTCGAGGTCGACCCACACCGAGCGGCGCAGTCCCTTGGGCAGCACCACCGAGCCGTAGCGGATGCGGATCAGCCGGCTCACCGCCATGCCCACCGCGTCGAACAGCTTGCGCACCTCGCGGTTGCGACCTTCGGTGATGACGACGCGGTACCAGCGGTTGGCGCCTTCGCCGCCGCCGTCCTCGATCGACTTGAAATGGGCAGCCTGGCCGTCGATGCTGACGCCCGCGAGCAGCTTCTCGCGCGATTCGGTCTCGAGCGTGCCCAGCACGCGCACCGCGTACTCGCGCTCGACGCCGAAGCGCGGGTGCATCAGCTTGTTGGCGAGGTCACCTGAATTGGTGAACAGCAGCAGGCCTTCGGTGTTGATGTCGAGGCGGCCGACCGACTGCCACTTGCCGTGCTGCAGGCGCGGCAGGCGGCGGAACACCGTCGGGCGGTTCTCGGGATCGTCCATCGTGACGACCTCGCCCGCGGGCTTGTGGTACGCGATGACGCGCGCCGGCGGCGGCGCGATGCGCAGCTTGACGACGCGGCCGGCGACGCGCACTTCGTCTCCGAACGAGATGCGCTGCCCGGTGTGGGCCACCTCGCCGTTGACCGTGACCTTGCCGTCGGTGATCAGCTGTTCCATGTCGCGGCGCGAGCCGATGCCCGACTGCGCCAGCACCTTGTGCAGCTTGGGCGCATCCGGCTCGGCGGCCAGCACGCGCTTGGCCGGGATCGGATTGACGCCGTCGACGACCTCGGCCTCGCTGTCGAAGTCCCCCGACAGCACGCCGGCGAACGTGTCGGACACGTCGGCGCTGGCGAACTCGACGACCACGCGCGGACCGCGCTCGGGACGCGGTGGTCGCTCGCCACGCGGCGGACGCGCCTCGCTGCCATCGGCGGACTCGCCCCCCGCGTCGGCCGCCTCGCCCTCGGCGCCTTCCGCGCCCTCGGCTCGCGGGCCGCCTTCGGCCGAAACGTCGTCGGAACCGCCGCGGCGACCGCGACGGCGACGGCGGCTGCGCGAACGGCGGCCTTCGCCGGCCTCGCCTTGGTCGGCGCCATCGGCAGCGCGGGACTCGTCCTGCGATCCGGCCTCCTCGCCACCCTCGACCGCGTCGGCGGCCTGCGCGCCGGCCCCCTCGGCCGGTGCCGCCGGGCGGCGCTCGGTCCGCGTGCGCGGGGCGCGCGGCTCGCG
>CAIMXF010000530.1 GCA_903845345.1 uncultured beta proteobacterium
ACGAAAACTCGGACGCTCGTCGCCTCGCGCTGCCATTCTGGAACCACTTCTACAACTGGCACCGGCGTCATCACGGGATCGGCTGTCTGGCGCCAATGTCCAGGCTGCCTGGTTCACGCAAGAACCTCTTGACTCTTCACACCTAGCCAGAAGCCTCGCAGGCCACCGGCGCGGGCACGCATTTAGTGTGAACAGGCCCTAGCGTTGCGGCTTGCCGCCCAGCAGGCCCTTGACGACGCTGCCGACGCCTTCGACCACGCCCTTCACGCTGACACCCACCGCCTCGCCGAGCCCGGCCGCGAGACGCGCGGCGAGGTTGCCGTCGAGCGAGAACTTCGGGTCGTCGGTGCGGCCTTCGAGCGTGAACTTCAGCGAGATGCGGCCGTCGCGCTTGAGCGCGGCCAGCACCGCGCGGCGCTCGACGCCGGCGAACGTGCCGCCTTCGCTGTCGCCGAACTCGAGGCCCGTGATCGTCAGCTGGCCCGGCGCATGGACCTGGCGGTCGGCGACGCGGGCATCCATGGCGAGATCGAGCCGACCGTGCTTGACCGCGCGTTCGCCGAAGTGCAGCAGGTAAGGCTGCAGCGCGATCATGTCGACGCCGACCAGGCGGATCGCCAGGTTCGCGTCGTGCGCGGCCGGCGCGAGGCTGCCCTTGATCGACACCTGGCCGTCTCGTTCCACGCCCTTCATCACGCCCTGCAGGTCGAGCGCGATGGGTTGCGCGAGCCGCGGCAGCGCGAGGTCGGAGACCGTGCCGTGCACCTGCTCGAAGTGCAGCTTGTGCGTCTTGCCGTCCGGCAGCGTGGCGTCGTGCAGGTCGACGGCCATGCGCTCGAACTGCATGTGGGCCACGACCAGCGCGGCGGCCGTGTCGCCCGATGCGGTGGCCGGCGAGGCCTGACCCGCCGTGTCTTGCGCGAGCGAGGCGTCGCGGAGCGCGGGCAGCATCGCCAGGTGGTCGGGCGTGCGCAGCATCACCAGCGTGCCGTCGCGCACGCGGATGTCCGCGATGGCGAGCGGCGCGCCGCGGCGGTACGCCCAAAGGCTGGCGGCGGTGATGTCGATGGCGACTTCCCTGGCGTCGAACTCCTCGTCGGCGGGCCATGCGCCGGGCGCGCTGCCGGCGGCGACGTGCACGTCGTGCAGCGTCACCGTGGGATAGCTCAGCGAGATCGAGCCGACCGTCGTGCGCGGCCCCAGCGCCTGCAGGATGCGCTGCCTGGCGTCGTGCGCGGCGAAGATCACGATGCCCAGCGCGACGGCCGCGATCGCCGCGCCGACCCGCAACAGCCGACGATACGTCGCGACCCAACGCATGGTCAGGGCTTGATGCGCCCGGCGCGCAGCACCGCCGACGCGCGCTTGAGCGTGCGCAGCACGTCGGCCAGGTGCAGCCGGTCGCGCACGCTGACCAGCAGCTTCAGCTCGGTGGTCTCGGCGGCGCGCTCGTCGCCCATGTCGATGTGCGTGATGTCGGCCTCGGCCGCGCTGATGGCCTGCGCCACCTGCGCCAGCGCGCCCTTGGTGTTCTGCACCAGCACGCTCACCGCGCTCTCGAACTGGCGCGTCAGCTGTTCGGCCCAGTCGACCTCCATCCAGCGCTCGCCGTCGCGCTCGCGCAGCCGGCGGCCGATCGAGCAGTCCTTGGTGTGGACGGTGAGCCCCTCGCCGCCGAAATAGCCCGCCACCTCGTCGCCGGGGATGGGCCGGCAGCAGGTCGCCAGCTGCACCGACGCGCCTTCGCTGCCGTCGATCTCGACGACGTTCTGGCCGACCTGCGCCTCGTTGTCGGCGAAGCGGCCCATCGTCAGCGCGATCGCGCCGGGACGCGTGCCGCGCTCGCCCAGCAGCTGCGACAGCCGCTTGGCGACGATGGAGGCGATCTTGCGGCCCAGGCCGATGTCGACCATCAGCTCGGCGCGGCTGCGGCTGCCGCTCCAGCGCGTCAGCGACTGCCACAGCGCCGCGTGTTCCTCGTCGTCGGCCGGCACGGCCATGCCTTCGTTGCGCAGCGCCTGCGTCAGCAGCTTCTCGCCAAGGATGATCGATTCCTCGTGCTCGAGGTTCTTCAGGAAGTGGCGGATCTTCGAGCGCGCGCGGCCGGTGCGCACGGAGTTGAGCCACGACGGGTTCGGCCGCGCATTGGGCGACGTGCTCACCTCGACCACGTCGCCGCTCTTCAGCTCGGTGCGCAGCGCCACCGGCTCGCCGTTGACCTTGGCCGCGACGCAGTGGTCGCCGACGTCGGAGTGGATCGCGTAGGCGAAGTCGATCGGCGTGGCGCCGCGCGGCAGCGCGAGGATCTTGCTCTTGGGCGTGAAGACGTACACGGCCTCGGGGAACAGGTCGATCTTGATGTGCTCGAGGAACTCGCTGGAATCGTGCGTGTCGCTCTGGATGTCGATCAGCGACTGCAGCCACATGGCGCCCAGTCGCTGCGCCTCGTCCGGCCGCCCGGACTGCGCGCCGGCCTTGTACATCCAGTGCGCCGCGATGCCGGCCTCGGCCACGGCGTGCATCTCCTCCGTGCGCACCTGGAACTCGACGGCCGTGCCCAGCGGATTGACCAGCGTCGTGTGCAGCGACTGGTAGCCGTTGGCCTTGGGAATCGCGATGTAGTCCTTGAAGCGACCCGGCACCGGCTTGTACATCTGGTGCAGCGTGCCCAGCGACAGGTAGCACTCGGGCAGCGAGTTGACGACGATGCGGAAGCCGAAGATGTCGTTGACCTGCGCGAAGCCGGCGTGCTTCTCGCGCATCTTGCGATAGATCGAGAAGACCGTCTTCTCGCGGCTGTAGACCGTGACCTTGGTGCGCGCCTCGGCGAACGACTTCTCGACGTCGCGCCGCATGCGGTCGACGATGTCGCGCCGCGTGCCGCGCGCGCGCTCGAGCGCCTTGCCGATCGCCGCATACCGCCACGGGTACATGAAGCGGAACGACAGGTCCTGAAGTTCGCGGTACATCTGGTTCAGCCCCAGGCGGTGCGCGATGGGGGCGAAGATCTCGATGGTCTCGCGCGCGATGCGCGAGCGCTTGGCCGGCGCCATCGCGTCCATCGTGCGCATGTTGTGCAGGCGGTCGCACAGCTTGATGAGGATGACACGCACGTCGCGCGACATCGCCAGCAGCATCTTGCGAAACGACTCGGCCTGGCCGTCCTCGCGCGTGGAGAACTGCAGCTTGTCGAGCTTGGTCAGGCCGTCGACGAGGTCGGCCGTGGGCGCCCCGAACAGCTCGATCAGCTCGGGCTTGGTGACGCCGCAGTCCTCGATGGTGTCGTGCATCAGCGCCGCCATCAGGGCGGTGGCGTCGAGCTTCCAGTCGGCGACCAGCCCGGTGACGGCCAGCGGGTGCGTGATGTAGGGAATGCCGCTGGCGCGCAGCTGCCCCAGGTGCGCCTGGTCGGCGAACTTGTAGGCCTCGCGCACCTTCTTCAGGTCCGACTTGCTGAGGTAGGCGAGCTTCTCGGACAGCTCGGCAAACGTGGCGACTTCGGCCTGCTGGGATTCGGCGGCGGCCGGGGCGCGCGCCAGCGTGCTGTGCAGCTTGGCGGGCAGCAGGTCGGCGGCGAACGAACGAATACTCATGTGCTGAATTTAGCCTGTTATGGGGCGGGCGCCGCCGCGGTCGGGAAATTGAACGCCCGCTCGATCGGGAACCCGTGTCCGACGCCGAGGATTCGTCGGTCGCGGCCTTGTGGCATACCGCGTTCAGGGGATTATCTGAAATCGCTTTCAAAAAATCACGGAAAAGGCGATTCCCACGCCGGGTTCGGGAGTCAAATGCGATCCGCCCCGGCCACGGCAGGCAAACGGCAGGGGGTATCGCCCGAGTGCTGGCGGGATGCCCCAAGACGTCCCGCAGCCGCACGCGCGAGCGGACGAGCCTGAGCACGACGCATGCGGACGCGTCACCCTGAGACGACAGGAGACAGCGATGATTCGACGTGTTGCGGGACTCGCCGTCCTGCTTGCATTTTCACTCTGGCGAGCAGTCCCGGCCGAGGCCCAGACGGCCTCCGACTACACCCAGGGCGTGACCGTCAGCGGCACCACCGCGACGATCGACTTCAACCCGACCTCGACCACCACGACGTGGACGGACGTCCATTACGCGGTCAACGGCGGCGCGCTGCAGAACCTGCGGATGGCGCGCAACGCGACCACCGGCGCCGAGACGCAGCAGGTCCTGCAAGCGGTTTCAGCCGGCAACACCATCAGCTACAGCTTCACCTACAACAAGGGCACGCCCGCGTACGACTCGGCCACGTACACGTACACGGTGCCGTCAGCCACGTCCACCGTCACGCCCGCGGCCGGCCAGGTGTGCTTCTTCACCGACATCAACTATGGCGGCACCTCGATATGCACCAGCGCCAGTTCGAGCTGGGTCGGCAGCGCCTGGAACGACGTCATCTCGTCGGTGAGGGTGTCGCCGGGCACGCAGGTGGTGCTGTACGCCGACATCAACTACGGCGGCTCGACGCTGACCCTGACCGCCGACACGCCCAGCCTGGAGTCGTCGAACTTCAACGACCTGGCGTCCTCGTACCAGATCTCGCCGGCGGCCAGCACCGGGGGCACCTGGAACCAGCAGACCACGTTCAAGATCGTCAACGGCACGCACGGCGCCTACGCCGACTCGCAGGTCTACTGGGCCATCATCGGCCTCGACTGGACCTCGGGCAAGTTCGTCTACGTCGACGCCACCGGCAAGCTGATCCCGATGAGCACCGCCGACAACGGCGCGCTCGCCAAGAACGGCGTCACTTACACCAACTACTTCCACACCATCGCGCAGGCCGGCTCGGTGACCATCCCGCCGATCAACTCGGCGCGGCTGATGCTCAGCGTGGGGGGCCCGATGTACATCCGCGTCAACCAGGACGTCAACGGCAACATCGGCTACGCCGGCGCCAACATCGAGAACCCGTCCGACCCGAACATCGACGTCACGTTCGACTTCGTCGAGATGGCCATCGTGCCCACCAGCGGCTTCTACGGCAACACGACCCGCGTCGACCAGTTCGGCTTCCCGGTGACGCTGCGCCTGCAGGGCCTGGGCGGCTACGACCAGACCGTCGGCGAGACCGCGACGCGCGCGTCGCTGATCTCGGCGTGGTCGTCGGCCGTGCCGGCGCAGTTCCAGAGCCTGGCGCAGGCGCCGTATTCGCCGTACCGCATCATCGCCCCGGCGCATGCGACGTTCGAGTCGGGCCAGGCGAACGGCACCTACCTGGACAGCTACATCCAGGGCCTCTGGAGCAAGTACGCGTCGCAGACGCTGACCTTCACCGACAAGCAGGGCACCTTCACGGGCCGCGTCGTCAACGGCCAGTTCCAGTTCACGGACGGCCAGGGCACGTACACGGTCCAGCGCGCGCCGACCACGCAGGAGGCGCTGCTCGGCTCGGGCGTGCTCAACGACGCCACCGGGCAGACACCAGGCAGCGCGGGCTACGACAAGCAGCTGCAGATCCAGGCGCAACTCTGCGCGGCGATCAACCGGCACATCGTCGAGAACCCGGCGCAATGGTCGACGCCCAGCGCGTTCTACGCGTCGCCGGCCAACTCGTATGCGAAGTTCTGGCACGACCACAGCCTGAACGGCCTGGCCTACGGCTTCGCGTATGACGACGTCGGCGGCTTCAGCTCGTCGCTGCACACCGCGGCGCCGACGACGGCCACGATCACGGTGGGCTGGTAAGTCGCGAGAAGGAGTTTCGCCGGCGGCCGCAGAGCGTCTGGGGCCGGAAGCCGCGCTCATTCGATGCGCGGCTCCCGGCACGTGTCACAGGCGGCGAATCGCCGCCGGCCAACAAAAAAGCCCGAGTCTCGCGACGCGGGCTTTCTTCGTTCGGGCGAGCGCCCGTGACGAGCGCGGCGCGCAGGTTCAGGTCGGAACCTTGCGCAGCATTTCCTTGCCGATCTCGCCGGCAGCGATTTCGCGCAGGGCCGTCACGCCGTGCTTGTTCTTCGATTCGATCTTGGGCGTGTGGCCCTGGCTCAGCATGCGCGCGCGGTAGGTCGCGGCAAGCACGAGCTGGAAGCGGTTGGGGATCTTTTCCAGGCAGTCTTCAACGGTGATGCGGGCCATGTGATGGTTCCTTGGCTAGAGACGAGAACAACGCGTTGACAAGCGCTGGCGATGAAATCTGCAACTCCCGGCCTGCCTCGACTGCAGCGCAATCAGGCCAGGTTCAAGGCGGCGAACACGTCGGGGTGGTTGGCGCGCTGGGCCGCGAAACGCAAGGCCTCGGGCTGCTCGCGAACCACTGCGCGGAGTTCCGCCAGGGCTTTTTCGAGATAACCGTTGATTATAACAAAATCGAAGCGGCCCGCCTGGGCCACCTCGTGGCGGGCGTTCGCCAGGCGCTGGGCGATGACCTCGGGCAGGTCCTCGCCGCGGCCGCGCAGGCGCTGCGCCAGCTCGTCCCAGCTGGGCGGCAGGATGAACACCAGCATCGCCGCCGGAAACAGCGTGCGGATCTGCAGCGCGCCTTGCCAGTCGATCTCCAGCACCACGTCCTTGCCGGCGGCCAGCAGCGTCTCGACGCTCTTGCGCGACGTGCCGTACCAGTTGCCGTGCACGTGCGCGTGCTCGAAGAACTGGCCGGCGGCGACCATCTGCTGGAAGCTGGCGACGTCGGTGAAGTGGTATTCGCGGCCGTTCTGCTCCTGCCCGCGCGGCGCGCGCGTGGTGTGCGACACCGAGACGGCCAGATGCGGCTCGTGCTGCAGCAGCGCCTTCACCAGGGTCGATTTGCCGGCGCCGCTGGGGGCGGCGACGACGAAGAGCTTGCCGGGGAGTTCCATGAGAGACGCGGGGGTATGCGGACGGGACTCGTCGGCGCTCGCGGGTCGCGGCACCGACTCAGGCGCTCGAGTATCGCCGCAATCCACGCCGCGGCAGCGTTTCGAATGCTGCAGGAATGCGCGCTTTCAGGAAGGTTCGGCCCTTCTTCAGGCCGCCGTGCCGTCGAAGACCGTCTTCAGCCCCGGCGTGTGCAGCACGCTCGCGGGCGTGATCGTCTCGCGCTCCCAGGGGATGCTGCCGAAGTACCAGACGCGCCAGAAGCCGACGTCGGCCTGCGGGGCGCTGGCCAGCAGTTGCCGGAAGGTCTCGACCCGGCCGACCTCGACGCCGGCGCCTTGGGCCAGCACCTCGCGCACGTAGCGCGAGCAGAACTGGCGGTGCGAATGGGCGTCGAAGCCGGTGTCGTAGAAGACGTGCTCGCGCTGCGCGGCGGCCGCGACGAGGGCGATCTGCTGGGCTTCGGTGAGCGGCGTGGGCAGGCGCATCACGGCGACGCGGCCGCCGGCCGAGCGCGCGACGAAGCGCGACAGCCTCGTGGAGCCGGAGAACGGGAAATGGCTTTCCCCGACCATCGGCTCCTTGCCCGAGACGTCCAGCACGATGCCGACGTGGTTCGTCCACGTGCCGGTCGCCTCGGCCACCTTGCGGAACGGGTAGGCGCCGACGCGCGTGAAGACGATGTCGCCGACCTGCAGCGCCTTGGCGAGGTCGCCCACGGATTCGCTGGCGAGGGCCGGGGCGGGCTCGTCGTCGGACGCGTGGACGCGCGCCTGGGCGAAGGCGCCTGTGGCAGCCAGCGCGATGGACAGTGCGGCGACGGTGCCGAGGCGGCGGAGCGGGACATGAGGGCGGAGCATGAGCGTCATCCGAAGGGCCGGTCAGTGGCGGAGGTGCGCAGGATCGCGCAACCCGGCCAGGGCGCAAACCGGTTCGGACGAGGTCGAGACAAGCGGGTCGACCGGTATCGCGAGTCGATACCCCGAAGCACGACGTGGCTGGCCGATGTCCCTCATGCAGCGCCGGTGGCGGCCGACTGGCGAGTCATTCCGGCCGTAACGAGAGCTTGCAATTTCGGTGCCCGACGGCGTTCATCGAGCAGCCAAAATGGACGATGAGAAGAAGGCAGCGCGCCGAATTCCGGACGACGCTGCCCCGAGGGTGCTTGTTTGCAACCGGCCTGCAAGGCATCTTTCATCGTTGGCCCCAATATGATCTCCTCCAATACCGTTTCGGCCATGCCCAGAGCTCCTGTCGCCGGCGGGGGCATGCTTCACCGGCTTCGCAGCCTCCTCACCAGCCCGATCCGCCTCGAACGCCGCGGCTTCGATTGGCATTTCGTCCTCGGCCCGTCACCGCGAAAGGCGGGCGCGCGACGCGTGAGCGAATCCGCCCCGCGCCGTCGCAGCCCGGGCGAACTGCCGTCGATGACGTCCAGCGAGGTGGCCGAAGTGTGCGCCAACCTGCGCGGCATGCTGGGTGGCGAGGTCGGCCATCACCCACGCCTGCCGTCGCTCGCGCTGCTGGAGCGCGCGCTGGGCAAGAACGGCGAACGGGGCATCGACGACGTGCCGGCCGCCGTGCTGCGCCACGCCGCGCAGGCGCTCGACGCCTTCGATCTCGATCGCTACGGTCCCGGCCTGGTGCTGCTGCGCCGTCGCATCGAGCAGGTGCTGCGCCGCCGCCATGGCGATCGCCACACGCAGGCCGGCCATTCGCAGCCCGACCAGGCGACCGAACGCCTGGCCGCGGCGATGGCGCCGGGCGCGCTGAAGGACTTCTCGGACAGCATGACCGAGTTCATCGACATCGACCGGATGTTCGGCGACCGCAAGCGCTGAGAACGCGAAGCCTCATGAAAAAGAGCCGCGACAAGCGGCTCTTCGGCTTCGCGACGGGCTCGTGCCCGCCCCGGGACTGCGCTTTACAGCGCCGCGTCCTTCAGCTTCTTCAGGGCGCGCGTCTTGATCTTCACGGACGCCGGCTTGGCAGCGAACATGCGCTCGACGCCGGTGAACGGGTCCTTGCCCATGCGCTTCTTCTTGGCCGGCACGTTCTGCACCGTGACCTTCAGCAGGCCGGGCAGCGTGAAGGAGCCGAGGCCCTTCTTGTTGACCGACATGACGATTGCGCCTTCGAGCGCGGCCAGCACGGCCTTGGTCGACTTCGCGTCGACGCCGGATTGCTCGGCGACGTGCGCGGCGAGGCTGGACTTGTTGAACGCCGTCTTGATCGGCTTCGGCGCGGCCGGCGCTGCCTTGGCAGCCTTCGCGGCCTTGGCAGGAGCGGTCTTCGCCTTGGTGGTCTTGGCCGGCGCAACGGCCTTGACGGCCTTCTTGACGACGGGAGCGGGAGTCTTCTTTGCAGTTGCCATGAGTTCTCGTGTACTTGAATGTCGATGCCGCAGCGAACTGCTGCGGCGGGCGCGATTGTAGGGGAGCGCCGGCAACTCCATCCGGATCGGGCGGTTCGAGCCGGGTGGCGCGGCGAGCCGCGATGCTCAGGGATCCGTTGATTGCGAATTGACGCATGTTGCGCGACCGAGCAAGATGGCAGGGCGCGCACCGCGAGGATGCGGTGATCCATCACTGACACGACACTCGAGGGGAATCCATGAAACGTCTTGACTTGCTGCTTCGCGCCACGGCCGTCGCGGCCTCGCTCCTGGGTGTGGCTGGCGCACATGCCGGCAGCATCGACTGGACCTTCTCTTACGAGGACACCGCCACCGACGGATCCCTGATCGACGCCAGCGGCACGCTGGTCACCGCGGACACCGCGGTGGGCGGCCATTTCCTGGTGACCGGCGTCTCGGGCACTCGCAACGGCGCGTCCCTGACCCTGGATCCCTCCTTCGGCGGCGCCGACGACGAACTCGGCCCGGGGACGCCGCAGACGAGCTTCGCGGGCATCTCGTTCTCCGACGGCACGAACGAGTTCAACGTCTTCTGGAACGGTAGCGGCTACAGCGAGTGCTCGACGCTGCCGGGCGCCGGCTGCAATGGCAACGACAGCGACGGCACGCCTGTCTCCTTCACGGCGACGACCGTGCCGGAGCCCGCGCCCATGGCGATGCTCGCACTCGGTCTGGCGGCGCTGGCCGTCCGCCGCAAGCGCGGCGCCTGAGCGGCGCGCTGCAGGCCCGGGCGGGCGCCGCGGGTTGCCCGATCTGCTTTCCAGCCCTCGATCACTCGACGTTCTGCACCTGCTCGCGCATCTGCTCGATCAGCACCTTCATCTCCAGCGACACGCCGGTGAGCTCGAGCGCCGCGGACTTCGAGCCGAGGGTGTTGGCCTCGCGGTGCAACTCCTGGATCAGGAAGTCGAGCCGCTTGCCCAGTTCGCCGCCGCCCTTGAGCAGGCGGGCGATCTCCTCGAGGTGCGCGCGCAGTCGCGACAGTTCCTCGGCGACGTCGATGCGCAGCGCGAAGGTGGCGGCCTCGTTCATCGCGCGTTCGCGCAACGCCTCGGTCGGAACGCTGCCGGCCGACGACGTGGCTTCGTGGCCGCCGGTGGCCTTCAGCGCCTCGGCCCAGCGTTCGAGGAAGCGCTGCTGCTGGCGTTCGACGACCGCCGGCACCAGCGGTTCGGCCTGGGCGGCGAGTTCGCGCAGGCGCACGATGCGTTCCATCAGGATGGCCACCAGCTTGTCGCCTTCGCGTGCGCGCGCTTCGCGAAGCGCGGCGACGGCGCGCTTGCCGGCTTCCAGCAAGGCCTCGTCCACGCGGCCACCGGTCGCCGCGGGCGCGGAACGGCACCAATGCAGGACTTCGTTCACGGTCAACGGCGCGGCCTTGGGCAACCAGGCTGCCACGACGCCTTCCAGGCGTGACAATCGATTGAGCTGGTCGGCCGTGGGCTGGGGCCAGTCGTCGCCGCTGCTCCTGGCCGCGCTGACGCGCACATCGACCTTGCCGCGCCGGCATCCGGCGGTGATCAGGTCGCGCAAGGCTCCCTCGTGCTGGCGCAGTTCGTCGGGCATGCGGAACGAGATGTCGAGAAACCGGCTGTTCACCGATCGGAGTTCGACGGAAACTGCGGCCGAATCCGTGGCTGCGGCGCCTTCGGAAGAAGCGGCGGACGCCGCGGTCGCCGAAGCGTTGCCGAAGCCGGTCATGCTGTAAACTGCCATATCGCGAGTGCCAGGTTGCAAAAAGAGATTATGTCAAAGCCAAAACCCGCCCCGCTTCCTTCGGGGACTGTGGTCGGCGGCTATCAGATCGTCAAGAAGATCGCCGCGGGCGGTTTCGGCATCGTCTACCTGGCCGAAGATGAAACACGTCATCTCGTCGCGCTGAAGGAATATCTCCCCGCTTCGCTCGCCGATCGCTCGCCAGGTGAATTGATCCCGCGCGTGAAGCCGGAAAAGCAGCCACTGTACCGCCTCGGCCTCAAGAGTTTCTTCGAAGAAGGCCGCTCGTTGGCTCAGATTTCGCACGCGAGCGTGGTCTCGGTGCTGAATTTCTTCCGCGAGAACGAAACTGTCTACATGGTGATGAATTATCTGCAGGGTGACACCATGCAGGATTTCATCGTCACCGCGCGCGACCTGAAACGCGAAAAGGTATTGCGCGAGTCCACCATTCGCTCGTTGTTCGACGAAATATTGCGCGGCCTTCGCATCGTCCACCAGCACAAGATGCTGCACCTGGACATCAAGCCGGCCAATATCTTCATCACCAACGACAACCGCGCCGTGCTGCTCGATTTCGGTGCCGCGCGCGAAGTGCTGAGCAAGGAAGGCCAGTTCATCCGGCCGATGTACACGCCGGGCTTCGCCGCGCCGGAGATGTATCGCCGCGACGGCTCGCTGGGCCCGTGGACCGACATCTACGCGATCGGCGCCTGCCTGTACGCATGCATGCAGGGGTATCCGCCCAACGACGCGCCCCAGCGCATCGACAAGGATCGCCTGCCGCTGTCGCTCTCGCGCCTGCGCAACGTCTACTCCGACAACCTCATCGAAGTCATCGAATGGTGCATGGCGCTCGATCCGCTGTCGCGTCCGCAAAGCGTCTTCGCGCTGCAGAAGGAACTGTCGCGCGAGATCGAACGCCGCTACACCACGCTCAGCTTCTCCGAACGGCTCAAGCTGCAGATCGAGAACCTGAAGTCGGGAACACACCCTTGAGCCCGCGCCCGGGGTCGGAGCAACGCTGATGAAGTTTGGTACCTACCAGGTCAGCCGCAAGGGCGGCCGCGAGAAGAACGAAGACCGCATGGGCTATTGCTACACGCGGGACTCGGGCCTGTTCGCGCTCGCCGACGGCATGGGCGGCCATCCGGAAGGCGAGGTCGCCTCGCAGCTCGCGCTGCAGACGCTGGCTGCGTTCTTCCAGAAGGAAGCCAAGACCGACCTGAAGGATCCGCAACGCTTCCTGCAGGACGCGATCCTGGCCGGCCACCACCAGCTGCTGCGCTACGCCACCGACCGCGGCCTCACCGACACCCCGCGCACCACCATCGTCGCCTGCGTGCTGCAGGCCGGCAACATCTACTGGGCGCATTGCGGCGACTCGCGGCTGTACCTCGTGCGCGGCGACCGGCTGATCGCCCGCACGCGCGACCACTCGTACAGCGAGCTTCGCGAGGCGCTGTCGCACGTGGTGCCGCTCGACGAGAAGGTCAACCGCAACGTGCTGTTCACCTGCCTGGGGAGCCCCGGCAAGCCGGTGATCGACAGCGCCGGCCCGATGGTGCTGCGCACGGGCGACCGCATCCTGCTGTGCTCCGACGGGCTGTGGAGCAGCGTCGAGGATGCCGACATCGTCAAGATGATCTCCGACTACCCGATCCACGATTCGATCCCGGAGATCGTGGAGCAGGCGCTGCGCAACGCCGGCGAGAAGAGCGACAACGTCACCGCGCTGGCCGTCGAATGGGAAGCGTCGGAGGACGACGACGCCGCCGGCAACGTCTCCACGCGCACGCTGGGCGAGGACGTGTTCGCGTCGACCATCCAGGCCAGCATGAGCGGCGACTCGTTCCTGCCGGACATCGACGACGACGAGATCGAGCGCTCGATCCGCGAGATCAACGAGGCCATCCAGCGGTCCGGTCCCCGCAAGACGTGAGCCCCCACGCGCGCTGCACCCCGAGGGGGCGCTCCGCGACTGCCCCGGCAGAGCCGGTTGCAGCGCTCCCTCGAACTTCTCTTGGGACAATTGAGCGGCAGCGCCGGACAATGCAACATACCGAATCGGCGCCGTGGCGCCGATTTACATTCTCAGAACAGGAATCCGCATGACCTTCGTCCGCACCCAGAACCGCGCCGTCAACGAACTGCGCCCGGTCAAGCTGACGCGAAACTTCACCGTGCACGCCGAAGGCTCGGTGCTGGTGGAGTTCGGCGACACGCGCGTGCTGTGCACGGCGTCGGTGGAAGACCGCGTGCCCTCGTTCCTCAAGGGCAAGGGCGAAGGCTGGGTCACGGCCGAATACGGCATGCTGCCGCGCGCCACGCACACGCGTTCCGACCGCGAGGCCGCGCGCGGCAAGCAGAGCGGACGCACGCAGGAGATCCAGCGCCTGATCGGCCGCTCGCTGCGCGCCGTGTTCGACATGAAGCTGCTCGGCGAACGCACGATCACGCTCGATTGCGACGTGCTGCAGGCCGACGGCGGCACGCGTACCGCGGCCATCACCGGCGCCTGCGTCGCCGCGCACGACGCCATCGCCAGGCTGCTGGCCGCCGGCAAGATCGACCGCACGCCGATGACGGGCTTCGTGGCCGCGGTGTCGGTGGGCATCGTCGAGGGCACGCCGCTGCTCGATCTCGAGTACGTCGAGGACTCGGCCTGCGACACCGACATGAACGTCGTCATGACCGGCGCCGGCCACTTCATCGAGGTGCAGGGTACCGCCGAGGGCGCGGCGTTCTCGCGCGTCGAGATGAACCACCTGCTCGACCTGGCCGACGCGGGCATCCGCCAGCTGATCGTCGCGCAGAAGACCGCGCTCGGACTGCCCTGACCATGAAGCTCGTCCTCGCCTCCAACAACGCGAAGAAGCTGGCCGAACTGCAGGCGCTGTTCGACGGCCTGGGCGTCGAGCTCGTGCGCCAGGGCGAACTCGGCGTGACCGAGGCCGACGAGCCGCACGTCACGTTCATCGAGAACGCGTTGGCCAAGGCGCGCCACGCGTCGGCCGCGACGGGCCTGCCGGCCATCGCCGACGACTCGGGGCTGTGCGTCGACGCGCTGGGCGGCATGCCGGGCGTGATCTCGGCCAACTTCGCGACCGTGCACGCGCGCGCTGGCGAGACGCTCGCGCGCGAGGCCGTGCGCCAGACGCAGGATGAAGCGAACAACGCGCTGCTGCTCGAGAAGATGCGCGACGTCGACGATCGGCGCGCCAGCTTCGCGTGCACGCTGGTGGCGATCCACTCGGCCGACGACCCGTCGCCGCTGGTGGCCGTGGGCCGCTGGAACGGCGAGATCCTGCGCGAGCGCGAAGGCGAGGGCGGCTTCGGCTACGACCCGCTGATGTTCATCCCGGCGTTCGGGGCGACGGTCGCGTCGCTGGCCAAGGACGTGAAGAACGCGCACAGCCATCGGGCGATCGCGGCGGCGCAGATGCGGGTGTTGATGCAGCAGGCGTGGCATCTGTCTGCGGACCGCTCGTGAAGGTCGTGCGCTACGCGATCGGCCTGCTTGCGCTGGCGGGTTTCGTCGCGGCGATGAGCGCTCACGTTGCGTCGCTGAAGGACATCGACGTCGCCGCGCGCTGGCCCGCGGTCTGGGGCCTCCATGCCGGCATCTTCGTCGTCTTCCTGCCTTTCATTTTCTCCAGCAAGAAGATGTTCGGCCCGAAGCCCGGACTCCGGGAACTGAGTGCCCTGGTGCCGCCATGGGTGGCGGCCATGGCGCTGATCCTGATGATCTATGCCGTCTGCAACTTCATCCTGTTCATGACCTCCGGCCTGCTTGGAGATGCCAAGTTCGAGGATGGGCGCTATGTCCTGATGAGCCATGGGCGACTCGTGCGAGAGCTGACGCAGGACGAATATGTGAAGTCGCGTGCCATGGAAGTTCGAGGCTTCTCGGGACACTGGATGTTGTTTTACTTCGTGCCATTCGCGTACTTCATGTTCTCGCGTCGGCCGACGCCCTATTTCGAATGAAGTCGAGATTGCGCGGCCGGGTACTGGAGTAGTCGCCCAATGAGCGTCATCCGCATCACGCCCGACAACGACGGCAGCAACGCCGCCGGCGCGCCGCTGCGCGACCCGCAGTGGTACCACCGCCCCGGCACGCTGAGCCTGCCCGCGCCGCCGCCGCTGTCGGTCTACGTGCACCTGCCGTGGTGCCTGAAGAAGTGTCCGTACTGCGACTTCAACTCGCACGAGTTCCACACCGCGGGCGCGACGCCGAAGGACCTGCCCGAGGCGCGCTATCTCGACGCCGTGCGCGCCGACCTCGAGCGCTCGCTGCCCATCGTGTGGGGCCGCACGATCCAGACGATCTTCATCGGCGGCGGCACGCCGTCGCTGTTCTCGCCGGACGGCATCGCGCGGCTGCTGTCCGATCTGCGCATGCTGCTGCCGCTGGCCGCCGATTGCGAGATCACGATGGAGGCCAACCCCGGCACGTTCGAGAAGGAGCGCTTCCGAGCGTTCGCGCAGGCCGGCGTGAACCGGCTGTCGATCGGCGTGCAGACCTTCAACGACGCCCACCTGCGCGCGCTCGGCCGCGTGCACGACGCCGCGCAGGCGCTCGCGGCCGCCGAAGAAGCCGCGCGCAGCTTCGAGACCTTCAACCTCGACCTCATGTACGCGCTGCCCGGCCAGACGCTGGCCGACCTCGACGACGACCTCGAGCAGGCCTTCGCGCTCGGCGCGCCGCACCTGTCGCTGTACCACCTGACGATGGAGCCCAACACCGTCTTCGCCAAGCGTCCGCCGGCCAACCTGCCGGACGACGACACGGCCTACGAGATGCTCGACCGCGTCACCGAGCGCACGGGCGGCGCGGGCTTCGAGCGCTACGAGGTCTCGGCGTATGCGAAGACCGGTCATCGTTGCCGTCACAACGTGAACTATTGGCAGTTCGGCGACTACCTCGGGCTGGGCGCCGGCGCGCACGGCAAGCTGTCGTTCGCGCATCGCGTGATGCGCCAGGTGCGCTGGCGCGAGCCGGCGATGTACATGGACAGGGCGCTGGGCGGGCAGGGCGTGTCCAACGAGGCCGACGTCGTGCGCGCCGAGCTGCCGTTCGAGTTCATGCTCAACGCGCTGCGCCTGCGCGAGGGCTTCGCGCTGTCGTTGTTCACCGAGCGCTGCGGGCTGCCGCTGTCGGCCGTCGAGAAGGGGCTGGCCGAGGCCGAGCGGCGCGGACTCGTCGCGCGCACCGGGCTGCCCGGCGCCGAACGGGTGCGGCCCACCGAGCGCGGGTTCGACTTCCTGAACGATCTCCAGGAACTGTTCCTGTAGGCCGCACGAGGCGGCCCGTCTCGCCGAGAGCGGGCGGGCACGTCGATTGCC
This sequence comes from uncultured beta proteobacterium, assembly GCA_903845345.1. Lineage (GTDB taxonomy): Bacteria > Pseudomonadota > Gammaproteobacteria > Burkholderiales > Burkholderiaceae_C > Scleromatobacter. The sequence goes on from CAIMXF010000530.1 coordinate 16,301, forward strand.
ACGCGATCGAATGGTCGAGCAGGCGTCCCGCGCGGGCGACGCCTCCCTCGGTTCACGAGGATTCCCTCGTGGCGTCGAGACGCTCTCCACCTATGATCGCGCACGCCTGTCCCTGCCGCCTGTCAAGCCATGCCCAATTCCGCTCTCGATACCGACCAGTTCAACCGGATCGCCCGGCGCAACGTCACGCTGCCGCTGATCGTCGGACTGGTGAGCGCCGCGGCCTTCATCGGCTTCTTCGTGTATTTCCTGTCGGTGTCCGGTTGGGTGGACCATACGCATCAGGTCATCGGCGAGATGAACGAACTCACCACGCTGGAAGCCGACATGGAAGCCGGCGTGCGAGGCTACCTGCTGACGGGCGACGACCAGTTCCTCGGGCCGTACCAGATCTCGAAGCCGCAGTTCGCGGCCCAGATCGACGACCTCGTGAGGACGACCGCCGACAACCCCGCCCAGACCGACCGCCTGCGCAGGGTACGGGTGCTGCAGCAGTCGTGGGAGGACTATGCCGAGCACGTCGTGACGCTCAAGCGCAGCAACGGCGGAGACATCGCGCCGGCGCTGAAAGGACTGAACGGTCGCCAATTGGCCGTCAACGTGCGCGCCGAGATCGTCGCCGCGCGCACGATGGAGAACGCGCTGCTGAAGGGGCGCCTCGACGCGCTCAATACGGTCACCTGGTTCGGCATCGGCTCCTACGTGCTGTTCATCGTCATCGTCAACTGCTACATCGCCTGGGCCGGCCGGCGCGACATCGGCCAGCTGTCGCGCGACTTCGGCGGCGCGCTGAAGGCGCAGACCGACGCGGCCAACGTGCTGTCCGGGCAGGCCTGGGTGCGCGACGGCCAGGCGCAGCTCGCGGAGACGCTGATCGGCCAGCAAACGCTCACCACCGTCGGCCGCAGCGTGCTCTCGTTCACCGGCCGCTATCTCGATCCGATCGTCGCCGCGATGTACGTGCGCGACGAGGCCGGCGTGCTGCAGCGCGTGTCCACGCACGGCTTCGAGGGCGCGGCGGACGACGGACAGGTCGCCGCGGCGCGCGAGGGCCTCGTCGGACAGGCCTTGCGCGACGGGCGCCTCAACCACGTCACCAACCTGAAGGGCGGCTACTTCAAGGTCGGCTCGGGCGTCGGCCAGACGGCGCCGGCCGAACTGGTCATCGCGCCGATCAGCAACGACGGCGTCACCAACGGCGTCATCGAGCTCGGCTTCATGCGGCCGGTGGCCGAGCGCGACATCGAGCTGCTGAAGCTGATCGCCGGCAGCATCGGGGCCTCGGTCGATTCCGCGCTGTTCCGCAAGCGGCTGCAGGATTCGGTGGAAGAGACGCAGCAGCTCAACGAGGAACTGCAGGTGCAGCAGGAGGAACTGCGCACCGCCAACGAGGAGCTGGGCGAGCAGTCGCGCGTGCTCACCGAATCGCAGCAGCATCTCGAGCACCAGCAGGCCGAGCTCGAGGCCACCAACGCGCAGCTGGCCGAACAGGCCGCCGTGCTCGATCGCAAGAACGAAGCACTCAACGAGGCGCAGGTCGCGCTGCAGGAACGTGCCGACGAACTGCAGCGCGCGAGCCGCTACAAGTCGGAGTTCCTGGCCAACATGTCGCACGAGCTGCGCACGCCGCTCAACAGCTCGCTCATCCTGGCCAAGCTGCTCAGCGAGAACCGCGACGGCAACCTCACGCCGGAGCAGCTGAAGTTCGCACAGACGATCTACGGCGCCGGCAACGACCTGCTGAACCTCATCAACGACATCCTCGACCTGTCCAAGGTGGAGGCCGGACGCCTCGAGCTGCAGCCGCAGTTCGTGTCGGTGCAGCGCCTGGTCGATTCGCTGCAGCGCGTCTTCGAGCCGATCGCCAGCGACAAGAGGCTGAAGTTCGAGGTGAAGGTCGAGCCCGATGCGCCCACGTCGATGGTCACCGACAACCAGCGCGTGGAGCAGATCCTGAAGAACCTGCTGTCCAACGCTATCAAGTTCACCGAGTCGGGCGCGGTCACGATCACCGTGCAGTCGCGGCCGGACGATCGCCTCGCGTTCGCCGTGCAGGATTCGGGCATCGGCATTCCCGAAGGCCAGCAGGACATCATCTTCGAGGCGTTCCGCCAGGCCGACGGCACGATCAACCGGCGCTACGGCGGCACCGGCCTGGGCCTGTCGATCTCGCGCGAGCTGGCGCGGCTGCTGGGCGGCACGATCGCGGTCGAGAGCACCTCCGGCAAGGGCAGCACGTTCACGTTGACGCTGCCCGCCAAGTGGACGGACGTGCCGGAGGCGGACGACGGCCACAGCCTGCCCGCGGCCGCCACGGCCAGCCTCAACGCCGATTCGGGCAGTCGCCTGTCGAGGCTCGCGACGGCGAGCGCCTCCGCCCCCGCCAGGCCCGCGCCCGCCGCCGTGCCTGCGGCGATCGCATCGTCCGCGGGCAGCTTCGCCGACGACCGCCACGATGCGGCGCCCGAGAAGGGCCGCGTGCTGCTGGTGGTGGAGGACGACGAGACTTTCGCCGGCGTGCTCTACAACCTGGCGCACGAGATGCGCTACCGCTGCCTGGTCGCGAGCACCGCCAACGAGGCGCTGGAGCTGGCCACCAGCTACCTGCCCAACGCGATCCTGCTGGACGTGCGCCTGCCCGATGGCTCCGGCCTGAGCGTGCTGCAGTTCCTCAAGGACGATCCGCGCACGCGCCACATCCCCGTGCACATCGTCGCGGGCGAGGATTTCTCCGAGATCGCGCTGCACATGGGCGCGATCGGGTTCGCCGTCAAGCCGACCTCGCGCGACGAGCTGCAGGAGATCTTCCAGCGGCTCGAGGAGAAGGGCGCCAAGAAGGTCAAGCGCGTGCTGGTGGTGGAGGACGACGCGCGCCAGCGCGACAGCGTCGTGCACCTGATCAAGGAAGACGACATCGACATCGCTGCCGTGGCCACCGGCGCCGAGGCGCTGGAACTGCTCAAGGACACGGTCTACGACTGCATGATCATCGACCTGAAGTTGCCCGACATGGACGGCAGCGAGCTGCTGGAGCGCATGACCACCGAGGACATCTGCTCCTTCCCGCCGGTGATCGTCTACACCGGCCGCAACCTCACGCGCGAGGAGGAGACGCGTCTGAACAAGTATTCGCGCTCCATCATCATCAAGGGCGCGCGCTCGCCCGAGCGGCTGCTCGACGAGGTGACGCTGTTCCTGCACACCGTCGAATCGAAGCTGTCGGCCGAACGCCAGACGATGCTGCGCACCGCGCGCAACCGCGAGAAGGTGTTCGAGGGCCGCAAGGTGCTGCTGGTCGACGACGACGTGCGCAACATCTTCGCGCTGGCCAGCGCGCTCGAGCAGAAGGGCCTGCAGGTGGAGATCGGCCGCAACGGCTTCGAGGCCTTGTCCAAGCTGGCCGAGGTGCCCGACATCGACATGGTGCTGATGGACGTGATGATGCCCGGCATGGACGGCCTCGAGGCCACGCGCCGCATCCGCGCGAATCCGAAGTTCGCGCAGCTGCCGGTGATCGCCGTCACCGCCAAGGCGATGAAGGACGACCAGGAGCAGTGCCGCCGTGCGGGCGCCAACGACTACCTCGCCAAGCCGATCGACCTCGATCGCCTGTTCTCGCTGATGCGCGTGTGGATGCCCAGCATCGAGCGTCTCTGATCGCCCGCGTGCAACCCCTGGCCCCTTCCTTGCCTCTGCACCGAATCCCCCGTGCCGCCTGAGTCCATGCCCCACGTCGCCACCGCCGCCGATATCGAGATGCGCCTGTTGCTGGAAGCGGTGTACGCGAAGTACAGCCACGACTTCCGCGACTACTCCGGCGCGTCCGTGAAGCGGCGCGTGCAGCACGCGCTGGTGCAATTCGGCTGCGACACCATCTCGCAGTTGCAGTCCAGGGTGCTGCACGACCCGGTCGTGTTCCAGCAGCTGCTGGAGATCCTCACGATCCCGTTCACCGAGATGTTTCGCGATCCGAGCTACTGGCTCGCGCTGCGCCAGCAGGTGGTGCCGCTGCTGCGCACCTACCCGTCGCTGAAGGTGTGGGTGGCCGGCTGCGCGACCGGCGAGGAGGTGTTCTCGCTGGCGATCCTGCTGCAGGAAGAAGGCCTGCTCGAACGCACGCTGATCTACGCGACCGACATCAATCCGGTGGTGCTCGAGAAGGCGCGCCAGGGCATCTTTCCCATTGCCGCGGTGCGCCAGCACACGGCCAACTACCAGGCCGCGGGCGGCAAGCGCGCGTTCTCCGACTACTACAGCGCGGCCTACAACGCGGCGCGCTTCGACCCCGACCTGATCCGCAACGTCACCTTCGCCGACCACAGCCTGGCCACCGACACGGTGTTCTCCGAGACGCACCTAATCTCGTGCCGCAACGTGCTGATCTATTTCAACAAGGCCTTGCAGAACCGCGCGTTCGGCCTGTTCCACGAGTCGCTGTGCCACCGCGGCTTCCTGGGCCTGGGCAGCAAGGAAAGCCTGGACTTCTCGCACTACGCCGACCGCTTCGAGCCGGTCACCAAGCGCGATCGCATCTTCCGCAAGGCATGACCGCCGTCGTCTCGTCCCATGAGGCCGTCGTCTCGTCCCCCGAGGCCGTCGAGGCCGCCGCCGCCCGCCGCGTCGAGGCGGTGGTGATCGGCGCGTCCGCGGGCGGCTTCGAGGCCCTGCTCGCGATCCTGAAGGATCTGCCGGCGACGTACCCGATGCCCCTGGTCGCGGTGCTGCACCTGCCGGAAAGCCACGAGAGCAGGCTCGCCGAGCTGTTCGGCTACCGGCTCTCGGTGCAGGTGCGCGAGGCGCGCGACAAGGAGTCGCTCGCGCCCGGCACGCTCTATTTCGCGCCCTCGGGCTACCACCTGTCCATCGAGAACGACCACAGCTTCTCGCTCAGTTGCGAGGATCGCGTGGCCTACGCGCGGCCGTCGATCGACGTGCTGTTCTCCTCGGCGGCCGACGCCTACGGGAAGTCCCTGGCGGGAGTGCTCCTGACCGGTGCAAACTACGACGGCGCGACGGGCCTCGCGGGCATGCAGGTTGCTGGAGCACTGACCATCGTCCAGGATCCGTCCTCCGCCGAGGTCCCGACGATGCCCGAGGCCGCGATCCGCAGAATGAAGCCCGACCTGATCCTTCCACTCGCCGAGATCCACTCCTTGCTGCGCAGGCTTGGAGAACACCCATGACGATAGACCCTGGCATCAAGCTCCTGATCGTGGACGATCTCCCCGAGAACCTGCTGGCGCTCGAAGCCTCGATCCGCGATGACCACTACAGCATCCACCAGGCCTCCTCCGGCGAGCAAGCGCTGGCACTGCTGCTCGAACACGAGTTCGCGCTCGCCATCCTCGACGTGCAGATGCCCGGCATGAACGGCTTCGAGCTGGCCGAGCTGATCCGCGGCATGGCGCGCACCAAGCACCTGCCGATCGTGTTCGTGAGCGCCGCGGGCAAGGAGCTCGATTACGCGTTCAAGGGCTACGAGAACGGCGCGGTCGACTTCCTCTACAAGCCGCTCGACGCCTATGCCGTCAAGAGCAAGGTGCAGGTGTTCGTCGACCTGTACCGACAGCGCACCGAGCTGCGCCGCCAGCTCGCCGCGCTGGAGGAATCGCGCCGGCGCCAGCAGGCGCTCGTCTCCGAGCTGCAGACCGCGCAGATCGACCTGAAGCGCGCGCTGCAGATGCGCGACGAGTTCATGTCGATGGTGGTCCACGAGTTGCGCACCCCGCTGAGCGTGCTCGCGATGGAGGTGCGCGTGCGCCAGCACCAGATCGCCGCGGAGAACACCGCCTTCTTCGCGTCCGAGAACCTGTCCAAGATGTTCGAGCGCGACCAGCGCCAGGTGCGCAGCCTCACGCGCCTGATCGACGACATGCTCGACGTCTCGCAGATACAGCACGGCAAGCTGTCGATCCGGCGCGGCAGGTGCGACCTCGGCGCGATGATCAGGCGCGTGGTCAACGAGGTGCAGGGCCAGCGCAGCGACGTGCCGATCACGCTGGAGGCCGACTGCGCCGACCTGGTCGGCGAGTGGGACGAGTTCCGCCTCGAGCAGGTCGTCGTCAACCTGCTGACCAACGCGCTGCGCTACGGCGGCGGCAAGCCGATCCGGGTCGAGCTGAGCCAGTTGCCCGGCGCGGCCACGATCCGCGTCAGCGACCAGGGCGTGGGCATCGCGCCCGAGGACCGCACCCGCGTGTTCGAGCAGTTCGTGCGCGTGGGTGACCGCCTGCGCACGCCGGGCCTCGGCCTGGGCCTGTACATCACCAAGCAGCTGGTCGAGGCGCACGGCGGCACCATCAGCGTGGACAGCACGCTGGGCGAGGGCTCGACGTTCACCGTGGCGTTGCCGACGATGATCACCGACGCGAGCTCCGCGATCGAGCCCGCGAAGGTGGCCTAAGCCACCAGCGCCGGCTCCAGCGTCGACGCGTTGGCGGCGTCGTCGGCGAGTTCGGGCGACGCGATCGTCGGCGCGACGGCATGGCGCGAGTCGGCCAGCGTGTCGACGGCCACCTGCAGCGCCTCCAGCATCGCATAGCGGCGGCGATACATCGCGCGTCGCTTGGTGGGCACCTCTTCGAGCGGACGCAGCGCGGTTTCGAGCGGCAGCGTCCAGTTGCCGCTGGCGTCGCGCACGGCCTCGTGCTCGGCCCAGAAGCCGCGGTAGTCGAAGCGCAGGCGCGAGTCGCGCAGGTTCCACTTGCCCTTGACGTGGTTGTCCGGATCGACGCCCTGCAGGCGCGCCGCGCCCCATCCCGCGGCCAGCACGCGCAGCGCGTGCACGAGCAGGTGCGCCGGGCGCATGCCGTGCGCCGCGTGCGTCGCGTCGCGGATGCGGTCGAGTCCTTCGTCCTTCAGCGACGGGCCCTGCACGTTGCCCATCAACAGCGTGCCGGCGTCGGTGAAGCCGAAGCCGATGCTGTACAGGCGGACGCCGTCCTCGCCGATCAGTCCGATCTGCCACAGGCCTTCGTGGAAGCTCACGTCGTTGAGCGACAGCACCACGCGCGTGTGGTCGGTCAGCTCCAGCAGCGTGATGCCGTGCGTCAGCAGGCTGCGCACGTTGTTCTCGTCGCCCACCGAGCCGCAGACCACGCGCAGGCTCGCGAGCGTGGTGCGCATGCGCGCCTGGGCATTCATGCGGCGGTCGATCAGGTGGTTCATCACCGGATAGAAGGCGCGCGGCTGGGCGCGGAACAGCGCCGCCATCATCGCGTGGCCGTCGACCTCGCGCAGCAGGCGTCCGCGCACGTTCCAGGTGAGGGCGAGGCGCCACAGGTACTTGATGCGGCGTTCGAGGTTCAGGTCGAACGCGTTGTCGAACATGGCGCGCGCGCCCGGCCACGCCAGGGTGCCGCCGGGGACGCCCGGAGCGTCGAGAGAAGTAAGAAGCATGGAATCCGATCCCTGGGGGAGCGGAGGCCCGCTCTCTGAGCGTGCGAGTGTGGAAACTGGAGCTATCGGATGGCTATCACCCTTGACGCACGTCGGGTAATGTTTCTGTCGTGTATCTGTGAGGTGTCGATTCCGTTCATTCGTAACGGCGGGTCATCCCGCCGACGACCGGGTTCCCTTCGCCAAGCGACAATCGGCCCGCCATGCGAATCCTCCTGATCGAAGACGACACCCACATCGCCCGCGAACTGATGCTGCGCTGGCGCGACGGCGAGCGCCTCGCGCTGCACGCACCCACGCTGGCCGACGCCGACGCGGCGCTGGCGGAAGGCACGTTCGACATCGTGTTGCTCGATCTGGGCCTTCCCGACGGCGACGGCATGGACTGGCTCGCGGCCTACCGCCAGCGCGACCCGCAGGGCGCCGTGCTGGTGATGACGGCGCGGGACCGGGTCGCCGACCGCGTCAAGGGCCTGCGCCTGGGCGCCGACGACTACCTCGTCAAGCCGTACGCGCCCGAGGAGCTCGACGCCCGCATCGACGTGCTGGTGCGTCGCGCCAACGTCGCGCGCACGCATGTGCTGCGCTTCGGCCGGCTCGACCTGATCCAGGAGACGTCCGAGGTGCTGCTCGACGGCAAGCGCCTGGACATGTCGCCGCGCGAATTCGAGCTGCTGTTCATCCTGATGCGCGCGGCGCCGCGCCTGGTGCCCAAGCGGGCGCTGGTGGACGCGTTGTCCGAGCGCAACCTCGACCTCAACGACGCCGCCGCCGAACTCTACGTGTCGCGGCTGCGCAAGAAGCTGGAAGGTACGGGCACGGGTATCCGCACGCTGCGCGGGGTCGGCTACCAGCTGGCCATCGTGGCGCCGACGTCCGATCGCGCGCCGGAGAAGCCCGAGTGAACGGCGTGCGGGCGCCGGCGCGGCCGATCCTGTATCGGCAGCTGACGCTGCGCCTGATGATCCCGCTGGTGCTGATCGTGGCCGTGGTCGGCGCGTTCGGGCTGTACAGCACGGGCACCGAGACGGCCACCGTGTTCGACCGCTGGCTGCTCGACGCGGCCGTGTCGCTGTCCGACCAGGTGCGCAGCGGCAACGGCAGCGAGGCCAACGCCGTCGACCTGCCCGAGGCCGCGCGCACCATGCTCGCCTACGACGAGATCGACCACACCTGGTTCAGCGTGCAGGATCGCGGACGTCTGCTGATCGGCAGCGCGGGCATCCCCACCAGCGGCAGCAGGACGGCCGTCTACAAGGACGGGCGCGCGTTCGACGCCGTCTACGAAGGCGCGACGGTGCGCGTGGCCGCGGTCGGCGCGCCGTGCGCGGGCTGCGACCATGTGACGGTGCTGGTGGCCGAGACGATGCTCAAGCGCGAGCGTTCCAACCGCGTCGTCGAATGGCTGTTGATGCCGCTGGCGGTGATGCTGGTCGTCACGTGCTCGGCGATCTACATCGCGGTGCGCAGCACCGTGCGGCCGCTGGAGGCGATCGCCGAGCGCTGGAACCGCCAGGCGCATGCGTCGCTGCAGGCGATTCCCGAGGACGACCTGCCGCACGAACTGTCGCCGTTCGCCACCGCGCTCAACGACCTGCTCTCGCGCATCCGCGACATCCTCGTGCGCGAGCGCATGTTCGCGGCGGCCGCCGCGCACCAGCTGCGCACGCCGCTCACCGCGCTGCGCCTGGGCATGGACCGCGCGCGCAACAGCCCCGACATCGAGAGCGCACGCGCGGTGCTCGACGAGCTCAAGCAGGTCACCGAGCACACCGGCCGGCTGGTGCAGCAGCTGATGCTGCTGGGCCGGCTCGACCCCGAAGGCCGTGCCGACATCGACCGCGCGCCGGTGGACCTGCGCGAGATCGCGCGCGACGTCTGCGGCCTGTTCGCCGAGGTGGCGCTGGAGCAGAACGTCGACCTGGAGCTTCAGGTGCCGCCGATGGCCGTGACGGTGGTCGGGCAGTCGGATCTGCTGCACGAGGCGCTGGCCAACCTGATCGACAACGCGATGAAGGCCGCGGGCCGCAAGGGCCAGGTGCTGGTCGCGGTGATCGAGAATCCGCCCGGCCTGCGCATCTGCGACAACGGCCCCGGCATCAAGCCGTCCGAGCGCAGGCTGATCTTCGAACGCTATGCGCGCGGGACGCGGCCGCGCTGGGAAGGCACCGGCCTGGGGCTGGCCATCGTGAACGACGTCGCGCTGCTGCACGGCGCGCGCGTGGAGATCAGCGACGGCGAACTCGGCGGCGCCTGCTTCGTGTTGGAGTTCGCGCCCCCTTCCAGCACCTGACCGGAGACCGCCGATGCGCCTGCCATCCCTCCTCGTCGCGTTGACGCTGCGGCTCGCAGCCGGCGTCGCGCACGCCGCGACGCCGGCCAAGAGAACAAGCCCGGCTAGCTAGTCCGGCTTGCGCCCGCGCACCGCGTTGGCACGCGCGCTGCACGTGATGCGCCCGTCGGCGGCCGCCTTCAGCCGCTCGCGCAGGCGCGCTTTCAACCCGTCGACCGCGCCGGACGGCAGCTCCGACAGGCGCGGGGCGATGCGCGGGCCCTTGCGGCACGCCGACCAGAACGCCTCGAAGTCCGCGTAGGTGCGTTCGACGACCAGCTCGGTGGTCACGACGTCGATGAGGCCGGCGTCCGTCCACGACTGCCGCAGCGCGTCGATGCGTGCCGCTTCCACGCTGGGCGGCCACAGCGGCTGCTGGCCCAGCTTCTGCATCTCGTCCTGCAGCGCGAAATAGGGGAAGCCCCCGCCGAGGATGTCCCACGCGTAGGCGCAGACGCCGCCGCCCGGGCGGATCACGCGCACCATCTCGGCGATGCCCCTGGCGGGCTGAGGCACGAAGAAGATCACCAGCGCCATGACCGCCGCATCGAACGTGCCGTCGGCGTAGGGCAGGGCCATGGCGTCGCCCTGGCGGAAGGTGGCTGGCGCGCGCGCGAGACGCTCGCGCGCGAAGGCGATCTGGCCTTCGGAGGGGTCGATGCCCTGCACCTCCTCGACGGCGCAGCGTCGCACCAGCAGCTCGGTGAACGCGCCGTTGCCGCAGCCCACGTCCACCCAGCGCAGGCCCTGGGCCGGCGACAGCCAATCCAGGAACGCGTTGCCCGCGAGCAGGCTCCATCTGCCCATGAAGTCTTCGTAGGCGTCGCCGTCGTCGAAGCGGATCTCGTCTGCCACCGTCGTTCTCCATCGCGTGAGGTGGCCCGAGTATGCGCCGCGCGCGGCCCCTGCGTGCCGCGTCGGTTCGACGCCGGACGTGAACTAGGACGTGGGCTCGCGCAGGTGCCGCGGCAGTGCCCTCGACAGGGCGCGCAGGGCCAGCGGCAGGATCACGAGATCGTCGATCCCGCCGAGCAGCGGCAGCGCGAAATTGGCCGGATCGAGCGCGAAGAACGCGAGCAGCACCGCCGCAGGCAGCAGCCAGGCGGGGCGATCCGGATGCCGCAGCGCGCGCCACAGCAGCTTCAGGTCGCGGCCGCCCTGGCGCCAGAAGATGAACAGTCGGCGCATGCGAGGCTCCTTGTCGGGCCGGCGGCCCCAGGCAGCCCAGGTCGGGGCATGTCCGTCGATTTCAATGCGGCCGGCCTGCGCGACAGGCCGCCAGACTGCCTGCCGAACCCGACCTTGTTCGGGAGCCCATGCCATGCCCGACGGCCGCTGCCACTGCGGCAACGTCCGCATCGACGTCCCCGATCGCCCGGCTTGAGAGTCGAGCGAGAATGGCGGCCATGAGCTCTCCCGAAGCGAAGAACAGGAATCCGCGGCCTGCATCGCGGCGTGTCCTCGAGACGCTGGCTGCCGCGGCCGCCGCCGCCGCCTGCGCGGGCTGCGCGGCGCCGATCGACATCGTGCATCGCGTCTCGGTCGACGTGGCGGCCGACCCGAAGGACTTGCGCGCCTGCGTCATCGAGGCGATCCGCGGCGTCGACGGCGTGCCGGGCATCGATGCGCCGGTTGGCGGCTTCGAGAAGACCGTCGCATTCCGCACCTCGCTGCCGGAGGTGTCCGGCGAGGTGGAACGCGAGGGCGCCGACGGCCTGCGCGTGAGCATCGAGGTGATGTCGCGCGTGGAGCCCGACAACTTCTGGACCTTCGCGGAGTCGCGCGCCAAGGCCATCGCCGACGCGATCGGCGCGCGCTGCGGCACGCTCTAGCAAGCGACCGGCAGGTCGACGTTCGTGGGCATCGCCACCACGTCGCGGTGGTCATCCCGCGCCGGCGCGTCAACATGAACGTGACGACTTCGGCGACCTCGCCGGGCTCGAGCAGGCTGCCCGATGCGCGCGCCTGGGCGAGCCCGTCTGACGGCCCGTCGCGATGAGCGGCGTCACCACCGGGCCGCACGGCTTGGTGGCCGGGGTATCGGGAACCGCGGCGCGCATCTCGCTTGCACCCGCACAGCGACTCGCCGCCCTTGGAGTGCTTGTTCCAGACGCCCGGCAGGGCGATGACGTCGCCTTTCTGGCGGCGTGGCGTCAAGCGCTTGTACGAACCCCGGATCAATGGATCGAGCGGGGTGATGGACGAAAACCCGGGCGGTTCCTGCTCGACGACAATGGCCACCATGCTCCTGCGCATCCACCACGCCGCGATCATCTGCTCGGACTACGCCGTCTCGAAGCGCTTCTACGTCGAGGTGCTGGGACTGGCCGTGATCGGCGAGCATTGGCGCGCCGAGCGCCGCTCATGGAAGCTCGACCTGGCGCTGCCGGACGGTTCGCAGATCGAGCTGTTCTCGTTCGAGGATCGGCCCGCGCGGCCGTCGTATCCCGAAGCGCGCGGCCTGCGCCACCTCGCGTTCGCCGTGGCGGACGTGACGCAGGCAAAGGCCGACCTCGAAGCGCAAGGCGTGGCGGTGGAGGCCATCCGCGTCGACGAGTACACCGGCCGGCGATTCACGTTTTTTGCGGATCCGGACGAACTGCCGCTGGAGATCCATGAAGGCGCTTGAATCGACGCTCTCGGCAACGGTTCGTGCGAGAGACCGGCTCGCGATCTTCGTCCTCTGCGTCCTGGGGCGCGCGTTTGCAACTGGCGCTGTCGAAGGCCGGGCTGGATGGCTGTGACGTCGATCTCGCCGTGCAGGCCGGCATGCGCGTCGTCTTGTTGCGCGCATGCATCCGGCACCTGCGGACCGAGGATCGACGAGTTGCCGAGGCAGTCGGCTGCTCGCCCAGTCTTGCGATCGTCTTCGTCGCGGTGATGGCTGGCGTCGTCCCGCTGATGTTCACGCTCGGTGAAAAAGGGGCCGGGGCATGGACGCTCTCCCGGTTCGACAGGATTCGTGCCTGCGACATCCATCGGACGCGAACCATCGACGAGATGGCACCCCTGGCGGCATGGAAGCCCGGGATCGCATGCCTGTGCGTGTCGCTGCCCGCCGGCGCCTGGGCCGTCGTCGTCTTCAGGAAATCGATCGTCCCGGGAACTCACGCCTGAGCAGCCCCAACTGCACGAGGTCGTGCCGCTTGCCCAGCCAGTATCCCGCCTCCCGCAGCAGCCCTTCCTCGACGAAGCCCAGCTTCTTCAGCAGCGCCAGCGACGGCGTGTTGAGCGGATGCACCTGCGCCTCGATGCGGTCGACCGCCATGGCGTCGAAGGCCCAGGCGTAGATCGCGCGCAGCGCCTCGGTCATGTAGCCCCGGCCCTGCGCGTGGCGCGCGAGTTCGTAGCCGGTGAGGCAGGTGCGCCAGCCGCGATTCCAGCGGAACACGCCGCAGGTGCCCAGCAGGGTGCCGCCGCGGGCCGGGTCGGCATGCACGATGCCCCAGCGCACGCCGGGGCTGGGCAGCTGTCGCATGTTGGCGAAGCCGGCGATCACGCGCTCGGCGGCCTCGAGGTCGGCCAGCGGATCGGTGCCGAACCACTTCATCGCCTCGCGGTCGCCGTGGATCGCGAGCAGCGCGGTGGCGTCGCTGGCGACGATCTCGCGCAACTGCAGCCGCTTCGTCGACAGCGAGGGGAACGCGCCTTCCGTCGTCATCGGGAATCCTCCGTGCTTCGCACTTCGGGGCGAGCGCCTGCGGGCGGCCGGGCGGCGCGGATCAGGAAACTCTCCGTCCTGCGGACTGCGATGCGAGCGCCTGCGGGCGGCCGGGCGTCGCTCATGCCACCCCCAGCCGCCACAACGACGTGACTTCCCGGCTGCGCGCCGCGAACAGCGGATCGGATGGATCGCCGGCCTTCGGATGCGTGGGGCGCGTGTCGTGGCGCTCGACCACGCGCAGGCCGGCGTCGGCGATCCACGCCAGCATCTGCTCGCGCGTGCGCAGGCCCAGGTGCTCGGCGAGGTCGGACATCACCAGCCAGCCTTCGCCGCCTGGCGCAAGGTGCGCCGCCAGGCCGGCGAGGAAGGCGCGCAGCATCGCGCTGTCGGGGTCGTAGACGGCGCGTTCGATGGCCGCGTTGGCCGGCGTCGGCACCCACGGCGGGTTGCACACGACCAGCGCGGCGCGGCCTTCGGGGAACATGTCGGCGGCGACCACTCGAACCTGATTCGCGCAGCCCAGGCGCGCGACGTTCTCGTTGGCGCAGGCGATGGCGCGTGGGTCGAGGTCGGTCGCCACGACCTGGCGCACGCCGCGCCTGGCCAGCAGCGCCGCGATGACGCCGGTGCCGGTGCCGACGTCGAACGCCAGGTCCTGCGCGCCGGATGGCAGCGGCGCCTGCGCGATCAGCCGCAGGTACTCGCCGCGCAAGGGCGAGAACACGCCGAACCAAGGATGGATGCGGCCGCCGAGCGCAGGCACGTCGACGCCCTTCTTGCGCCACTCGTGCGCGCCGATCAAGCCCTGCAGCTCGCGCAGCGACGCCACCGACGGCGTGCCGTCCGGCGCGCCCCAGGCCTCGGCCAGCGCGGCGCGCACGTCCGGCGCGCGGCGCAGCGCGATCGTGTGGTCGGGCTCGAACTTCACCAGCACGCGGCCGAGCAGGCCGGCGCGGCGCGCCTGCGCCTCGCGGTGGCGCGCGAACGCGTCGCGCGCG
>CAIMXF010000531.1 GCA_903845345.1 uncultured beta proteobacterium
GCGCGCCGCGGCGAGCACAGCGTGGCGATGCTGTACCTCGACCTGGACAACTTCAAGAACGTCAACGACACGCTGGGCCACAGCTCCGGCGACGCGCTGCTCAAGCAGGTCAGCGAGCGCCTCACGTCGCTGCTGCGCACCGCCGACACCGTCGCACGGCTCGGCGGCGACGAGTTCCTGCTGCTGGTGCCCGAGGTCAGCGACGGCGCGGCCGTGGCCGAGATCGCCAACAAGGTCGTCAGCGGCCTGATGGCGCCGTTCGACGTCATCGGCATGGAGATCTTCGCCGGCTGCTCGCTGGGCATCACGATGTTCCCGGCCGACGGCACCGACTTCGACAGCCTGCTGAAGAAGGCCGACATCGCGATGTACCGCGCGAAGGAGTCGGGCCGCAACGCGTTCCGCTTCTGGGACGGCGAGATGAACGCGAGCGTCGTCGAACACGTGGAGCTGCTGTCGGCGATGCGCGCGGCGCTCGCGCATCGCGACTTCACGCTGTCGTACCAGCCGCAGTTCGACCTGCGCACCGGCCGCCTGATCGGCGCGGAGGCGCTGATCCGCTGGACCCACGCGCAGATGGGCTACATCTCGCCGGCGCGCTTCATCCCGCTGGCCGAACGCTCGGGGCTGATCATCCCGATCGGAGACTGGGTGCTGCAGGAGGCGTGCGCGCAGGCCGAGCGCTGGCGCGCCGCAGGCTGGACGGACCTCACCATCTCGGTCAACGTCTCGCCGGTGCAGTTCAAGCGCGGCAGCGTGGAAGCCTCGGTCGCCCAGGCGCTCGAGGCCTCCGGCCTGCCCAGCGCCAACCTCGAGCTCGAGCTCACCGAGTCGCTGCTGATCCAGGATTCGCTGTCGCTGGCCGAGAGCCTGGCCAGCCTGCGCCGCATGGGCGTGCGCTTCGCGATCGACGACTTCGGCACCGGCTACTCGAACCTCGCGTACCTGAAGCGCTTCGAGGTCGAGCGCCTGAAGATCGACCAGACCTTCGTGCGCCGCCTGACCGACGACGTGCAGGACCAGGCGATCGTGCGCGCCATCGTGCAGATGGCTGCGAGCCTGAACCTGTTCACCGTCGCCGAGGGCGTCGAGGACGGCGCGACGCTGGCCTTGCTGGGCGACCTCGGCTGCCAGCAGGGCCAGGGCTTCCACTGGTCGCCGGCGGTGCCGGCGGCGGAGTTCGAGAAGTTCCTGCGCGCGGACGTCAGCGCGCGAGCGTGACGCGCAGGCGCGCGAGCGCGTCCGCGAAGCGCGCGATCTCGAAGTGCTGCGGATCGTCGTGCGCGCCGGCGATGCCCTCGTCGAGCGCCGCGTGGAACGCCGGGATCAGCCAGTCGCCGCGGCGCGCGCTTGCGGCGGCGTAGAGCAGGGCCATCCGCGCGTACTGCGCGTCGGTGAAGCCGGGCAGCGGCGCGACCAGGTCGTTGTGCGGGCTGCCCGCCGGATCGCGCCGCCGCGGCTGCGCGAACTCGATGTGCAGGAACAGCCCGCGCGAGGCGACGCCGATGCGGCGCGTCTCGAGCTGCGTCGCGCGCCAGGGCACGCCGAAGTCGTGGCCTTGCAGTGTCTGGCCGCGGCGGTCGACGAACATGTGCGCGACCGCCTGCGCGCCGGCGAAGCGCCCGAGGTCGTTCACCGACGGATCGTCGTCCGGCGGGAACGACGCCGCGTCGCCGAGCCACGGCACGCTGGTGTCGTGCAGCACGAAGTAGCGCGCGGCGGGCGATCCGGGGTCGTCGTCGCGTGCGCGCGAGAGCGGCGCGTCGAGCGATCCGCCGACGCCCGCGTCGGCGATGCGCTGCGCCGCCAGGTAGCGGCGCAGCTGGGGCTTGAGGTCGCCGACGGGCTGGCCGATCAGCGCGGCCAGCGTGTCGGGCAAGGCCGCGGGCGCGGGCGACAGCGCGCCGCCCGGGGCGACCGGCCGCAGCAGGCAGCGCGCCTGCGCCAGCGCGTCGCCGGCGAACTGCAGCGTCGCGACGTCGAAGCCGCACGGGCCCAACGGGCGCGTCGCCTCGAACGGCGCGAAGAGCGCGCAGCCGGCCGCCGCGAGGCAGGCGGCCGCGGCCAGACCGATGGCGAACAGGCGCGGCGAGGACATCACGATGCCGCAGTATGGCCGTGCAGGCCGGGCCGCACTCGTGGAACCTGCCTTGTCCGATCGACTCGCCGCGCTGTCGCGGCGCCCCGCGACTTAGCACGCATGCACACCGCATTCCGGTGGCACCAGGCCTCGCTCGCGCTCGTTGTCGCGGCGGCGCGCTCGCCGCGCCGGCCGGCCGGTCGACGATCAGCGTCGCGCCCGGGAAGACGCACAAGGCGGTCGCCCAGGCCAGGGCGGCTCGGCGGCCGCGTCGACCTGGAACGGGCTAGGCCGGCGCCGCGACGGGCGCTGGACAGCCGCTGCGCCGCTCGGCCCAGTACACCATGTTGCCGATGACGACGATCGAGCCCGAGACGATCGCGCTCGCCGCCGTCACGCCCAGCGCCGCGACGATCACCACCTGGCAGCCCTGTCCGCTGCACTGGTTGATCGCGGCGACCTGGACCGTCCGCAGTTCCATGTGATGCGTGATGGCCTGGCATCGGGCGTCGTAGTCATCGGTGGTCACCGGCAGCACCACGCAGGCCGACATCAGCGCGCCGGCGACGCAGGCGAAAGCGGTGGAAGCGGTGGAAGCGGTGGAAGCGGTGGAAGCGGTGGGCGTGGACATGGCGATGCGAGTATCGCGACGATGCGTGCGCTTCAGTGCGCGCGCACGGCGATGCGCATCGGGCGGTGCGTCCAGTCCAGGCGGAAATGGCGGTCGAACAGTTGGTCGAATTCGCCGGCGGCCACGGCACCGATGCGCGCATCGGCCTCGGCCGGCAGGCTGACGATGGCCTGCTGCGACCACAGCGGGATGCCCGCCAGGCGCAGCGAGATGACGCGGAACTCGCGCGGCTGCGGATATTCCAGCGAGTCGTGCCCCAGTCGCGCAAGCCCGGCATGCCGGCGCAGCTCGACGCTGAACGGCCCGGAGCGGAAGCGCCACAGGCATTCCCAGGCGGCGAGGCGATGGCGCACCTGGAACGTGCGCGCCGCAAGCCCCAGCAGCGCCAGCAAACCCAGCAACAACGCGTCCATGGGCGGCTCCTTTCCAGGCCCGAGTTTTCAACCCGAATGTGCGCCTTTTCGCAGCGCGCCGCATCCCACCGACGGGTGGTGCGACGCCCGCGGGCGACGTCTTCCGTGAGAAAGCGCACGCATACGGGTGGGCGTATCGCAGACCGCGGATCGGCATGCCGCAGGCGTCGTTTCGCGCCGGGCCGGGCGCACGCGCGTCCGCCCTGCCCGGCCCAGGCCTGCGCCAACGTGGTGCGCGCGGATGCGCCAATTCGGTGTCCCGGCGTCGAACCCGCGTGCGCTCGCGCCCGGCAGGCCGCTTCGGCGACAAGTTCGCAGGCGTTTCGCAGAGCTGCCTGCGAAAAACACGCGCGGGTTCGGGCGACAATCCCTCAACGAGGCGATTGACCAGCCGATACTGCACAGGCGCGCACCACGGGGGTGCCGGCGCGTAGTCTGGCTACGGCCGGAACGTCACTTGCCCGGCAAGCCGGCTGCAATCTGGCATGAAGTTTGCGATTCCGTACATCGGTTCGCGACTAGCGAAACGAACGGTCGTTCAAGCCGGTTGGCTGTCACAAGCTAGCGCGAATCGGCGCCAAGACAAAATCCAGTGCGGTTTTAACGCTTTAGAGGTGTCGAAAATTAAGGGAAACCCGTAAAGGTCGAAGTACGGGATCACGCTATAGTTCGCGACTTCGCAGCGCAGCCGCGCTGCGGTGCGCAGGAAAAGATGCAGCGCCCATCTGGGTCGTCTGGAGGTATTTCGAGTGAATTTTGCTGAATCGCAGCGCAATCCGGGGAAGCACTCAACCGGCTTGATCATTGTCGTCATCATGCACGTGCTGCTGGCCTATGCCCTCGTTTCGGGCCTGGCCAAGAAGGTCGTCGACAAGGTGATGGTCACCGAGACGAAGGTCGTCGAGGCTCCGCCGCCGCCGCCTCCGCCGCCGCCCAAGGATCTGCCGCCGCCGCCCAAGAACCTGCCGCCGCCGCCGGTCTACGTGCCGCCGCCGCCGGTCGACGTTCCGCCGCCGCCGGTCCAGAACCAGATCCAGACCACCACCGTGATGCCGCCCCCGGCGCAGGAAAAGCGCGTCGAGGCCACGGCCCCGCCGGCGCCCCCTGCTCCGCCGGCCGTGTCGGCGCGTCCTGCGCGCGTCGATGCGAACGACCCTGCCTGCAAGCCCGATTTTCCGCCCGCCGCCATTCGCGCCGGCGCAGTCGGCGTGAGCCGTATCAAGCTGACCGTCGACGCCACCGGCAAGGTGACGAGCGCCGAAGTCGTCGGATCGGCCGGTCCGACGCGCGAGCATCGGCTGCTGGACAACGCCGCCAAGGCTGCATTCAGCACTTGCCACATCTACCCAGGCATCGACGCGGAGGGCCGGCCCACCGGCACGGTCACCATCGCCGAGTATTTGTGGAAGCTTGAATAGCCGGCGGGCCCACGGCCCGCTTCTCCTTTCCCCTTTTTTCTGTGATACCCGGCCAAGACCGACATGCTGGCCGGTTCAATTCCCCCCCGGAGGAAACATGTCCTTTCTGAACTCGATGCGCACTCCCTTTGCGGCCGCGCTCCTCGCGCTGGCGACCGTCGCCGCCGCCCCGACCACCGCTCTGGCGCAAGCATCGGCTCCGGCGGACGCAACGGCTCCGGCCGCCGCTGCCTCCGACGCTTCGGCGACGCCGGCTCCCGCCGCCGCGCCGGACGCGGGCGCTGCCCCGATCGCCCCGGCCGCTGCCGGCAAGGAAACGATCGACAACCCGTACGGCCTGGGCGCGCTGTGGCGCGACGGCGGCTGGATCGCCAAGGGCAACCTGGTGATCATGCTGATCATGTCGATGGGCAGCTGGTACATCATCTTCACGAAGTACTGGGAGCAGCGCAAGATGTTCCAGAGCGCCAACGGCGTCTCGGACGGCTTCTGGACCGCGGGCTCGATCAAGGCCGGCGCCAACACGCTGGAAGAAGGCTCGGCCTTCCGCTACATCGCCGAATCCGGCCTGAAGTCCAGCGAGCACCATGAAGGCACGCTGGTCGAACAGATCGACCGCCACACCTGGATCTCGATGAGCGTGTCGCGCGCCGTCGAAAACATCCAGAGCCGCCTGTCGGACGGCCTGGCCTTCCTGGCCACCGTCGGCTCCACCGCGCCGTTCGTCGGCCTGTTCGGTACGGTCTGGGGTATCTATGGCGCCCTGACCCAGATCGGTATCGCCGGCCAGGCGTCGATCGACAAGGTCGCCGGCCCCGTCGGCGAAGCGCTGATCATGACCGCCCTCGGCCTGGCCGTCGCCGTTCCGGCCGTCATGGGCTACAACTGGCTGGTGCGCCGCAACAAGTCGGTGATGGAAAAGGTTCGCGCCTTCTCGGGCGACCTGCACAACGTCCTGCTGGCTGGCAAGCGCTGAACTCGCGTTTTCTGTTCGAACGCCTGTAACGCGAAGGAATCCTCATGGCGATGAATGTCGGAAGCGACAGCAGCGACGAGGAAGAAGTCAACTCGACCATCAACACCACGCCCCTCGTGGACGTGATGCTGGTCCTGCTGATCATCTTCCTGATCACGATCCCGGTCGTGACGCAGTCGATCACGCTGGAGCTGCCCAAGGAACGCAACGTCGTGACCGTCACCAAGCCGGAGAACATCCTGCTGGCGGTCAGCAAGGACGGGGACGTCTACTGGAACACCCACCAGATCAGGGACATCGACGAGCTGGTTGCCCTGCTCACCGAGAAGGCCAAGATCAAGCCGCAACCCGAAGTGCACATCCGCGGCGACCAGGGTGCCCGGTACGAGTCCATCGGCCGGGTGGTGTTCGCCTGCCAGCGTGCTGGTATCGCGAAGGTCGGTTTCATCACCGAACCGCCGCCGAACCAATAAGGAGCCACCAACATGGCAATGAGCGCAGGCTCCAGCAATGAAGGCGACGTGATGGTCGACATCAACACCACGCCGTTGATCGACGTGATGTTGGTGCTGCTGATCATGCTGATCATCACGATCCCGATCCAGACGCACGCGGTGAAGCTGAACATGCCGATCCCGTCGGACGCGAAGCCGCCGGCACCGCCGGTGGTCGTCGAGATCGTCGTCGACTTCGACGGCCAGATCGGCTGGAACAACGAGGTCATCAAGGACCGGGCCGACCTGGAAGCCCATCTGTACCGCATCACGCAGCTGCCCGATCAGCCCGAAGTCCACCTGATCCC
>CAIMXF010000532.1 GCA_903845345.1 uncultured beta proteobacterium
CGGTGCCCTTCATCGGACGCGCCAGCAGGCAGCCGTCGCGCCAGTCGAAGAACAGCTCGGGCGAGACCGACAGGATGCGGTCGTCGGGCTGCGCGTCGCTGGCGAAGTCGAGGTACGCCGCGTACGCGTCGGGCTGCGCGCGGCGCAGCGCGGCGAACAGCGCGAGCGCGTCGCCCTGCAGCGTTCCGGTGAGCGGTGCGGTGGCGTTGACCTGGTAGACCTCGCCGTCGGCGATCGCGCGCAGGATCTGCGCGATGGTCGCGTCGAACGCGTCCCGCTGCGGTCCGCCGGTCCATCGCGCGGTGGCGCTGGCGTCGGTCTCGAACGCGGCGGTGTCGGGCAGCGGCGCGTCGTACACCGCGAACGCCGCGAGCGGGCGCGCCGGGTCGGACGGCGCGTGCGTCTCGAACGCCTCGTCGAATGCGCCGGCGGCCTCGTAGCAGAGGTAGCCGACGCACCACGCGCCGTCGCGCGCCAGCGCGTCCACGCGCGCGAGCAGCGGCACGACGGCGTCGAGGCTGGTGGCGCGCAGCAGTTCGCGCGGCGCGCCGAACGCGAGGCGCAGCGGCGCCGCGCCGTCGCCGGGCGAGCGGAAATCGATCAGGGCGGTCGGACGGATCCCGGCGTCGGACATGCGCGCAATGCGAGTGGCGGAGCGCGAGAGTGTACTTAGCGGAACATCATCAGCATCTGCTCCAGCGCGGCCGTGAACGGCCCCTGCAGCAGCGGCAGCGTGAACATCACGCCGATCAGTCCGACGCCGAGCGTGATCGGGAAGCCGACCGAGAAGATGCTGATCTGCGGCGCGATGCGCGCGATGATGCCCAGCATCATGTTGATGAACAGCAGCATGGCGATCAGCGGCAGCGCGATCCACAGGCCCAGGCGGAAGATCTCCGCGCCCCAGGTCTCGGGCCGCACCGCGTGCAGGAACGCGAACGGCTCGGGCGAGACGGGAAACGCGACCAGGCTCTGGCACACGGCCTCGATCACCAGCAGGTGGCCGTTCATGGCGATGAACAGGAAGGCCACCATCGTCGAGAAGAAGCTGCTGGTGGCGGTGGCCTGCTGCGCGGTGGCGGGGTCGAAGAAGCCGGCGAAGTTCAGGCCCATCTGCAGGCCGATGACCTCGCCGGCGAACTCGATGGCCGTGAAGATGATGCGCACCGCGAAGCCCAGCGACAGCCCGATCAGCACCTGCTGCACCACCAGCAGGACCGCGGCGGGCGAGTCGAGCGGCACGTTGCCGGTGCCCGCGGGCACCGTGCCGGCCACGCCCAGCGCGATGAAGAACGCCAGCGCGATGCGCACCCGGATCGGCACGTTGCGCTGCCCCAGGACCGGCATCGACGTGAACAGCGCCAGCACGCGGATGAACGGCCACAGCACCGGCACCAGCCAGGCCATGATCTGGGCTTCGCTGAGCGAGATCATCGGGCGCGAGACGCGGAAGGCAGCGAGCGCAGGATCAGGACGCCGCCGAAGGCAGCGACAGCAGCACGCTGCGCAGGTATTCGACCAGCGACGTCAGCATCCACGGCCCGGCGATGCCCATCACCGCGACGGCGGCGAGCAGCTTGGGCACGAAGGTCAGCGTGGCTTCGTTGATCTGCGTGGCGGCCTGGAAGATGCTCACGAGGATGCCCACGACCAGCACGACCAGCAGCACCGGTGCGGCCACGGTCAGCAGCGTGTACAGGGCTTGCTGGCCGATGGTGAAGACTTGTGCGGCATCCATGGGGAAGGTGTTCCGGGAGAATTGGGATGGTGGGATGTTGCCGGCACGGCGCCGGCGCGAGCGCCGGATAAGGGCGGCGAACCGCCCTCTTGTGCTTCGCTCAGGTCGCGAAGCTGGCCGCGAGCGATCCGAGCAGCAGGTTCCAGCCGTCGGCCAGCACGAACAGCA
>CAIMXF010000533.1 GCA_903845345.1 uncultured beta proteobacterium
CTCTCACCAGCGGCCTGCAGGCCGGCGCCAAGGTGATGGTGTCGGCGGTGCCGCAGTCCGACGGCTCGCTCAAGGCCGACGTGATCAGCTACTACACGGGCACGCTGCCGACCAACTGACGCGGCGTCACGCACGCGTCAGCCAGTGCGCCCGCGGCCGTCATGGCCGCGGGCGCCTTTTCTCTGGCGTCACTGCGGCGCGAACGCCGCGACGGAGAACGCGCCGTGCCGCCGCAGCCCCGCGAACCGGAGCTACCATCGCGCATCGCTCCACCGCCGTCGTCTGCCCGCATGATCCCGAAGCTCGTCGCCCTTGCCGTGTGCCTGTCCTGCGCCACGACTGTCCTTGCCGCGGAACCGGCGAGCGCGGCGTCGGCCGCGCAGACGAGTTCGCCACGACTCATCAATCATTGCGAGGCTTACCGCGATTCGGTCAACTCGGTACGCACGCCCAGGGATCTCGGCTCGGTGCGTCTGAGGTTCGAGGTGTCCCCTCAGGGCCAGGTCGTCGAGTCGGAGATCCTCGAGCACACGACCACGACCTACTTCGCCCATGTGGTGCAGGAGAATTTCTCGCGGTGCCTGTTCGAGCCCGCGCGCGAGAACGGCTTGCCGGTGCAGCGCAAAGCCGTGCTGGCGATCGATTTCCAGGACCAGCCCCACGCAGCCAACAACGCGGTATGCCCGGACGTCTTACTGCGCGAGCGCGCGCCAGGCACCGGCCCCATGGTCAGCGTGAAGCTGCGCGTTCGATTCCTGCAGTCCGGCCACGTGGCGGCCGTCGACGTGCTGCAGTCCAGCGCCGTTCCGGCACTGGACGAGGCCGCGGTGAAGGCCTACCGGCAATGCTATTTCGATCCCGGTGCGGACAAGCAGCCTGCATTCCAGGAGGAATGGATCACGACGCTGAAGTGGGGTTGAAGCAGGCCGTCGATGTGCGAGCGCCCGGGCCATCCGGACCAGGCGCTCGCGACCGTCACTTGCGCGCGAACGCCGCCTGCAGCACGCCCGAGTCGAAGCCCGCGCCCGCGGAGCCGGTCGTCGCGAAGCGGTACAGCGCGGCCGAATAGATGCCCGAGAGCGCGGCGTGCGCCAGCATGGCGAACAGCATCGCAACGACGCCCGCCACCACCGGCAGGAGCGCCAGGGCGACGCTGCCCATGGACGCCGCGACGACCGCCAGCGCGATGGTGCCGAGCACCAACGACAGGTAGATCACCAGGAAGGCCAGGCTCAGGCCGCCGCGGCCGATCACGTTCTCGCCCCAGGTCTTCTTCAGCAGGCCCGCGCTCTCCTTGATCGCGTCGACCGGGCCGACCTCGTGGCTCACCAGCACCGGCACGACCATCGAGGTGGCCACCGTCCAGCCCACGCCCAGCAGGCCGACGACGAAGCGCCCGACGAAGCCGAGGCGTTCCTGGATCGCGCGCAGGACCATGCCGACGGTGGCGGCGATCAGCGCGTAGCCGAGGATGCGGCCGGCGCGCGCGGAGGCGATGCGCCAGCCGTCGCCCACGGTCGGCGTGCGGCCGTCGAAGCGCATCATCGCCGCGCCCACCAGCGCCGCATTGCAGAAGAACATCACGAAGTACAGGCAAACGTAGAACGCCAGCGCCGTGACGTAGTAGCCGGCGGGAACGGCCTGGCGATCGATGTTGGACAACCGGTCGAAGCCCACGACCCCGAACACGCCTCCCGCGAAGGCGGCGATCACGACGAGGCCGGCGATCGCCGACACCAGCGGGTACACCATGAGCTGCGTGTCCTGCCTGAGCACCTGCCAGCTCGCGCTCGCGAGGCTCCAACTGCGGGAAAAGCGTCCTGCCATGTTCTCTCTCCTCTTCGTTGTGGAAAACGTCTCAGGCGGCGTCGCGCCGCAGTCGGTACCAGACCTCGATGTTGTCCTTCATGTCCCCGCGCGTCCAGCCCTGCGCCGCGTAGAAGCGGTCGGCGCGCGTGTTCGCCTCGGTGCCCAGGCGGATCTCGTCGTGGCCGATCTCGAACAGCCAGTCGGCCGCCAGCCGCAGCAACCGCTTGCCGGCGCCCAGGCCTTCGCGAGCGGGGGCGACGAACAGCCCCCAGATCGACCCGTCGCGCGCCGCGAAGGAAAACCCGACCATCTCGCCTTCGAGCTCGGCGATCCAGCCGCGGCCGAGGCGGTCGAGGTAGTCGCTGCACATGGCGTGGGTGACGCGCGACGGGTCGGACAGGCGGTTCTCGGTGACCGAATGGCGGATGCGCATCAGCGTGGGGATGTCGTCCTCGATCGCGCGGCGAAACACGAGCTCGCTCATGCGCGGCCCTTGGCCGGAGCCGCCGACGAGCCGCGCACCACCACCGCGTGAGGCAGCACGCGCACGGGCGGCGCGTGGCCGGCCTCGGGCTTCGCGACGCCGGACAGCAGCATCTCCACCGCGGCCATGGCCATCTCGGCCAGCGGCTGGCGCACCGTCGTCAACGCGGGCCAGACCAGCGAGGCCGCGTCGGAATCGTCGAAGCCGACGATCGCGACGTCGCCCGGCACCGCGATGCCCTGGCGCTGCGCCTCGGTGAGCGCGCCGAGCGCCATGAAGTCGTTGGCCGCGAAGATGGCCGTCGGCGGCCTGGGCAACGCGAACAGCCGGCGTGCGGCCTCGACGCCGGACTCGAACCGGAACGTGCCGGGAACGATCAGCGCCGGATCGACCGCGAGCCGGTGCGCCTCCAGCGCGCGCTCGTAGCCTTCGCGCCGGCGCTGGCTCGCCGCTTGGTTGCCCTCGATGAACGCGATGGCCGTGTGCCCCAGGCTGATCAGCAGGTTGGCCAGTTCCTCGGCGGCGAGCGCGTCGTCCATGCACACGCTGGGCAGGCCGTGGCCGTCGCCGGCCGGGGAGATCAGCACGCAGGGCGTGCGACTGGCGCGCAGCGTCTCGAGGATGAGCGGGTTGTCGCACAGCGGCGGCGTCAGGATCATGCCGTCGGGCCGCAGCGCGGCCAGCATGGACTGGATCTGCGCCTGCACGTCGACGCCGTTCTCCTGCAGCGATTCGACGACCAGGTGGCGGCCGGCCTCGCGGCAGCCCAGCGTCGCGCCTTGCTGCACGCCGGCGACGAACGCGGCGCTCGGGTCGTAGTACAGCAGGCCGATGAGGAAGGACTTCGCGCCGGCCAGGCTGCGCGCGGACAACTGCGGGCGATAGTTCAGCGCGGCGACAGCTTCCTGCACGCGGGTCCGCGTGTCGGCATGCACCGTGGGCTCCTTGTTCATCACGCGCGAGACGGTCTTGATCGAAACGCCGGCCTGGCGAGCCACGTCGATGATCGTCGGCGGTGCGCCCGCTCTCTTGTTCACTGTTCGCCCTCTCGACTCGTTCGGCCGCGCCGGAGATTGTGTCGACCACGCGCGGTTCGTGTTGTTCTCGTCAGTCTAATGTTTCCGCTTTGAAAATCTCTCCGCATCCATGGGATTTGCTCTGCCCCGATCGCGAGTATCGCGGCAGCATTCGGCGTGCGTTGGAAATCGGCCGCACGAGACAAAACGAAACACGGCGATACGGCGCTGAAAGCATGCTGGCGACTGGATGACGCGTAATGAGGACGTGGCGAGACGAAGGTCCGTGCCACGTCACCCAACCCCAAGGAAAAGATCATGAACAAGACCTGGCTGAAGCGCACCCTGCTGGGTGTGGCAGTCTCCACCGCCCTGCTGGGCAGCCTTGCCGCGTACTCCGCCGAGGGCGGAGGCTTCCACCACGGCCCGCCGACGCCCGAGCAGATCGCGCAGCACGAAACGATGATGCTCACGCACATCGGCAAGAAGCTGAACCTCGACGCCAACCAGGCCGCCAAGCTCAAGGTGCTGGGCGACCTGATGGTCGCGCAGCACACGCCGCCCGCCGCCGGCACGCCCAACCCGCATGCCGCGCTGATCGCCGGCAACACCTTCGACCGCGCCGGCGCGACGCAGCTGATGAACCAGCACATCGCGAAGATGCAGGCCGACGGCCCGGCCGTCATCAACGCGTTCGGCGACTTCTTCGACAGCCTCAACGCCACGCAGCAGGCCGAAGTGCGCAAGATGGCGGCGCACCACCACGGCTTGATGCCGTTCGGCCCGGGCGGCTTCGGCCCCGGCGGCCCGCACGGCATGCATGGCCATGGCCCGCACGGCGCCTCGGCCCCGGCCGGCAACTGAACGCCACGGCCAGCGGGACGCTCCCTCCGCGTTCCCGCCGACAACCGACGAGGCAGCGCCGCGAGGCCCTGCCTCGTTCCGTTTCCGGCCTACCATCCGCCCATGCGCCGCATCCTGATGATCGACGACGACGCGCTGCTCGCCGCGCCGCTCGCCACCTACTTCCGCCGTTTCGACTACGACCTCGACAGCGCCGTCACGCCCAGCGAGGGCCTGGCCAAGCTGCGCACGAACACCTACGACGCGGCGATCCTCGACGTGATGCTGCCCGAGATGGACGGCTTCGAGCTGTGCCGCACGATCCGGCGCGATTCCGACATCCCGATCGTGATGCTCACCGCGCGCGGCGACGTGATGGATCGCATCGTGGGCCTCGAGATCGGCGCCGACGACTACATCCCCAAGCCGTTCGAGCCGCGCGAGCTGCTCACGCGCATCCAGACCATCCTGCGCCGCGCGCGCGCGCCCGCGGCGTCGCCGCAGAAGCTCGTCTTCGACGGCCTGTCGATCGACCTCGAGCGCCGCCAGGTGCTGCGCCAGGGCGAGCCGGTCGAACTCACCGGCACCGAGTTCGAGCTGCTCGCGATGCTCGCGAAGTCGCCGCAGCGCGTGTTCCATCGCGACGAGATCCTCAACCGGCTGCGCGGCCAGGACGCCGATCTCTACACGCGCGCCGTCGACATCCTCGTGAGCCGGCTGCGCAAGAAGCTCGAGCCGCTCGACTGCATCAAGACGCTGCGCAACGCCGGCTACGCGTTCGCGGGCGGGCACGCATGACGCCGCTGGCCACGCGCTGGCGCGTCGCGTTCCCGTCGCTGGGCGCGCGGCTGGTCGGGCTGTTCCTGGTGCTGGCGCTGGCCGTCGGCGTCACCTTCACGCTGGGCATGCACGCGAGGGAGCGCGTGGGCTGGCACGAGTACCTGCGGCCGCTGGTGATGAACTACTCCGACACGCTGGTCGCCGAGATCGGTTCCCCGCCGGACGTCGACCGCGCCCGGCTGCTGGCCCAGCGGCTGCCGCTGCACATCCGCATCGAGGGGCCCGAGGTCAACTGGGACTCCGCCGACGAACCGCCGATGCCGATGCCGCCCGAGGGCATCGGGCCGGGCCGTCCGCCGCGCCATCCCGTCGTGACGCTGCCCAATGGCGATCCGCTGCCGCTGGTGGTGCCGGAACCGCGCGGGCCGCGCCTGGCCGGACCCGACGCGCCGCCACGCCCCGGGTTGCGCGGCGCGCCGCACCTGCTGAACAACCTCAACACCGACATCGACCCGAGCCTGTGGCGCGTCGTGCGCCGGCTGCCCGACGGGCACCGCATCGTCTTCAGCCTGGCCGACATGTCGCACGTCGATCGTGCCGAGCACATCGGCTGGGTGACGCTGGCGGTGATGCTGCTGCTCACCGGGTTCGCCTACGCGTGGGTGCGCCACATGCTGCATCCGCTCGTGGCGTTGCGCGCGGGTGCGGTGCGCTACGGCCAGGGCGACTTCTCCCAGCCCATCGTGCCGCGCAACCACGACGAGCTGGGCGACCTCGCCGAACAGATCAACGGCATGGCCGCGCGGCTGCACCACATGCTGGACGCCAAGCGCCAGCTGCTGCTCGCGATCAGCCACGAGCTGCGCTCGCCGCTGGCGCGGGCACGCATGAACACCGAGCTGCTCGACGACAGCGGCGAGCGCGCCGCGCTGCTGCGCGACCTCGGCGAGATGCGCGACCTCATCACCGACCTGCTCGAAAGCGAGCGCCTGGCCGACGTGCAGGCCGGCGGCCACTCGGCGCTGCAGACGGAGACGTCCACGCTGTCGGACATCATCCACGCGCAGTGCGACGAACAGGCCGCGTCCGGCACGGTGGCGCTGCAGCTGGACGAGGCGCTGCCCGCGCTGCCGCTGGACCGCGCCCGCATGCGGCTGCTGCTGCGCAACTGCGTCGACAACGCGCTGCGGCACGGCAGCACGTCGGGGCAGCCGCCGTTGGTGTCGACCTCGGGCACGCCGCGGTCGGTGCGGCTGGTGGTTCGCGACTTCGGCCCGGGCATGGAAGACGACCAGTTGCAGCATGCCGCCGAGGCGTTCTACCGCGCCGACGCCGCGCGCCTGCGCAGCACCGGCGGTGTCGGGCTCGGGCTGTACCTGTGCAAGCTGGTGGCCGAGGCGCACGGCGGCACGCTCGCCTTGCGCAACGCGCATCCCGGGCTGGAGATCACGGCCGAGCTGCCCTTGCCCGCGACGCCCGGCTGAGCGCGGGCGCGTCCCTTGCCCCCTCCGGAAAAAGGCGACCGACCTTCCGGCCGCAAGGAGATCCTCGATGAGCAAGTTCGTCCTCCTCCTGGCCGCGTCCCTCGTGGCGCTGGGCAGCGCCGCGCACGCGGCCGACGACACCACCACGTCCGCCAGGCTGAACAAGAAGCCGACGACGTTGTCGACGTCGACCAACGCGCAGCTGCGCGAGACACACGTCCCGTCGGTCGAGACCGACCCGGACGGTGCCGACAGCGTGAAGGCCAAGGCCGACGCCGACATGGCCGCCCGGGACGCGCGCGGCAGCGACAAGCGTCCCCGCCTGCACGTGCAGCGCCAGAACCTCCAGGGCGCCGACGCCAGGCGCGCCATCGCGGCCCGCACCAATCCCAACACCATCGACCATGACACGGCCTACGGCGACATGGATCACACCGAGCAGGTGACCGACCTGAAGCTGACGCTGAAGAAGTGAAATAGCCAGGCTAGGGCCTGTTCACACTAAATGCGGGCACGCATTTAGTGTGAACAGGCCCTAGATCCGGGTGGTGAGCGCGAGCCACGCGTCGGGCAGGCGATCGTTGGCCCAGGCCTCGATCGCGTGGTCGCCGCCGGTCAGGATCAGCACGCCCACGACCAGCAGCAGCGCGCCCATCGCGCGCTTGGCGCCGCTCGCGTGCGCGAGCACCCACGCGCGCACGCGTCCGAAGCCCGCGCGCGATGCGTACGCCGCGGCCACCAGCGGCAGCGCGGCGCCGATGCCGAACAGCCCCAGCAGGAAGGCGCCGCGCGCGGCGCCGCCGGCGGTCGCGACGAGCGCCAGCGTCGACCCGAGCAACGGGCCGGCGCACGGGCTCCACACGAGGCCCAGCAATCCGCCGAGCGCGAACGCGCCGATCAAGGCGCCGCCGTCCAGCCGCGCGGTGGCGGCATTGGCCGACGACGCCAGCGGCGTCATCAGGCTCGAGAAGCGGCGTTCGAGCGGCGGCACCAGCATCACGACGCCGAAGGCCAGCAGCAGCCACGCGCCGACGCGGCGCACGTCGTCGGGCGCCAGCGACAGCGACCCGCCGAGCCCGCCCACCAGCAGCCCGATCAGCGTGAACGTGATCGCCATGCCCAGCCCCATCGCCACCGGCGCGGCGCGATGGCGCTGCACCGCGCCGCCGACGATCACCGGCAGCAACGGGAAGACGCAGGGCGACAGCGTGGTCAACGCGCCGGCGGCGACGCTCAGCGCGGGTTCTGCGAAGCCGGCCACGGCTAGATCGCGCTCTGCAGCGTGCTCTTCAACTTCGCCGGATCGGTCTCGCCGGTGGAGCGGCTGCGCTCGCTCGCGCCGTGGAAGACGACCAGCGTCGACTGCGCGGTGACGTGCATCCGCTTCTCGAGCGCCTTCTCCTGGTCGTAGTCC
>CAIMXF010000534.1 GCA_903845345.1 uncultured beta proteobacterium
ACCTCGAAAAGTTCACTTCTATACCTCCAGACAAGCAGCTTTGAGTGACCCGTGCCTGCGAACTCATCAAAGCGAGCTATCCGGTTTCTTTGATGACGCGCGCGAGCGTCTACAACTTGGAGAAATGTGCGGAGAGCTTTTCGCTCTCGCGCACCCTGCGAACCACACGGTATATTCGAAGCGAGCGAAAAAATTCGTGGGCGTGCACGAGACATTCCATCTCGTAGCGCAGATTTTTAGCGGGCGTGCGCCGGGTGCGGTGGTATTTGATATTCGCCCGAAGGCCACGCCTGGATCCGACCGGTTCTTCAACGAGTTGGCGAGCGCCCTGGAGAGAGGCCCAGGTACCGAAAATGGAACCACCTTCGCACGTGTCGCTCAACGCTACGGATCGCTGTCAGCCGAAGATAGGGCGGTTGTCGACTTTTTCTCGACCGTCGAATGGCCGGCAGAATATTACGCTTACAAGGTTCTCGCGAGCGAGGATCGGACATGGAGTCCTGAGAGCTACATCGAGCTGCGGCAAGAGATCGGCTTCGAGCCAGCCTATCTGGCGGCCGTTTCCGCGGGGATCGAGCTGGACAGAGTTCTTGGGCCACGGAAATGGGAAGAAAGGGTCGTCAGCGGAGAAACGATGCTTGGCTTGCTCATCAACCTGCCAGCCGCTTCACCCACCCGGCCAGTCTGGCAAGTTGATATAACCAGTTGGCCGTTGACGTTTTGAGCCACGACTTGTGCGGCTCGGGTGGAGGATCGATCGTTGAGAATCAATTCCACTGCGAGTGGAATTCATTGCGTGCGCAATGGAATCAATTCCACTTCAACAGCAATTGTCTCGATTGGCGCGCCAATGAACTTCGGAGAATGCGGCGTTGACCCCGTCCTGGTTGCCGTTGACGGCTGCAGCAGTGCCATCGGCGCCGGCCCGCGCACGGGCGCGCGCCCGAGTGCGTGCAAAGAGCCACCGGTCGCCAAGGTCGCTTTCAGACGAACTGCACGATTCGGCGGGGCCCGCCTTGCGGCCAGCCGATCGCGTGAGGCGATGTCCGCAACGCGTCCCAGGCAGTCTCGTTCCAAGGCGCCCTCGCTGGCGCCCCCTCGCGGAACTCCACGGACGAGTTACGCTCGAACCTTCGTGTTCCTGACCGGCATCTCCGGCCGACCGGGCGCGGTGCCGCTCCGGCACCTCGCGCGTTCGCGCCTGCCCCCTCGTTGATGGAATTCTGGAAACCGCTGCTGCAGTGGTCCGCCCCCGGGCCGGCCGCCGCCGGCCTGAGCTGGCGGTCGCCCGTCCATGGCGCCATCCGCGCGGCGCAGGTCGTGTGGGACGCGCTGTTCGCGTTCGTCACCGAGGAGGCGCTGATCCGCGCGAGCTCGCTCGCATTCACCTCGGTGCTGGCGCTGGTGCCGTTGATGACGGTGGGCCTGCGCGTGATGAACTTCTACGGCGTCTCGAACGCCACCCGCGACGCCTTCGAGAGCGTGCTCGCGCAATACCTGCTGCCGGCGCAGAGCCGAGACGTGGTCAACCTGATGCTGTCGGCGGCGGCGCAGGTCACGCAGAACATCGGCGCGCTGGGGCTCGCCGGCTTCTGCCTCACGCTGGTGCTGATGGCGCGCGAGCTCGAGGGCCACATCCAGAAGATCTGCGGCGCCCGGGGCTCGTTCGCGACCAGCCTGCTGCACTACGCCGCGTTCCTCGTGCTGGCGCCCACCGGCGCGCTGCTCGCCTTCGCGGTGCTGCATCCGCTGTCGGCGCTGCTGGCCCTGCTGCCGGGCGACTTCTCCCGCATCAACTACCCGTTCGCGCTGACCATCGTCGTGCTGTTCGTCACGCTGCGCGCGTTCTCGGGCTACGCGCTGAGCTGGCGCGCGAGCGCGTTCGGATCACTCGCCGCCGGCATCGCGGCCTGGGGCTCGTGGCGGGGCTGCACGCTGTACTTCAGCCACTCGGTGTCGCTGTCGGCCTACGGCGCGCTCGCGAGCATTCCGGCCTTCCTGCTGTGGGTGTTCGTCGCGTGGTGCTGCGTGCTGTTCGGCGTGCAGGTGGCGGCCAAGGCGCAGCCGTTGTGCGGCAGGCGCGGCGTGGTTCAGGCCGCGCCGGTGGACGTCGTCGACGCCAGGGTCGCGAAGTAGCGCCGCAAGGCGGCGACGGCCTGACATGAAGAAAGGCGGCGACGCATCACGCGTCCCGCCTGTCGCTTCGCAGCCGGCGTGGGCTCATTGATGTCCGACGTCGGCTTGCTGCCTGCGCGCGATCTCGGCGCTGACCCGCGCCACCAGCTCGACGCGCGCGACGTCCACCGGACTCGCGCTGGGAAACGCGAGCTGGCGCTGCCGTCGCCCGACGCCTTCGAGCGGACCCAGCGTGGCCTCGACGTCGCTGCCGTTGAAGATCAGCAGGTTGACCTGGTTGCGCGCGGGTGCGATCGCCAGCAGCGGCTCGCCGTTCATCGACAGCAGGAGGTTGCCCTGCCGGACGGTCTCGGTGAGTTCGGCCACGGTCGCACGGATCGTCTTGTGGATCGCCTGCGCCACGGGCATCTCGGCCGGCGGCAGGAAGTCGAACCACGCCGCGACCAGCGAGCGGGTCTGCTGGGCCTTGCGCATGGCGCTCAGAGGATCGTCAGCCCGGCCGACTCGCGCCGGTGGTAGATCTGGAACAGCTCCAGCGCCAGGCGGCGCAGGCCGTCGTCGCTGCACGCGTGCGCCGCGGCGATGCGTTCGTAGGCGTACAGCTTGTCGTAGCACAGGCGCGCAAGGTGCACGGTCTGGCCCTCCAGCGCCATCATCGACTTGAAGCGCAGCAACGCGCCCACGCCCAGCTCGTCGGCCTGCATGTGCGTGGTGCTGAAGCCGGCGATGGTCGACCGGTTCGCGCGCGGCGGGCGCGCGGCCAGGGCGACGTCGAACGGCAGGAAGTCGCTGGGAGTCTGCTGAAGATCGTTGATCTGGGGAACTGGGATCATGGCGTCCACCTCCGGGTTGCGGACCTCCAGGGACTCTGGTCATCCACAGCTCGATGGTGCGGGACCCGCCCGGGCGCCGATCCACGAAAAAGCCGCCCGGATGCGGCCTATTCAACGCGGCGCGCTAGATGTCGCCCGGCGGCGATTCGGCTGCGCCGGGCTGCCGGCTCTCGCGGATGAACTGCTCCAGCCGCGTCGACCAGGTCGGCGACTCCGCCTCGAGCTCGGCCAGCGCGTGCACCTCGATGCCGGCGTCCTTCAGCATCTTGTTGGCGGCGGCGATGGCGGCCACCTGGTGCGGCTTCTGCTCCAGGTAGACCACCCGCTGGATGCCGACCTGGATGATGGACTGCACGCAGCGCGGGCACGGGAACTGGGTGGCGTAGATGGTGCCGCCGGTCAGCGGCAGCACCACGCAGTTGAGGATGGCGTTGACCTCGGCGTGCACGATGTAGCTGTGGCGCGAATGCAGCGCGTCGTGGTCGTCGTCGGCCCAGTAGCCGGGATCGTCGTCGTCGCAGCCGCGCGGCAGGCCGTTGTAGCCGACGCCCAGGATCTTGTAGTCGGCGCTGGCGATGCAGGCGCCGTTGCGCTTGCGGGCATCCTTGGAGCGCGCCGCCGCCAGCAGCGCCACGCCCATGAACATCGAGTGCCAGTCCAGCAGGGATTTGTTGTCCATCGATTGACTTGATTCGCCGTCGCGCTTGCCGATGACGGGAGTTTAGGGCGAACCCGACCCGGGCGACCCCTCGCGCATCGGCGAGAATCGGGGACGGTGGCGGCGCGTGTCCGGCTTTTGACAGCCGGCATGGCGCGTGCTCCACTACGATGACGGATGCGGTCGAGCAGCTCGGCCAATGAGTCGACGCGACGCGAACCGCAGCTTGCAGCAGGAGAACCGAACATGCCCAGTCCCTTCCGGCCGGCCACCGAATTGATGGTCCAGTACGCGACCTATCACCGCGACCGCCGCAACATCGCCACCCATTTCCTGGGCATCCCGCTGATCGTCTTCGCCATCGGCATCTTCATGGCGCGCGCCCAGTTCGACGTCGCCCAGCTGCACCTGAGCGCCGCCTGGGCGCTCTGGGCCGTCGCCGGCGCGTGGTACCTGACGCGGGGCAACCTCGTGCTGGGCCTGGCGACGACCATCGTCACCGGCCTGCTGATCTGGGCCGCCCATCCGTTCGCCGTCGGCACGCTGGGCGCCTGGCTCGCCTGCGGCTTCATCACCTTCATCACCGGCTGGGTGCTCCAGTTCATCGGCCATTACTACGAAGGCCGCAAGCCGGCGTTCGTCGACGACCTGGTCGGCCTGCTGGTCGGGCCGATGTTCGTCGTCGGCGAGGCCCTCTTCGCCGCGGGCCTGTGCCGGCCGCTGGCGCAGGAGATCGAGCGACGTACCGGCCCCACTCTCATCCGTGACCTTGCGCATCCCGTTGCCTGACCGACACCCAGCGGGGCTGGCCGCCACGCCCGAGCGACGTGGCTGATCTCATCCTGACCGACGTCTCGCCGATCGGTCCCGTGCTCATCATGGGCGCGGGCTCGATCGGCTGTTACCTGGGCGGGCGCCTGGCGCTGGCCGGCCACGACGTGCACTTCGTCGGCCGCCCGCGCGTGCTCGACCAGCTGCGCGCGAACGGGCTCACCATCACCGAGCCCGACGGCAGGACCGCCACGCTGCCGGCCGACATGCTGAGCCTGCACGAGGACGTGCCGTCCGGCCTCGGCATCTCGCTGGTGCTGATGTGCGTCAAGAGCAGCGCCACGCCCAGGGCCGCGACCGCGCTCGCGCGAGCGCTGCCGATCGGCACGCTGGTGATGTGCATGCAGAACGGCCTGCACAACGCGGAGGTCGCGCGCTCCGTGGCAGCGCGGCTGCGCTTCCTGTCTGGCATGGTGCCGTTCAACGTGGCCGAGATCGGCCCCGGCCACTTCCTTCGCGGCAGCGGCGGCCAGCTGGCCCTGGAAGAGGACGAGGTCACCAACGCCTGGCTGCCGACGCTGGCCGAGGCCGGCCTGCCGTCGTCCACGCACAAGGACATCCGGGCCGTGCAGTGGGGCAAGCTGCTGCTGAACCTGAACAACCCGGTCAACGCGCTGTCGGGGCTGCCGCTGCGCGACGAGCTGCTCGATCGCGACCTGCGCGCCACCACCGCCGCGCTGATCGAGGAAGGCCTGGCCGTGCTGGCCGCGGCGCGCCAGCGCACCGTCAAGGTCACGCCGGTGCCCACCCGCTGGCTGCCGCGCCTGATGCGGCTGCCCACGCCGCTGTTCAAGGTGCTCGCCGCGCGCATGCTCAGGATCGACCCGCGCGCGCGCTCCAGCATGGCCGACGACCTCGCGCTGGGCCGCCGCACCGAGATCGGCGAGCTGTGCGGCGAGGTGGTCAAGCTCGCCAAGTCGGTGGGCAAGCGCGCGCCGCGCAACGAGAAGATGATGGGCCTTATCCGCTACGTGGAGCTCACCGCGCTGGCCGTGGGCTCGACCGAGCGCGGCCCGACCGAGCCCGCGGAGCTGCGCAAGGCGATCGAGACGGCGATCTGATCGCCGCGGCCTGGCGACCTCAGGTCGACTTCGAGATGTTGATCGTCGGGAACTTCGCGCTGAAGTCCTTGGCCCTGCCGGCCACCACCACCGCCACCTGGCGCGCCACGGCCTTGTAGAGCCCGGCGATCTCGCCGTCCGGCTCGGCCGCGACGGTGGGCGTGCCGGAGTCGGTCTGCTCGCGGATGGCCATCGTCAGCGGCAGCGCGCCGAGGTACTCCACGCCGTATTGCGCCGCCATGCGCTTGCCGCCGTCGGCGCCGAAGATATGTTCGACGTGGCCGCAGTTCGTGCAGACGTGCACGGCCATGTTCTCGACGAGCCCCAGGATCGGCACGCCGACCTTCTCGAACATGTTGAGGCCCTTCTTCGCGTCGAGCAGCGCGATGTCCTGCGGCGTCGTGACGATCACCGCGCCCGTGAGCGGCACGCGCTGGCTCAGCGTCAGCTGGATGTCTCCGGTGCCGGGCGGCATGTCGATGACCAGGTAGTCGAGCTCGCCCCAGGTGGTCTGGCGCAGCAGCTGGTCGAGCGCCTGCGTGGCCATCGGGCCGCGCCAGACGACCGCCTGCTCGGGATCGACGAGGAAGCCGATCGACATCACCTTGACGCCGTGGTTGTGCAGCGGCTGCATCGTCTTGCCGTCTTCGGACTCGGGCCGGCCTGAGAGGCCCATCATCAGCGGCAGGCTGGGGCCGTAGATGTCGGCGTCGAGCAGGCCCACGCGCGCGCCCTCGGCCGCGAGCGCGAGTGCGAGGTTCACGGCCGTGGTGCTCTTGCCGACGCCGCCCTTGCCGGACGACACCGCGATCACGTTGGCCACGCCGGGCAGCAGCGCCACGCCACGCTGCACCTGGTGCGCGACGATCCTGCTGGAAACCTCGACCGCGACGTCGCCGACGCCCGCGACCGACTTCGCCGCCGCGGCCAGGGCCGCGCGCACCACGGGAAACTGGCTGCGCGCCGGATACCCGAGCTCGATGTCGAACGCCACCGCCCCGTCCGCGCCCACGCGCAGGTTCTTCAGCTGGCGGCCCGCGGTATACGGCTGCCCCGTATGCGGATCGAGGACGGTGGCGAGCGCTGCGGTCAGCGCGGCTTCGGAGACGGACATGGAGGCGGCGCCGGCGGGCGCATGTGGACGGGTGAGAACGCGGGGGCTGCAGGTTTGGCTGGCCGGGCGCAGAATCGGGCCGTGCGGGGAGCGCACTGCGGGCAGTCTACCGCGCGTCCCTTGGCAACACCGGGCACGGGGACTGCCCGACCGTCTTGGCGTTTCCACCGGAGGGCCTCATGGAACTCTGTCCGCTCACCCGGTTGCAGCACCGGATCCGGCTCGGCAGCCCGCTGCCGTTCGCGATCCGCGACGCGTCCAGCCGCCTGCTGCTGTCGAAGAACCAGGTCGTCAGCGACGCGGACGAGCTCTCGGCGCTGGTCGAACGCGGGGCCTGCGTCGACGTCGCCGAGCTGCGCGGCGAGATCGCGGCCACGCCGACCGGACAGTTGCCGCTGTTGTGGCGCCGACTCGGCGAGACCCTCGCGCGCGTGCTGGCGCGCATGCCCGCGCCCGATGCGCCCGCGGCGCTCGCCGATGCGGCCGACGAGCTGGCCACGCTCACCGAACGCGCGCCCGACCTCGCGATCTTCCTGCTGGTGCGGCCCGACGAGTCCGACCACGCGCCCTATGGCGTCGTACGCAGCCTGCACGCCGCCGCCGCGGCCTACCTGATCGCGCTGCGCCTGGGCTGGCCGCGCGAGCGTTGCCTGACGCTGGTGAAGGCGGCGTTCACCATGAACCTGGGCATGCTGGACCTGCAGGAGCGCATGGCCAACCTCGCGCGGCTGCCCAATCCGCAGCAGCGCCAGGCGGTCCAGACCCATCCGACCACCAGCCTGGCCGCACTCAAGGCCAGTGGCGTGACCGACGCGGAGTGGCTGCAGGCGGTCGAGCAGCATCACGAGCGGCCGGGCGGCGGCGGCTACCCGGCCGGCGTCGTCGACGTGGGCGAGATGGCCAACGCGCTGCGCACGGTGGACGTCTACACCGCCAAGCTGGCCGGCCGCAGCGGCCGCGACAGCCTGCCGCCGCCGCGCGCCGCGCGCGACCTGCTGGTGGTCGAACGCGGCAACCCGTTCGCGCTGGCGCTGATCACCGAGTTCGGCGTGCATCCGCCGGGCAGCCTGGTGCGGCTGTTCAGCGGCGAGGTGGCGGTGGTCGTGCGGCGCACCGCCGACACCCACGCCCCGCAGGTGGCCGTCCTCGCCGGCCGGCGCGGCGAGCCGCTGGACGAACCGCTGCTGCTGGAGGCCGGTGGCCGCGACCGCGGCATCGCCGGGCCGGCCGAGGCCAAGGGACTGCGCGCGCGCATCAGCGCCGAGCGCCTGTACGCCGACGTCGCGTCCTGAGTCAGAGCCGGCTGGGCACCGACACGAGCTTGCGCCCTCCTGGCGTCAGCCGCATCACGCTCGAAACGCTGCCCGCCAGCGCGAACGCGCAGCCCAGCCACAGGGCGGCGCGTGGCGCGTGCATCTGGCCTGTCAGGTGGAAGCACAGCGCCACGAGGCCCGCGCCCATCGACTGCCCCAGCAGCCGGGCCGTCGCCACCACGCCGCTCGCGCCGCCACTGCGCCGGGGCGGCACGCTGCTCATCAAAGCCTTGAGGTTGGGCGCCTGGAAGAAGCCGAAGCCCGCGCCGCACAGTGCCGTGCGCCAGCAGACGTCCAGCGGGCTCGCGTGCGGCGCGAGCATGGCCAGCGACGCCATGCCGGCGCTCAGCGCGATCAGGCCGATGCCGCCCAGCAGGCCGGGCGGATAGCGGTCGGCCAGCCGTCCCGCGATCAGCGCCATGAAGGCGACGACCGCCGGCCACGGCGTCATCAGCAGGCCCGTCGTCACCGCGCTGTAGCCCAGCGTCGACTGCAGCATGAACGGGAGCGCGACGAAGCCCAGGCCCTGCGTCGAGAACGAGCAGATCGACGTCAGCGCCGACAACGCGAAGCTGCGCGCCCTGAACAGGTCGACGGCCAGCATCGGCGCGGGATGGCCGGCCTGGCGCCGCAGCAGCATCGCGAAGCAGCCGGCGGCGATCGCCCACTCCACCGCCACCGGCGCCCAGTGGCCGCCGTGGGCCAGCGACTCGAAGCCCAGCACGCCGCAGCCGAACAGGCCCGCGCACAGCAGCGCGGCGAGGCGGTCGAAGCCGTGGCTCTGGCGCTCGGTGTGCGGCAGCGCGCGCCAGGCGAACAGCACCGCCGCCATGCCGACCGGCACGTTGATCAGGAACAGCCAGTGCCACGTCGCCACCGACAGCACCGCCGAAGCCACCGTCGGCCCGACCGTGAACGCCAGCGCCACCACCAGCGAGTTCATGCCCACGCCCCGGCCCAGCTTGCCTGCCGGGAACACGAAGCGGATCAACGCGATGTTGATGCTCATGATGGCCGCGCCGCTCACGCCCTGCAGGATGCGCGCGGCCACCAGCGTGGTGAGCGAATCGGCCAGGCCGCAGGCCAGCGACGCGAACGTGAACACCACCGTGCCGGCCGTGAACACCCGGCCGTAGCCCAGGATCTCGCCCGACGCGGCGAACGGCAAGGCAGCGGCGATGGTCGCCAGCTGGTAGGCGTTGACCACCCAGATCACCTGCGCCGCGCTCACGTGCAGGCTCCCGGCGATGGTCGGCAACGCGGTGTTGGCGATCGCGGTGTCCAGCGTGGCCATCGCCACCGACAGCAGGATCGCGGTCAGCGCCAGCACGTGCTGCCGCCCGACCAGGCCGTCCTGCACGGCGTTGACGGGAGCGGCGGCGGGAGAAGACATCGGGGAGACGGATCGAAGATGAGGGCGCCCTCGCATTGCACCACCGGATCGATGCCAGGGCAGCGCCACGGGCTATTGGGGTTGTCCGCAACACGGTCGAGGGATGGTCAGGGCGCGTGCAATCGCGACCATGGCAGCGTCCTCCTCCAACAACCCGTCTTCGGGAATCCGCTTCCATGAATCGCCTGTCCAACCGCACCGCCCTCGCCCTCGCCCTGCTCATGGCCGCGCCGCTGGCCGCGCACGCCACCGAGATCACCGCCGGCACCGCCGAATTCATCACCGCGCGCGATTGCGTCGCAGGGCCCACGTCCGTCTGCGACGACGTCTCGCCCATCGTCAGCAGCGAGTACGGCGGCAACGGCGGCGCGTTCTCGTCGGCTGCGACCGCGACCTTCGCGGGCTACGGCAGCGCCTCGGGCAGCGTGAGCCTGTCCGGCACGATCGGCGCGCCGGTCCTGCACGCCAGCGCCTCCAGCGACGCCGACAAGCGCACCAACACCAACTCGGTGGCGCTGCAGAGCTACACCTACACCGGCGACACCCCCACCACGCGCACCTTCGGCGGCACGCTCACCTACGACCAGATCGAGACGGGCTTCTATCCGGACAACACCGGCGTCTACGCGCTGATCGACGCCTTCACGCTGACGGCCTCGGCCATCGACGTCGGCACCACGCCCGACGACAACTTCAACACCTTGTTCGACGCCGACTTCAGCGCCGAAGGCTACACGGAGGTCGCCTCGATGACCTTCGCCGACACCGCCTCCAACCCGGCGGGCAGCGGCACGTTCGGCGTCGACGTGCCGCTCGCGCCGGGCGAGACGATCTGGCTGCGCGTGCTGCTGCAGACGCCGGCCGCCAACGGCAGCACCACGAACGCGTCGCACACGCTGATCACCGGCTGGAACGACAGCACCGACCTGAGGCCCGCGGTGACCAGCCTGCCCGTGCCCGAGCCGTCGCCGCTGGCGCTGTCCGGCCTGGGACTGGCGGCGATCGCGGTCGCGGCACGCCGGCGTCGCGCGCCGCGCTGAGCGCTCAGCGCTTCGCCTTCGACGCCTTGTCCGCCGGCGGCTTCGCGGCGACGGGATCGGGCCCGTGCGCGGCGCGGTGCTCGAGCACGACGTTGGTGGCCACGCCGGAATCGACCACCTGGCGGTGCGCGCCCTCGTAGAGTTCGTTGATCTCCGACGGCGACATCACCGCCAGCCGCGACGGCGCGATGGTGGCGGTGACGCCCTTGAGCTCCTGGTCGCGGCAGTTGACGTAGAGCGCGGAGCCCACCTCGTTGGCCGCGGTTCGGCGGTCGTCGAGCCGCGCGGCCTCCTTGCGCAGGCAGGCCATCCACACCTCGCGCGCGGCGGCCACCTCGGCCTGCACCTGCGCGCCGCC
Organism: uncultured beta proteobacterium; assembly: GCA_903845345.1. Taxonomy (GTDB): domain Bacteria; phylum Pseudomonadota; class Gammaproteobacteria; order Burkholderiales; family Burkholderiaceae_C; genus Scleromatobacter. The sequence continues at coordinate 10,738 of CAIMXF010000534.1, forward strand.
GTGCACCATGCCGGAGGCCGAGTCGGTGGCCTGGATCGACGCGGACAGCACCGGCAACGCGGGCAGCGTGGCGGAGAACGCCTTGCTGGCGAACTCGCGCTTGACCGAGTCCTCCAGCGCGGCGGCCCACTGGGTCATCGCCGCGTCGCTGTCGAAGTAGGGCGCGGTGAAGAAGACGTGCATGCGGCCGAAGGTGGCGTCCTGGCGGCTGGTGTAGACGATCTCGATGGCGCTGCCCAGGCCGACGACGTGCTGGTCGAGCATCCAGCGCGCGGCGTACGGGCTGGGGTGCTGGAACGTGCGCAGCAGGTCCGGATGGCCGAACACGGCCAGGCACTGCCGGCCGCCGAACTTGGTCATCGGCGTGGCGTGCAGCGCCCCGTTGTCGGCGGCACAGCTGTCGTCGCCCCACGTCGCCATGCCCGGGGAGTCCTGCACCGGCAGCGACAGGTCGATCGCGACGCGGAACTGGCCCTTGTCCACCAGCACGACGACGCCGCGGAAGCCCTCGACGTCGCGGTTGCTCGCGCTGCCGATGGTGAAGGTCTGGCCCTGCACGAGCGTCCACTGGCCCGGCGGCAGCTTGAAGACGTGCGAGCCGATGCGCAGCTCGTTGTCCGGGATGGGCGACGGGACGGCCGCGTGGGCGATGTCCGTCGCGCAGCTGGCGGCGGGCAGGAGAGCCAGGGCCGCCAGTCCGGCGAGCATGCCCGCCCGGAGCGGATGCGCGAAGAGTTTCCTGAGCAGCTTCAAGGGGAATCCTTGGGAACGAAAGGCCGACGGACCGCGCTGACTTTACGTCATCCACTGCCCAGCTCAGCTTCGGGACAGCCCGCCGAACGTGACATTTGCCGGCCCCCGGCGCCGTCGAACTTGGGGGTAGGCCGCCATCGCGCCGATGCCCGGCCAGCAGGCGCGGCCGCCACGGGCGACGGCTCGCCTTTAGAATCGAGGGCTACGCTCCGCGCGGCCGATCGGCCGCGCGCGACGCCACCACGCGCCCACCATGACCCGCAAACTCTTCGTCACCACTGCCCTGCCCTACGCCAATGCGCCCTTCCACATCGGGCACATGATGGAGTACATCCAGGCCGACATCTGGGTGCGGTTCCAGCGCATGAACGGCGCGCAGGTGCACTTCGTCGGCGCCGACGACGCCCACGGCGCGCCGATCATGATCGCCGCCGAGAAGCAGGGCAAGACGCCGCAGGCCTTCGTCGCCGAGATCGCCGCCGGCCGGGCGAAGTACCTCGACGGCTTCCATATCGCGTTCGACAACTGGAGCTCCACCGATTCGCCGGAGAACCACCAGCTCGCCAAGGACATCTACCTGGCGCTGCGCAAGAACGAGCTGATCGACGTCAAGACGATCGACCAGTTCTTCGACCCGGTGAAGTCGATGTTCCTGCCGGACCGCTTCATCAAGGGCGAGTGCCCGAAGTGCGGCAC
>CAIMXF010000535.1 GCA_903845345.1 uncultured beta proteobacterium
ACGCCGACCAGTTCGTCACCTTGAAGGGCATCTTCGGAATGTGGTGCCGGCGTTCGGCGTTGTGTTTATGGGGCATGGCGATCAGACGATTTCGAGGCCGACATCCTACTGGCCGAGCCTTGCCTCCATGCACCAACGCCTCGGTCAAGGCCAAGAACTCCAGGAGGTGGGTCACCGCCTCTTCCTGAGAATGGGTCAGCGTGGCAAGCCTGGGCGGGTCACGATCGGGAGCACACAAGCTTGTCGCCAAAGCGGTATCAAAGAGGACTTTCATATACATCCAGTGGCGTGTCGAATGTGAATTCGGGAAGCCGCGGAGTGCCGGGCCGGTCAGCGGCCCCCGACGTATGGCTTACCGAGCGCTGCAGGCGCACTTGATTGGCGGAAGAAGGCCGCCAGCAGGATCACTGTCAGCAGGTAAGGTAGCGCCTGGATCGCCTGCACGGGGATCTCGCCGAGACCGGGGATGCTGATGCCCTGGAGCCGAATCGCGACCGCATCGAGGAAGCCGAATAGCAGGCAGGCGCCTAGCGTCGGCACCGGCCGCCACTGTCCAAAGATCAGCGCCGCCAAAGCCATGAAGCCTCGGCCAGCAGTCATGGCGGGCGAAAACGACGTGCTCTGGGCAAGCACCAGGTCGCTGCCTGCCAGCCCGCACAGCATCCCGTTGAGCGTCAGGGCGGTATAGCGCAGCCTCTTCACCGACAGCCCTGCGGCGTCGATGACCGCCGGGTTCTCGCCCACTGCACGCAGCCTGAGGCCGAACCGCGTGCGATGCAACAACCACCAAACGGCGCCGACCAATACCAGCGCGGCATAGACCAGTGCGTGCTGGGACAGCAAGCCTTCTCCGAGCAGGGCACCAATCAGCGGCACGCGGCGACACGCTTCGGCTGCATGCGGCCACAGCGCATGCAGGCGCACGCTGTCCGCGAGTTGCGGCGTCTCGCCGCCACCGTGGAACCACGCGACCCCGAGCACCGCGGTGAGACCGCCAGCGATCAGGTTGATGGCAAAGCCGCAGACGATCTGGTCACCGCGATGGCTGACGCAGGCAAAGGCCTGCAGCCATGACAACAGTACGCCGGCACTCATCGCCGCAAGCAGTGCCAACGTGACAGAGCCGGAGGTGGCGCCGACCGCCCCGGCCGCGAACGCGCCCGACAACATCTTGCCTTCCAGGCCGATGTCGGCGACCCCCGCTCCCTCTGCGAGAAGACCGGCCAGCGCGCAAAGGATCAGCGGCGTCGCGACGCGCAGCGTCGAGCCGAGGACAGCGGCGATCAGTTCCTCATTCATCGACGTCCCCGAGCGCGACTGCGGCATCGACCGCGAACAGACGACGCCGCAGACGCCCAACCGCTCGGCCCAGGCGTCCGAGCGTCGGCGCGAGCACGAAAGCCATCGCGCCCGAGAACAGCACGATCAGCCCCTGCAGCGTGACCACCATATCTCGGCTGAGGCCGGGGATCGACATGCCGGCCTCCGCTCCGCCCTGGGACAGTGCACCGAAGAGAAGGCTCGCAAGCACGATGCCGGCTGGATGGTTGCGGCCCATCACCGACACAGCGATGCCGGTAAAGCCGGCGCCCCCGACGAAATCCAGCAGAAGCTTGCCGTTGACGCCGGCTATCTCGTTCATGCCGACCATGCCAGCCAGCGCCCCGGACAGGCCAACGGCGACGACGACGTAGCGCTTGGGATCGATGCCGGCGTAGGCTGCGGCAGCGGGGCCCGAACCGACGGCGCGCAGGCGGTAGCCCAAGCTCGTGCGCCACAGCAGCAGATGGACCCCGACTGCTGCCCCCACGGCGAGGAAGAAGCTGACGTTCAGCGGCGACGAAGGCCACTCGATTCCGACCCGAGCCAACACCTCCTGCACGCTCGGCAGGTGCGCCGACGACGCGAACGGCACGCTCTCCACCGACATGCCGCCCGGTGCCCGCAGCTTGTCGACGAGCAGGTAGCCCATCAGCGAACTGGCGAGGAAGTTGAACATGATGGTGGTGATAACGACCTGGCTGCCACGATAGGCCTGCAGCAGCGCAGGGATGGCCGCCCAGGCAAAGCCGGCCGCCAGGCTGGCCAGCAGCATCAGTGGCAGCATCTCGAACGCCGGTAGACGCGGCGCGAGCCACATTGCCACCAGCCCCGCGCCGAGCCCGCCGAGCGTCGCCTGGCCTTCGCCGCCGATGTTGAAAAGGCCGGCCTGGAAGGACACCGCGACCGCGAGGCCGGTGAAGATGAGGCTTGTCGCGTAGTAGAGCGTGTACGACAAGCCGCGCAGGCTGCCGAACGCCCCGTCGACAAACGCCGCGAGGACCTCGCGCGGGCTCAGGCCGATGAGGGCGACGACGACGCCGGCCACGAGCAGCGCGACGGAGAGGTTGACCGCTTGCAGTACGATCGCGCCGAGCCAGGTGGAACCTCGGGACGGCTTCATGCTGTCGCCTCGTCCGTCTGCGCCATCAGCAACCCGAGACGCTCCTCGGTGCAGTCCTCGATCGCCAGTTCGCCGGTGATGCGACCTCCGTTCATCACGAGCACCCGATCCGCCAGCGCGAGAATCTCCTCGAGCTCGCTCGAGACCAACAATACCGCGCAGCCTGCATCGCGCTGCGCGCGGATCTGCTCGTGGATGAACTCGATCGCGCCAATATCAACGCCACGCGTCGGCTGGCCGACGAGCAGCACCCGAGGCGACCGCCCCAGTTCACGGGCGAGAATCAGCTTCTGTTGGTTGCCGCCCGAGAACAGCCGGCTCGACAGGTCGGGCGCGGGCGGCCGAACGTCGAAGCGCTTCATCATGGACGCCGTCGCGGCGCGCATGTCATTGCGACGCAGCCACCCGCGACGGCTGTATTGCGGCAACGCTTCGTAGCCCAGCACGGCCGATTCCCAGGCCGCAAAGGACATCACGAGACCGCGCAGATGGCGATCTTCCGGCACGTGCGCCAATCCAAGCTGTCGCGCCGTCACGGGGTCGAGCCAGCGGGCCGTCGCGTCGAACGACGCGTCGCCCAAGCGCAGCCGTCCAGCCTGCGGCGCCGTCAGCCCGGCGAGCAACTCGAGCAACTCGCCCTGGCCATTTCCAGTCACGCCCGCGATGCCGACGATCTCGCCGGCGCGCAGCGTGATCGAGACGCTGCGCAGCCGCGGCACGTCGAATGCGTCGGACACGCTCAGGTCGTCCGCCTGCAGCGCGATCGCGCCCACTGTCGATGCCCTTTCGGTAGCTCGCCCGATGCGCGCTTGGCGGCCGACCATGGCTTGCGCCAACTTCTCCGTCGACGTGTCCGCTACCTCGCAGTTGTGCACGACGGCGCCAGCGCGCAGGACGGTGACGCGGTCGCACAGCGCCATCACCTCGCCCAGCTTGTGCGTGACGAGCAGCACCGTCGTGCCCTGCTCGCGCAGCCGCGCCAGCACGTCGAAGAGCGTGCGCGTCTCCTGCGGCGTCAGCACAGCGGTGGGCTCGTCCAAGATCAGGACGCGGGCGTCGCGGTACAGCGCTTTGAGGATCTCCAGGCGCTGGCGATCGCCGACGGACAGGTCGCGTACGGCGCGGTCGAGATCCAACAGCAAACCGGTCGATTGCATCAGCTCGGTCAGGCGGCGACGCACGGCCGCCTCGCCTCGGCGCAGAAGCCAGTGCGGCTCGGCACCCAGCATGACGTTGTCGATCGCCCGCAAGGGTTCGACCAGCATGAAGTGCTGGTGCACCATGCCGATGCCCAATCGGATCGCCTGCGCCGAATCGCGAATGCGGACGCGTTGTCCGAAGATTTCGATGATGCCGCTATCAGCCTGGTAGAGCCCGTACAGCACTGACATCAAGGTGCTCTTGCCGGCCCCGTTCTCGCCCACGATCGCGTGGATGCTGCCGGCGCGCACGCGCAAAGACACGTCCGCATTGGCCCGGACGCTGCCGAAGCGTTTGCAAATTGACGTCAGGTTCAGTGCCAGAGGGGCAGCGGCCATGTCGATGGTCGCCATCAGAACTTGCAGCTGTCCGTCGCTGTGTAGTCGACGACGGCGATCTTGCCCGCGACGATTTCTGCCTTCGCCAAATCGACGCGCTTCTTCATATCGGCCGTGATGAGTCGCGCGTTATCGTCGTCGAGGGTGTAGTCGACGCCGCCTTCCTTCAGGCCTAGCGTGGTGACGCCGGGGTGCCAGGCCTTCAGCGATTGGTAGACGGCCAGGTCGACGCGCTTGACCATGGACGTGAGCATCGTGCCCGGCTGCAGGTGATCCTGGTTGCTGTCGACACCGACTGCCAGCTTGCCCTCGTCTTTGGCCGCCTGGTAGACGCCGAACCCGGATGCCCCGGCAGCTGCGAACACCACGTCGACGCTGCGGCTGAACTGCGACTTGGCGAGTTCACCACCGAGGGCCGGGTTCTTCCACGCAGCAGCCGTGTCGCCAATCATGTTGGCAACCACCTGGCTGCTTGCGTTCGCATGCTTGGCACCTTGGGCGTAGCCACATTGGAATTTACGGATCAGCGGCGTGTCCATGCCCCCGATGAAGCCGACCTTGCCCGTCTTGCTCGCGAGCGCGGCCAGCATTCCGACGAGGAAGGTTCCCTCGTGCTCCTTGAACACGACCGATTCGACATTGGGCAGATTCACGATGCTGTCGATCAGCGTGAATTGCAGTTTCGGAAAGTCCGCGGCAACCTTCTGCAATGCCGCGGCCTGCGCGAAGCCCACCGCGATGATCGGGCTGGTCCCGTGTTCGGCCATGCGGCGCATCGACTGCTCGCGCTGGGTCTCGCTGGAGATCTCGAATTCCAGAAACGACGCCCCGGTCTCCTGCTTCCACTTCGACATCCCGCGCCACGCGGCTTCGTTGTACGACTTGTCAAACTTGCCCCCGATGTCGTAGACGATCCCCGGGGCGCTCAATGCAGCGAGTGGGCAGCCGAGGCCCAACATCAACGTTGCGGCAATGAGTCGGGACTTCAGTGTGCTTTGCATGCGAGTCATAGTGCGTCGAAGGAGATGTACAGGATATTGCGTCCGCCCTGCTCGGCCTAAGACTTGGCGGTCAGAGCGGGCGGGGGCGTGAAGTGGGTTTTGCCGTAGCTCGAACGACCACGATCTGCACGGAAGCCGAGACCAACTCATGTCGAGTTCACCGAATCCGGTAGTATGGATCAGGCTGGTTCCAGTATCGAGTCAGGCGCAAGCAACGTCGATCTAACGCAGTCGTACGTTGAAACCGGAGAGGCAGTCTCGACTGGTCAGCGTTCATGGGGGTCGTCGAGCATCAGGCAGGGTCGCCAGGGCGACATGAGCATTGGCCACCTAGCATGCATCAGAGCCGACTGTCGCCAGTGCCCGCTTCCGGCCGTCAGTCGACACCCCAACATGCAGTGAACGCGCGTCGCGCCGGCTCGACTCGGCATCAAAAACGCAGGCAGACCGCGAGACTTGCACGCGAGCGCGATCGCCTTGAACCGCCCTTGGAGCACTTGCGTTGCGCTTCTGCCTACTTGGACGCTTCCGCGATCGAAGCCTGGCGGCGCATCGTCATGGCGATCTGGCCGCGCAACTTGTCGAACGGGGGCGCCACGAAAGGTCGCACCTCGATCACTTCCACGACATGCCAGCCAGCCGGCGACTGCAGTGGCGTGACGATCAGTCCGTGGGGCGCAGCCGCCTTGATCGCCGGCACCATTGCAGGCGCATAGGTCAGCGGCGTGCCCCAGCCGACGTCGCCGCCGGTGTTCTTCGTGGCGATGTCCACGCTCACATCTTGCACGACGGCTTCGAAAGCTTCGCCGGCGCGGACCCGATCGAGCGCGGCCTGCGCGTCGGCCTGGGTGTTCAACTGGATCTGGCGCAGATGGTATTCCGTACCGCCCGCCAAGGCGACACGCCGCGCATACTCGGCGCGCAGTTGCGTCTCGGTAAGAGCGGCGGTAGCAGGCGGCTTGGGCAGCGTGCCGCTGGCCATCAGGTCAGTGGCCACGACGTGGGCAAACTGGCCGGTGCGAAAGGTGTCGAGCTGCGCCTTCGTCAACGGATAGTGGTAGTCCTTGTTCCAGTCCGCCACGGTCGTGACGCTGTGCGCCGGATCGCTGGACGCGGGGTCCCTGACGAAATGAATGACGTTGACGTCGAAGGCGAAGTACTGACCCTGCCCATCGGGACCACCATGGAAGACGACCTGGATCATCTGCGAACAATGCGAGCGCACGAAGGCGACGAACGACTTGGGCGGCGTGACGGACGGCTCGGTCGGCGCGGTGAAGACCTGCTCGCTGTCGTAGTCGTTGCCGGCCAGTTCCTGGTTCAGGTAGTCGACGACCTGGCGCGTCGTCTCGGCGAATCCGGCGGTCATCCGTGGATCGCCGAAGCCGCCCATCATGCTTCCGGCGACGACGTCGCAGCGTAGCGCCTTGTCGGGAAAAGGCAGCGTCGAAGCCGGCGACGCGCTGGCTTGGGCCAGAGCGCTGGACGCGGCGAAAGCGGCGGCGATGGGAAGCAGTCGTTGCAGACGCATGTGGACGTTCACCTGAAGCACGCGGAGCGCGTGCGCCAAATGTAGTCGAGCGCCTGTCAGACACCAGCGTCAGGCGTGCGAGTCAGCGGCGCGCGGGTGGCGACGCGTGCGGCCGCCTGACAGCTTGCGTTCAGGCCCGTTGACCGAATGTCCATCGGTCATGCCGACAATGCCCACGCGAACCCAGCAACAACGGAGGAGAGAGAGATGGTGGCATTGTCAATTCGTCGTCGCCTGTCGGGCGCAGTCCTGCTGCTGGCCGCAGCCCTGCTAATGCAGGCCTGCGCCAGCGAAGTCCCTTCGCCGCCATCCGGGCGCGCGCTGCAAGTACCCGGTCAAGGCATCGTTGTCGGCTCGCTGGGGCTGGTCTTCGGCAACTCCTCGCCCGACCTGCGCACGGCGATCATCTCGCAGGCTACGGTTTCGATCTTCGTCCGCCCGGTCGGCGGTGGCCTCGGCGATGACCTGAGCTTCACCACCACGCAGCAGGCCCGCGGCACGCCCGGCCTCGAGCGAGTCACCGACACGGATCGCCGGCTACTGTTCTTTCGCGCGCTGCCGCCAGGCCGCTACGTGGTTTGGCGCCGCACGGGCAGCCTGATCAACTCGACGTACAACGTACCCGATGGCGATCGCGGACTTCACTTCACCGTCCGCGCTGGGGAGGTCACCTACATCGGCGCCCATGAGGTAGCAGCCTATTCGCAGCGCGACTGGCTGGGCGTCACCAGCCCCGGCACGGCGGGCCTCTCAGTTGTCGACGACGTTGACGACGACCGTCGCCACTTCTATCACCTGCATCCCGAACTGCGCGGATTGCCGTTCGCCGACGCCCTGCAAGGAGGCGCGCAATGACGCAGCATCGCCACCAACTCCGCGCGTCCGCCCTGGCACTGCTGCTCGCGACGTTCGCCTCGGCGGCGCTGTCGCAGGTCGATGAAGCAGCCATGTTGCGCGACGTCGCCCTCGTCAAGTCGTCCTCGGGCATTGCACCGGAGGTCTTCTCCAAGCTCGAGGCTTTCAGGCCCGCCGTCGCGCCGGCCTTGCAGGGCACGCTGCACCGCGTCGTCCTCAAGCGCGTGATCATGCGCGACGGCAAGGACGCCGGCACCGACCACCGCACCATCGAGTTCCTGCCGAACGCGCCGGGCTACATGTTCGAGAGTTCGAGCAATGGCCCCGGCAACGCGTCCACGCTGCTGGAATATGGCCCCTTCGTCCTCGTGCAGACGCACACCACCAAGCACCTCGCGCAGACCTTCCCGCACCTGGACATCGACTCGACCAGCGTCACCAAGATCAGCGACGTGACGCTACCCGCCAGCTTCGATGCGTCGCTGACGCCGCGCGCCGTCTGGCAGAGCGTGAGCGAAAGCGACACTGCCGTCACGTCGAAGAACGTGCTGAAATCAATCGACCGGTCGAACTTCGCGATCATCAAGCGCACCTGCGCAACCTCGGAGCGCCAGGCCGCGGCCACGGTGTCCCCGGCGCTGCAGGGCACGGCGGTCTTCGTCACCTGCCAGCAACCGGACCGGCCGGGCGATGAGCTGTCGCTGGTCTACCTCGAAGCCTACGGCGTGTTCCTTCCGGTGTTCCAGGCGTTCAAGCTGCCGCCGCAGAACATCCCGATCACCAACGCCTACGCCGTCGAAAAGGTCGACGTCGACGCGCCGGCGCCCGGCGTGCTCACGGCAGCCGCGTCCGCGCCTGGCGGCGCCGTCACATTCGAGCAGGCGACGGCGACATTCGACGCCCACGACTACACGACGGCCTTCTCCCAGTTCAGCGCACTTGCGCAAGCCGGCGACGCGCGCGCGCAGATGAAGCTGTCGCAACTCTATTACACAGGTCTCGGCGTCGCGCAGGACAAGCGGCAGACAGCTGCCTGGGCGCGCAAGGCGGCGGAGCAAGGTCTGGCTGTCGCGCAGCTGGGGCTGGGCACGATGTACGACGCGGGTACCGTCATCCCGCAGGACAAGGCCGTCGCGTTCGACTGGTTCATGAAGGCCGCGCTGCAAGGCAATCGCGAGGCGCAGCAACTCGTGGCGATCGCCTACGTCGCCGGAAGCGGCGTCGCCAAGAATACCCAGCTGGGTTTCGAGTGGGAGCGCAAGGCCGCGGCTCAGGGGCTGCCCGAAGCCGAGGCCGGGCTGGGCATCATGTACCGCCACGGCGAAGGCACGAGCCCGGACATCGCGCAGGCGGCCGCCTGGATCCGCAAGGCCGCCGGACATGGCGATGCGCGCGGCCAGTCGCAGCTGTGCATTCTTCTTGCGAGCGGCCTGGGCATGCCGCGCGACAATGAAGAGGCCGACGTCTGGTGCATCCTCGCCGCCGCTCAGGGCGACGAGGAAGCCAAGCTCAACCGCCCGAACATCGATGCGGTGCTGACGCCCGAGCAACGCGCGCGTGCCCAGCAGCGCGCCGCATCCTGGAAGCCGCAACCGTAGCGGCATGCGGTCCGTCGGACTGGGCCGGCGGCGCGACATGGGCGGAGCAACGGCAAGCCATCGCGGCAAATGATGTGAAGTGCTCGCAAGCAGCCATCGGCGATGGTTCTCCGGGCCGGCATGCGTCTGCGGAGCCGGCGATCTGGCCGGCTGCCGCCGCAGTGGCTAGCCTGGCATCGAACTCCGTCGATGGGGAGGCAATGGTCGCGCCGGCGCTGAATACATGCGCGACCGCGTGCCCATCGGCGGTGCGCAGCAATGCAATGAACCAGGCGGTGCCGACGCTGACGAATCCTGTCGTCGCCAGCACGACGCCTCAAGGTACGACGGTCGGCGTGGGTGCCGTGTCCAGGGCAAGCGTACCGGCCGTCGGGCGGCAGCGCGCTCGCGCCGGGTCGACCGCCACGGCGAGGAAGGCGCCGTCCGTCAAGGCGACGTCGCGCTCAGGCGGCTTGAAGCCCGCCTTCGCGTCGTCGAGCCCGACCAGTTGTGCCTTCACCCAGGCGGCTACAGTACCGAGGGGCTTGGGGCTGGGCGTCCACCCCATCCGGCCGTGTCAGGCCGGCCGTTGCGGCGACCAGGGCCACGTCGCTGTTGCTGGTGTCCTCCGCCGTGTCGCGCTGCAGCAATCGAACCACGTACACGTTCTTGACGGCCCAATGGAATCGAACTGCGCCGCCAAGACCCGGCATTGCGGGAAGTCCGAACCCTCGTCGGGTTCCAGCAGCGGGGCGATTTGGGTGCCGCCATGCGACAGCAGACCGCAGCCAGGCGCGGAAGATCCGTTGTTGAAGTACATCACGGCCTTGGAGCCGTCGGCGCCGAAACCGGCGGGCGGGGGCTTGGCCGGATGTTCGACGAGTTGTCCTGACGCGAGCGCGACGGCGGCCGCCGACCCGCCGACCCGGCTTGCCAGGGTCGCAACGAAAGACCGGTGCATGCTCATTTCACACCCTCCTTCGCGGGCGCATCCATCTGCTTGACGGTGAAACTCTCACCCAGTCGTGCCACTCTCAGGCCATGACGCTAAGCGTTGTCGCGCGTCCTGTAACGGCCGGCCTCATGGAGCGCGATTTCGCGGTGTGCGGGCGAGTCAAGCTTGCTAGCCTGCCCCGATACCAGTCGTTCACGACAGGCTGCTGGTGGCCGCGTGCAGATTGCAAACGAACAAGCCAACCGTAACGCTGCGCACCCTTACCTGAACTCTCAAGACCCCGGAATTCATCGCCTGCAGCCCGTTGTCCGGCGCCTTGGTGATGCTTCTGACTGTTTGCATCCTCACGGAAACGCAAAGCTGAAGATCGAAGCCCCCGGCGATGTCACGGCCGCCGCGGGAGTAACGGTCGCAGCGGTCGCCTTGCTCGCGCTATCCAGCACATAAGCGTTGGCATAGGCGCCGACGAACAAGCGGTCGTTCTTGCTGTCGATAGCGGCAGTGGTGCAGCAGGAAGCATCGGACGCGAAGCGTAAAGTCGTGACGGTCGGCGTCGCTGTGCTCGCGCCATGGACGATGCCGAGGCCGCCGCTCGGGCTCGGCACGTAGAGGACGTCGCGCTGATCATCGACGGTGATCAGGTAAGTGCTGACTCCATCGACGCCCTCGATGGCACGGCTCGTCGTTGCTGCCGTGGACGAGGTCAACGCCGACGCATTGGCGAACGCATAGACGCCATGCATCACGCCGCCGCCGCCAGCCAGGTAGAGCATGTCGTGCGTCGTATCCACAGCGAAGGTCGAGAAATCCGGGAGTCCCTGGATGTCGCGGGTTGGTGCGGCCGCACCGCTCAGGCTGCTCGCGTTCGCGAACACCGTCAGTCGACCGCCGTTGTTGCCGCCGTTGCCGGTGAGACCGCCCAGCCACAACTCGTTGCGCGCAGCGTCGAAGGCGATCGCCGTGGCGAACGGCACCACGTAGCCGGTCACCAGGATGGAGCGGGAAGGTGCCGCATCGTCGGACATCTGGCTCGCGTGGGCGAAGACGTCGATGATCACGTCTTCTTGGCTGGCGTACGCATGAACGGCGTAGAGATCGTCATGGACCGCGTCATAGGCGATGGTCGCTCCGCCGTCGGAGTGTTCGACGACGTGGCCTGCGAGCAACTGCCCCGCCGGCGGGTCGGCCGTGCGAAACGCTGTGATGAAGCCGCCGACGATATCGGTCGCGAAGAGGACGTAGCCGTCCGTGCTCGTGCTTCCTCCACTACCGGGATTCGGCGACCCGTTGCTGCCGCCGCCACCGCCGCATCCGACCAGAACAAGCAGCGCGGCCGCGGCCGCCAAAGCTCGGCCAGCACGTCCGTTGATACGCATGTCTCCTCCCAAATCCGGATGGCGCTCAGGTTGCGTCGAGCCCGTTGGTCGTCCATCCGCGGCATGATTCTAAGGCGATGGGTGCCGACCGCCGACGGCGTCACACGGCGGATGCGCAGGGAAGGATTCGTTTGGCAACGAGAACTTGATGTGGCTCAACGGCTGCCAGTGCGGCAGATTCGAGAGCGGTGGCATTGCCGTGGCTTGAACCAGAGCCAGCACGTCTGCGACGACCCGATTCCCACCCCGAGCCGTCGTTCACGCGTGCCCGAACTTCTTCAAAGACGACTCTGGCCAGCGTCTGTTAGTGGCCGCGTGCCGCCCATTCGCCGTCGGGGCGATCGTAACCCCATCGACCCAATGCAGCCGGCTTCAATATCCGCAGCGAAAGACCAGACGCTCAAGCTAATGCTGGTACCTCTATAGGACGCAGTCGGCGAACGGAAGCTTGGCCTGGCCCATCGGAGGAAAGTCCCATCAGCGGAGTGCCGACGGTGCTCGCCAAATGCCACGATCGTCCGACGTACGCCAGCCACCAATACGGATCCAGCGGATCGATTTCGCCGACGAAAGGCTGAGTTTCGCAGAGCGCGTCTGTCCCAAATCGCCCGTGCAAATGCACGGCGATTCGAAGGTCAGGAAATGGTGTCAGCCGGCACTCGTCGCGGACAACCAGCACATCGGCTACGCACGGCCACGCAGGGTCGTCGGAGGCACCGACGATCGCCCAAATTGCGCCCGGCTCAGCGGGCAGATCTGCGACATCACCGCCAACATCGACGCCACAGGCATTCGGAACGGGATCCGTCAATGCCGATGCGATGTCGCCTGGGTCGAGCGACTTGGACGGAACCATGTCGAAAGAGGTGGATGTCATGGCTCAATTCTTCGCCATCGCCGGGGCCATCGCCTGTTGTTGGGCTGATCCGAAGCTGCCGTTCGCGACCGGCAGCAAATGGCCGACTGACGCATCATCTCCGCATTGCAGCGTGAAACCAGATCGTCGAGCCGGGGAAGTGCTCTTCGACGGCTCAAAAATCCATTGACAAATGAACGCATATGAATACACTTGAATTCAAGCAATCCGGAACACGAGAACGAAATGGTCACGCAAGCATCGTCGATGGAGCCTCTTTCGGCGCGCATACCGAGCGATCTCTACCTGTGGCTCGCCAAGCTCCAGGTCGAGGGGGCAACGACGAACAGCGACAAGCTGCGCATTCTGCTGGGCGAGCTGAAGCGCCAGCACGATGGCGCCTTCGACTACGTCGCCGCCCACGCGTGGGCGCGCGACATGACCGCTCGGCTTCGTGAGGCGCTGGTGCGCATCGAAGGCAGCTCCGGCCGTCATTCGGCGGTGCTCGGCTTGCTGCTCGAACACATGACAACCAGCCTCGCCATGATGGTGAGTCAGGCACCCGCCGACGAGACCGAAGGCGCGAAGCTCGAGGATGCACTCGTGCGGCGCGCGTTCGCCTTGTGCGAGGGTCTGCTGCGGCAGGCGACCACCGTCGCGGCGGCGGCATACGATCCGGCGGTCATCAAACGGCACATGCCGGCTACGATTGAACTGGCAGCTACGATCCAGAACCAGAGAGGAGCTTGACATGGCTGATTCCCTCAAGACCCGAGTGGGCCGCGTGATCGCGGGCGGCGTGCACGCACTCATCGACCACATCGAGAACCAGGCGCCCGAAGCCTTCATGGAGCAGTCGCTGCGCGAAGCGGATGCGGTGATCGACGACGTTCGGCACGAACTCGGACTCGTCAGTGCGAACCGCCATCTCGCACAGCAGCACCACGCTCGGCTGAATGAGCAGCACGACAGGCTGGTAGACCAGGTCGAGGAAGCGTTCGCAATGGGCCGTGAGGAGCTGGCACGCGCCGCGGTCGCGCGCCAACTCGATATCGAGGCCCAGATCCCGGTGCTCGAGATGACGCTGGCGGAGCAGGCGCGGCAGGAGAGTGAACTGCAGGGCTATGTGGCCGCGCTGCTGGCCAAGAAGCGCGAGATGAGCGAAGCCTTGTCCGAATATCGCCGAAGTCGTGCCGCGGCAAGCGCCACGGTGCAGCCCGGCGGCGGAACTGCCGGCAGTGCGACGGAGCAGCGGATGGACGCAGTCACCGGCGCATTCGATCGAATGTACGAGCGCCAGACCGGATTGGCCGGCGCCACCCGCACGACCAGCCTCAGGCAGGCTGCGCAACTCAAGGAACTCGACGACCTCGTTCGCGACAACAAGATCGCCGAACGCATGGCCCGATTGAAGGCGGGCAAGGCGTGAACCTCTTCACCACGTCGCAGACGTTTCCGTTCGGCGTTTCGTTTGCGCTGATCGTTCTCGTCGCCATGCTCGAGGGGCTGGGCATGCTCGTCTCGCTGAGCCCCAGCAACCTCATCGACCATGCGCTGCCCGAACTCCATTCCGACTCGAGCTTGGATCACACCCTCGGGTGGCTGCACATTGGCAAGGTGCCGGCGCTCGTGCTGCTGATGCTCTTTCTGGCCGGCTACACGGTTTTCGGCTACGCGATGCAAATGGTGATGCACGGCGTGTTCGGCTTCTACCTGCCGGCGTGGGCTGCCGGTGTCATCGCGGTCGCGCCCGGCCTGGCCACCGTGCGCGGCCTCGGAGCGCTGATCGCGCACATCATTCCTCGCGACGAAAGCAGTGTCGTGAGCGAGCTCGCGCTGATCGGCCGCGCAGGCGTCATCTCGAGCGGCGCGGCGCGGCGCGGCTGGGCGGCGCAGGCGCGCGTGCGCGACAGCTACGGGAGAACGCACTACCTGATGGTCGAGCCGGATGTCGACGGCGAAGTCTTCGACGAAGGCGTGCAGGTATTGATCGTTCAGAAGGCCGGGGCGTTCTATCGCTGCATCGCCAATCCGCACCCGAATCTGCTCTGAGGACGGCGGGATCCGGCCGCGCATTTCCAACAATCGAGACTGAGGAGAGACAAGCAACATGGACAACCTGCTCCAGATGGCCGTCATCGCTGGCATCGCGCTGATCGCGCTGCTGACCATCGGGACGATCTTCGCGCGGCTTTACAAGCGCTCGACAAAGGAAACCTCGTTCGTGCGAACGGGGCTCGGGGGCCAGAAGGTCATCATGGATGGCGGCGCCATCCTGCTGCCGATCTTCCACGAACGTGTGCTGGTCAACATGAACACGCTCAAGCTGGAGGTCGTTCGACGCGAGCGCGAAAGCCTGATCACGAAGGACCGCATGCGTGTCGACGTCACCGCGGCCTTCTTCGTGCGCGTGAAGCAGACCGAAGAGTCGATCAGCATCGCGGCGCAGACCCTCGGCGCCCGCACCATGAGCCCGAACGAGCTGAAGACGCTCGTGGAGGACAAGTTCGTCGATTCGCTGCGCGCGACGGCCGCGACCATGACGATCCAGGAGCTCCAGGACAAGCGGCGCGACTTCGTGCAGGCGGTGCAGAATGCCGTCGCGGAAGACCTGGAGAAGAACGGCCTCGAACTCGAATCGGTGTCGTTGACCAGTCTGGATCAGACCGACAAGCAGTTCTTCAACCCGAACAACGCCTTCGACGCCGAAGGGCTGACCCGCCTGACCGAACAGACCGAGGCGCGACGCAAGCAGCGCAACGACGTCGAACAGGATACCGAGGTGCTGGTACGCACGAAGAATCTCGAGGCGAGCCGCTTGAAGCTCACGATCGAGAAGGATCAGGAGTTCGCGTCGCTGCTGCAGAAGCGCGAGATCGAGAACACCCGCGCGCAGCAGGGCGCGATGATCGCGACCCAGCAGGCCGAACGCACTCGCGAAGCCGAAGCGGCCAAGATCGAGGCCGAGCAGCAGGTCAGTCAGCGGCGCATCGAAGCCGAGCGCGACATCAAGGCAGCCGAGATCGAGAAGAACCTGGCGATCCAGACGCGCGAGATCGAGCTCGAACGCAAGACTGAGGTGCAGCGCGCAGAGCAGCGCAAGCAGGTCGAGATCGCTCGCCAGGACACGCAGATCGCGATCGCGACGAAGTCGCGCGAGCAATCCGAAGCCGACGCGGCGGGCAACCTCGCGCGCGCCGACGCCGTCAAGGCAGAGGAAGGCGTCACGACGGCGCGGCAGGTGGCGGTGGCCGAACGCGAGAAGAACATCCAGCTGATCGAGGCCTCGAAGGAGGCCGAGCGCAGCGCGATCGGCGTCAAGGTGTCGGCGTCGGCCGAGAAGGATGCCGCGCTCGATCGCGCGGAGGCAATCACGATCGAGGCGAAGGCGCGCCAGGCCGCAGCCCTTGCCGAGGCGCAAGGCAAGCGGGCGCTCAACGAAGCGCTCAACACCTTGTCGGCCGCACAGATAGACCTCCAGGTGCGCACCCTGCTGCTGCAGCAGCTGCCGGTCATCTTGCAGCAGGCGGTGCGACCGATGGAGAAGATCGAGTCCATCCGCATCTTCCAGGTTGGCGGCCTGCCGGGCACCTCGGGCGGTGCCGCGCATGACGGCGCGCCCGCAACCGCAGGTGCGACGTTCCCGGAGCAGGTGATGAACTCGGCGATGCAATACCAGATTGCCAAGCCCATCATCGACGCGGTCATGAAAGACGCCGGCCTTTCCAATGACGGCATCACGGGTGTCTCGCATGCGCTGTCCGGCTTTCTGAAGAAGTCTGACGACGCGACGGGCGAGGCCAGCAAGTAAGGCGCGAGCGGGACGGCGGTCAACCGGCCGATACAGCTTCGCCGTCCGTCGGCGTCCGGGCTGCTGGGCTCGACCTCCAGCTGAAGTCGGCGCCAGCGAACTCGTCGCCCGGACCCCCACGTTCAAGGCGGCATGGGATGGACGCTGCCTAACCTCGCCCGCTGCCGACGGTCACGCTTCGTCGGTCCACGTCGAGTCCGGTCCGCTCGATGTGCTGAAGCTGCCTGCGGAGTTGACGGACCTGATTTCCCTGCTGGCCTCCTGGCAAGCCGCAAAGGAGGACACCCTGCCCGAGCCGCGTGCGTTGTCCGAAGGTGATCGAAAACCGCACCCGCTTCGAGGGGCAGCCGACGGACCGGGTCGCCGGCATCGTGCTGGTGTGGATGCCTGGGCGCCCGTCATCGGAATGGCTGGCGACGATGGGCCGTTCGCTGGACCTCGCGCCCGCGCCCGCCTGGATCAGCGCCGATGCCGATCCGGCGGGCGTCGACATCGCCTGCGGCGTCGGGGCGCTTTGGTCGGCGCGCGGCCTGGCCTGGGTACCCCACAGGCGCGTCGCGGAGTGGGCCGCGACGTCGCAGCACTGGCCGCTCAACGACCACGACCGGCGTTTGCTAGACGTCCTCCGGACGCGATCAGGCTTGCCAGAAGGCCTGCGGCGGCTTTGCGAGCGTCTGCGGCAGGTTGGTCGCAAGGCCGAACCAGAGGGTTGGCGTTGAATGAGCACTTCTCCGGCCCGTTGCTTTTCAAGGAGATCCGCCACGATCGGCGCCCAGTCGTCCGAAACCTGCGCCATCGGATCTTGCAGCTCCAGGCCGATCAACCGCCCCAGGCCCGGACGGTCTGCGACCTTGCACTCGAGCTCGCTGCTGAAAAAGGCGACCGCTTCGCTCGAACAGTGATGGGCCGAACACAGAAGCGCTACGCCAGGTTCGCTGGTCGGCCACGAGCGGTCGTTCGATGCCATCCGCTATCGAGCCGCGCATCCCGTGTTCGACCGCGTGCCCTCGCCATCTCGCCCGAACCAGGAAATCACGCCCGGCCCCGGCAGACCTTCCCGGCGCTCAGAATTTGGCCTTGAGGCTGATCTCGAGGCTGCGCGGCGGATTCACGGTGATGAAGTCGTTGCCGTAGAACGGGGCGTCGTTCGTCAGGTTGCGCCGATTGGTGACGTTGTAGACGGAGGCCTTGACCTCGAACTGCCTGAAGTCGTAGAACACGGCGGAGTTCAGCGTGTACTGGCGCGGGATCGTCGGCGACTTGTAGTAGCCGCCGTTGGCGACGATCGAGGCCGGGACGTCGGACGTGGCGCCCAGGTCGATCTGGCCGGACGTCGTCGTCTCGATCGGGCTGGTGACCTGCAGGTTGGCCTGCACGCCCAGTCCCGTCTCGAACTTGTAGTTGGCCAGGACGTTGAACAGGTTCTGCGGCACGCCCGGATCCTTGAACTTCTGGCCGGCCGCCCAGACGATTTCGCTTCCGGCGCCGTCGATGTTCGTGCCCGCCTCGGCGGGATAGTCGTAGAAGGACGCCGCCGAATCGAGGATCGTCCGCAGGAACGAGTAGCTCGCCGTCATGAAGAAGCGCGGACTCGGCTGGTAGTTCAGCTCCGCTTCGGCACCCGAGATGTGTGCCGTCGAAGAAGTGGTTCCACCCGCGCCGGTGGGGATCGAGCGCGATTGCTTGAACACGGCGGTCGACAGGAAGAGGCTCTTCTGCAGCAGGTCGAACTTCGCGCCGAGCTCGACGAGCTTGGTCGTCTGGCGCAGCTGCGAGCTGTCCGCGACGCCGAAGGTGCCCACGCCGCCGTCATCCGAGGTCGGGTCGACGTACTGCGCGAAGTTGTACGTCAGGTAGGTCGACGCCCACGGCACGGGCTTGTAGATGCCGCTCACGTTCGCATTGCCCAGCATGTACCACTTCGTCGAATGCGAAGCGTCCGTGGTGACGACCGGATCCTCGATGGCGTCGATGGCCAGCGGATCCTTTTCGTTCAGGTGAACGAAGTCGGCGCGCACGCCGTACAGCACGTTGAGCTGCGGCATGACCGCGATGCGGTGCTCGAGGAACAGCCCGACGTCGCTCAAGTCGGAGTTGATCGAGGCGTTCGCCGCGAAGGCGTCGCGGCCGGGGATGCCATAAAGCGGCTTGTTGAATGCGCCGGTGTAGGGCACGCCGGTCTGGATCGTGCTCGGATAGACCCAGCTGGATGGCGCGCCCGACAGGTCGAACACGCTGACGGTCTCGTCGAGGAAGTTCTGAATGTCCTCGACGTGCGCGAAGCGGAACGTGAAGCCTGCGTCGATCGACTGCGACGGCGCGGCCTGGCCCGCGACGGGTGCGCCGAAGCTGAGCTTGAAGTCGGTCTTGTTCTCGATCGTGTAGCTGTTCTTCGTCGAGTCGGCGAAGTAGTCCTCGACCAGGTTGTAGCGGTTCAGGTAGTTGAAGAACGTGTTGTTGGATACCGAGAGGTTGTCGTTGACATCCAGGTTCTGGATGAACTGGACGTTGTATTTCAGCGTGCGCGCGCCGGTGTCGGGCGCCTCGTCGATGTTGACGCGACGTCCGAGCTGCACCGGGTTGCCGAGGTTGGTCTCGGTGCCGAACGACTGCCAGTCGCCGACGATGCCGCCGGTCAGGTAGGTGCCGTGGTCGATGAACGCCTGGTTGACGCGATTGACGCCGTCGTTTTCGGTGAGCTTGGCTTCGCTGACCTCGCTGCTCAGCGTGACGCTGTAGCGCGGCGTGATGCGGTCGGTCACGACGCCGTAGACGGACTGCTGGTGGAAATACTGGTCGTACCAATAGCTGCCGCTGTTGTCGCCCGAATAGCTGAAGCGCCAGGCGATGTCGTCGTTCAGCGGGCCGCCCGCATCGAGCGACAGGCGCCGGTGGCCGATGGTGTCGAATTCCATGCCGGCGACGCCGGTGAACTTCACGAAGTTGGGCTGCTTGGTGCCGATGTTGATCGAGCCACCCACGCCGGCGCCGGGGCCGGCCTGCACGGTCGCGGGCCCCTTGTTGATGTCGATGGTGTCGATCGCATTGAAGCTGAAGGGCGCTCCATAACCGTTGGCCGTGAAACTGTCGCGCATGCCGTTGACGAAGACGTCCGCGAACTGGCCGCGGATGCGCGGCACGTTCGGGACGCCGAACGACGAATCGCTGTAGCTGCTCGAGGTCAGGTAAGAGAACCCCTGCGGATCCTTCACGTTGAGGGCATCGAGCTGCGCGCTCGACAGGATGGTGTTGTTGCGCGGCGTGTCGAGGACGTTCAGGTCCATGCCGAACGCGGACGCCGAGGTCACCGTCGTGGGCAGGATCAGGTCGCCGCGCTTGATGCCATGGACGACGACCTGTTGCGAGGGAAGCTCACCGGAACTCGTCGGTGCGGACGCGCCCGTGGCAGGCGCCGGAGCGCTGGCCGCCGGCGTTCCTGATTGTGCGAACGCGGCCGAGACGCCCAGCGCGGCGAATACCGGGATCGTCCTGACGACTTGCTTCTGGAGTTTCATGGCGCGCGGTCCTCTATGGTTCGTTGATGTCGTGACGCGCACCCGGTCGATTCGGGAGTGCGGCGATGGAGTCGATGGCAGGGACGACGGGCATGCGCGATCGCCAGGACGATCGACCGCAATTCGGGATGCGAATCAACCCGTGCAAACCGGTGTTCTCGATCACGCGATGACAGGTCGCGCACCGGATTGAAATGCCGGTTTACAAACCGCAGACGACGCAAGGAATATGCCCAGACATCGGCAATGCGATCAGGTCGAGGCGCGCACACCAAGGTGGCAAGAATTCGCACCCGGCCAGTGCCCACGGCCTTCGCGACGCCCAAGAAACTGCAGACACGGGGTGCCCGCGCACCCGCTTGGGACGCTTGTCTGAACG
>CAIMXF010000536.1 GCA_903845345.1 uncultured beta proteobacterium
TGAACACCTTCTGGATCAGCTGGATCGTCTCCTTGACGGCCCAGGCGCCCGGATACGGCCCGAAGTACTTGTGCTTGCGGTCGACCGCGCCGCGGTAGTACGCCACGCGCGGGAACGGGTGCGAGACGAGCCGCAGGTACGGGTAGCTCTTGTCGTCGCGGAACAGGATGTTGAACTTCGGGTTCAACGTCTTGATCAGGTTGTTCTCGAGCAGCAGCGCCTCGGCCTCGGTGCGCACCACCGTGGTCTCCAGCCGCGCGATGCGGCCGATCATGTGGCCGATGCGCGTGCCGCCGTGGTCCTTCTGGAAATAGCTCGCGACGCGGCGCTTGAGGTTGCGCGCCTTGCCGACGTACAGCACGGTGCCGGCGACGTCGAAGTAGCGATAGACGCCCGGCATCGCGGGCAGCGCGTTCACCTCGGCGAGCAGCTTCTCGCGCGCGACGCCCGCGGCTTCGACGGCCGCGCGGTCGGCCGCCTCGGCCTGGCGGGCGCGGGTGTCCTCGCGCGCCGTGCTGTCGATCCAGGCCTCGACGTCCTCGGCGCTGCCCAGCTGCGCGGACGACACGGGAAGCGCCGTGGGGCCGCCCTTCCTGGCGACGGCGGCCGGCACCTTGGCGTCGGCGGGAGGGGACTTGTCGGATCGGGAGCGCGGCATGAGCCCGTCATTGTGCCGCGCGCCAGAAACGCGAAACGCGCCTGCGGATAATCGCCGCGATGCCCGCCCTTTCCAACGCCGCCGCCTCGACGCCCTCGCCGACCTGGGACGTCTTCTGCCGCGTCGTCGACAACTTCGGCGACATCGGCGTGTGCTGGCGCCTCGCCTGCAACCTGGCCGAGCGCGGCCAGCGCGTGCGGCTGTGGGTGGACGACGCGACCGCGCTGCGCTGGATGGCGCCGGGCGGGCACCACGGCGTCGATGTCGCGGCGTGGCTCTCGACGACCACCTTCCCGCCGCCGGGCGACGTCGTCGTCGAGGCGTTCGGCTGCGACCCCGCGCCGGCCTTCCTGGCCGCGATGGCCGCCGCGGCAGAAGGCGGGCAGCCGCCCGTCTGGATCAACCTCGAATACCTCAGCGCCGAACCCTACGTCGAACGCAGCCACGCGCTGGCGTCGCCGCAGATGAGCGGGCCCGCGCGCGGCCTCGTGAAGTGGTTCTTCTATCCCGGCTTCACGCCGGCCACCGGCGGCCTGCTGCGCGAGCCCGCGTTGCAGGCCGAGCAGGCGGTGTTCGATCGCGCGGCGTGGTTGTCGGCCCGGGGCATCGCGCTGCGCGCGGACGAGCGCCTCGTGAGCGTGTTCTGCTACCCGGGCGCGCCGGTCGAGCGGCTGGTCGCGTCGCTGGCCGCCGACGGCCGCCCGGCGGTGCTGGCGACCGCGCCCGGCGCGGCCACCGGCGCGGTGCGGGCCGCGCTGGCGCCGCTGGGCGCGGGCTGGTCCGCGTTGCGCCAGCACGCGCTGCCCTGGCTCGCGCAGCCTGACTTCGACCGCCTGCTGTGGGCCGCCGACCTCAATTTCGTGCGCGGCGAGGACTCCTGGGTGCGCGCGCAGTGGGCCGGCAGGCCGTTCGTCTGGCAGGCCTATGCGCAGGACGACGGTGCGCACGGCGCGAAGATCGAGGCCTTCCTGGACCTGGCGCTGGCCGGCGCGCCGGGCGACGTCGCCGGGACGATCCGCGGCTGGACCGCCGCCTGGAACGCGCTCGACGACCCGGCCGCGCCGCTGACCGCCTGGACGCCCGAGACGCTGGCGTCCGCGGGCGCCGCCACCCGGGCGTGGCGTGACCGATTGGCAGGGTCGGCCGACCTCGTCGCTCGACTGCTCGCCTTCGTCCGCGAAAAGCGCTAAAATGCAGGGCTTTGCGTTACGTCAGCGGCGGGATGTCCGGCTGCGCGAGCAAACGCCGAGGATCGGGAACTGCGTGTTTCCCGCCCGGCGCCCCGTCCTCGACCAACAGTAACGCAGCTCTGGAAATCGACCCATGAAAATCGCTCAGGAAATCCGCGCCGGCAACGTCATCATGCAGGGCAAGGACCCGATGGTCGTGCTGAAGACCGAATACAGCCGCGGTGGCCGCAATGCCGCCACCGTGCGCATGAAGATGAAGAACCTGCTCAACGGTTCCGGTGCCGAAGTCGTCTTCAAGGCCGACGACAAGATGGACCAGATCATCCTCGACAAGAAGGAATGCACGTACACCTACTTCGCCGACCCGATGTACGTGTTCATGGACGCCGAGTACAACCAGTTCGAGGTGGAAGCCGAGAACATGGGCGACGCCATCCA
>CAIMXF010000537.1 GCA_903845345.1 uncultured beta proteobacterium
AACGTCGCCGACGGCTGGAACGACCGGGGCGAGCCGCAGCCGCACGACAAGCGCAGCAAGATCCGCATGGCCGGCTCGATGAACACCACGATCTCCGACCTGTCGAGGTTCGCGGCCGCGCTGGTGCGCGGCGACGGCCTGAGCGCGGCGTCGCGCGCCGAGATCACGCGGCCGAGCCTGCACATCGCCACCGCGCACCAGTTCCCCGACTTCGGCGTCGAACTGCCCGTCGACAAGCAGCGCAAGGACCTGAACGCCGGCCTCGGCGTGGTGGTGTTCGACGGTCCGCAAGGCCACGGCTTCTACAAGGGCGGCCACGACGGGCAGACGGCCAACACGCTGGTCTGCCTGGAACGCGACCAGCGCTGCGTGCTGATCCTGTCCAACGACGTGCGCGCCGAACGCGGCTTCGACGAACTGGTGCGCTTCATCCTGGGCGACACCGGCGTGCCCTACGACTGGGAGTACGGCGACCATGCGGGAAAATCGTGAGCCTGCCGGCTGGCTAACATGTCGGCCTGCGCGACGCACCCGCGTCGCGACCTTCCACAAGCACGAGGACGCCGTTGAACATCCATCTCTCGCTGACCCCCGTCATCTCGCTGATCGCCGGCATCCTGGTGCTGGTGATGCCCAAGCTGCTGAACTACATCGTGGCCTTCTACCTGATCGCGATCGGCGTGATCGGCATCCTGGGCCTGCACCAGCTGCACATCGGCTGACGCCGCGCGGCGCACGGCCGCGTCAGATCTCGCGCAGCGCGGCGAGCACGTCGTAGCAGGCGCCCATGTCGTGGTAGTCGACCTTGCCGGCGGGGCTCTTCTCGTCGGTGACCTTCGAGTTGTCGGCGTCCAGCACGCGATACCAGGCACCGTATCGATGGTCGACGAAGTGCGCCCAGGCGTGGTTCCAGATCCTGTCGTACCAGCCCCAGTAGTGCGCCACGACGTCGGGCGCGTGTCCCGTGTCTTGCGCTGCGGTCGCGAGCCAGGCCGCGGCGGCCAGGCTCTCGGCCTGCACCCAGTGGTACTTGCCGCCGTCGTACAGCGTGCCGTCGGGCTTGAAGCCGTAGACGAGGCCGCCGTGCTGCTCGTCCCAGCCGAAGCGCATCGCGGCGTCGAACAGCATCCGCGCACGCGCGAGGCGCGCGGGCGCAGGCGCGACGCCCGCCTCGGCACACAGGCGGTCGAGCTGCAGCAGCAGCTTCGTCCACTCCGTCTGGTGGCCGGTCTGGAAGCCCCAGGGACGGAAGATGTTGGTGCGGTCGTCGCGGTTGTAGTCGGGGTCGATGGACCAGTCCTGGCGGAAGTGTTCCCAGACCAGCGACGCGCACTCGGGAATCACGCCGGGCAGGTCGGCCGACCTGGCCGCGAGCTTCGCGCTGACCGCTTCCGCGAGCGCGATGGCGCGCTCCAGGTACTTGCGATCCTTCGTCGCGCGCCACGCGGCCTGCATCGCTTCGCAGGCATGCATGTTGGCGTTCTGACCGCGGTAGGGGCCGACGACCCAGTCGGGCGTGGCCTCGTCGGCATAGAGCGAATGCTCGGGCTGCCAGAAGCGCTGCTCCATCAGCTGCCAGCAGCGCTCGAGGCCGTCGGCGGCGTCGGCCAGGCCGGCCATCAGCGCGTGCGCGTGGGCCAGCAGCACGAAGGCGAGGCCGTAGCAGTGGTTGGTGGCGTCTGTGACGGTGGCGTGGCCGTCGTGCCAGTCGATCACCCAGGCGAAGCCGCCCTGCGGCTGCGCGTGCGCCTGGTCGACGAACGCGAGCGCATGGCGCGCGTTCGCCTGCCACGCGGGCCTGCCGAAGTGGCGCCAGCCCATCGCCTGCGTGAACACGTAGCGCGTGCTGCTGACGAGGTGGCGCGTGCGGGCGTCGTAGACGCTGCCGTCGTCCTTGAAGAACTGGAACAGGCCGCCGCTGGCGTCGACGCAGCGGCCCTCGTAGAAGGCCATCGTGTCGGCGATGTGGGCGCGCAGGAATGCGGGCGAGCGGAAGTCGGGCAGCGGCGTGGCGGGAAGCATCC
Source organism: uncultured beta proteobacterium (assembly GCA_903845345.1). GTDB lineage: Bacteria > Pseudomonadota > Gammaproteobacteria > Burkholderiales > Burkholderiaceae_C > Scleromatobacter. The sequence goes on from CAIMXF010000537.1 coordinate 2,025, forward strand.
CGCGATGATAGGGGGCCGTCCGCGGCGCGCGCCAATGCGCAGGTGCCGCGGGCGCGCCGTCGGCCAGAATGCGCCGATGAGCTTCGCCGACCGCCTGCCCGAATCGCTGGAATCCGACCGCCTGCTGATCCGCGTCGCGCGTCCCGGCGATGGCGCGATGTTCGCCGCGGCCATCGCCGATTCGCACGCCGAGCTCGCGCCGTGGCTCGGCTGGGTCACGCCGCCGCCGTCGCCCGACGAGGCCGAGGCGCGCTGCCGGGCCGCCCACGAGCGCTTCCTTCGCAACGAGGACCTGATGGCGTTCTTCCTGACCCGCGACGGCGGCGAACTGGTGGGCGGCAGCGGCCTGCACAAGGCCGACTGGACGCTGCGCCAGTTCGAGGTCGGCTACTGGGGCCGCACGCGCTTCGCCGGCAGCGGCCTGATGACGGAGGGCGTGCGCGCGCTCGCGCGCCATGCGCTCGACGGGCTCGGCGCCCGCCGCGTGTTCCTCACCACCGACGAGCGCAACCTGCGCAGCCGCCGGCTGGCCGAGCGCGCGGGCTTCGAGCTCGAAGGCACGCTGCGCAACGACCGCCTCGATCTCGAGGGCCGCCTGCGCAACACGCGCGTCTATGCGATCGTGTCGTGACGACGCCGACGCCCGCTGCGCGCGATGTGCCGTTCGTCTTGTCCAGCCGACGTTTCGTCGCAGGAGGCTGGCATCGGCCCGGCCGTTGAGCAGAATGCGTCGGCGGGGAAAACCGCTCAAGAAACGCCGGGAACAACGATGAACAAGATCCGATCCGCCATCGCCGCAGCATGGCTGGCGCTGTCGCTCGCGGGCGGCGCGCACGCGCAGGCGACGCCCGCTCCGGCCGCGGCGCCCGCAGTCAGCGCGCCGGTGTCGAAGTTCCACATCCGGCCGGTCGACGACGCCTGGCGCACAAGCCTGCCGCGCAACGCCGACGCCGCCACGCAAGCCTACCTGGACCGCCTGCCCGCTGACGTCGTCGCCCGCTCGAACGCCTATTTCGAGGGCGGCTACTGGCTGCAGCTGTGGAACTTCGTGCTCGGCCTGGCGATCTCCTGGCTGCTGCTGCGCAGGCAGATCTCCGCGCGCGTGCGGGACGCCTGCACGCGCCTGGGCCGCTTCGGGTTCGCGCGCGACGCCCTGTACGGCGTCTTCTACTCGCTGGCGAGCTGGGTGCTGTCGCTGCCGCTGGACATCTACCAGAACTACACCCGCGAACACGAGTACGAGATGGCGACGCAAAGCTTCGGGCCCTGGTTCGTCGACCAGTTGACGGGGCTCGGCGTGCAGACGGTCGCGTTCGCGCTGGCGCTGGGCGTGCTCTACGCGGTGATCCGGCGCACCGGCGAGCGCTGGTGGCTCTGGGGCACGGTCGCGACCATGGGGTTGATGGTGTTCGTCGTGCTCGTCGGACCGGTGTGGATCGACCCGCTCACCAACACCTACAAGCCGGTGAGCGACCCGGTGGTCAAGGCCGCGGTGCTGCAGATGGCGCACGCCGACGAGGTGCCGGTGGACAACGTCTACGAGTTCGACGCCTCGCGCCAGACCACGCGCGTCAGCGCCAACGTCTCGGGCATCTTCGGCACGGCGTCGGTGCGGCTCAACGACAACCTGCTGCGCACCTCGCTGCCCGAGATCCGCGCCGTGATGGGCCACGAACTGGGCCACTTCGTGATGAACCACATCTACAAGGGGCTGTGCGAGTTCTCGCTGCTGATCCTGGCCGGCTTCCTGTTCGTGAAGTGGGCGATGGACGCGCTGCTGCGCCGCTTCGGCGCCGCCTGGGGCCTGCAGGGCGTCGCCGACGTGGCCGGCTTCCCGCTGTTCATCGCGGTGTTCTCCGTGTTCATGCTCGTCACCACGCCGATCAACAACACGCTGGTGCGCACCCAGGAGATCGAGGCCGACCGCTTCGGCCTGAACCTGTCGCGCGAGCCGCACGGCGAGGCCGAGGCCGACCTGAAACTCACCGAATACCGCAAGCCCGACCCGGGCCCGATCGAGGAATTCGTGTTCTTCGACCACCCCAGCACCCGCCACCGCGTGCACGACGCGATGCAGTGGCGCGAGGCGATGGGCACGCCGTGACGTCGGACAACGTGAACTGAGCCTCATTTCCGGTTCACCAGAATGGACCGAAGGCCTGCTCGGCCGTTAACCTGTCGGGCATGGGCATCTCACAGGCCGGCATCGCGTTTCGCGCTTCCACGTCGACGGACGACCTGGAGGCTTGGCTGAGCGCCGTCTTCGCCGAGCCGGCGACGGAGATCCCGCTGCCGGTTTCGGCGCGCTTCGACATCCGCAACCACTCCGACGTGATGGTGCAGACCTTCGGCGAGGTCTGCTTCATCAGCAACGACGACCTCGCCTGGCCGCTGATCCGGGACGCCACGGCAGACGTCGGCCGCCTGCACGCCGCGCTCGGCGCGCCCGAGCTGCTGGTCGCGTTCTGCCACTACGACAGCGGCGGCAGCCACGGCTATGCCGTCTTCGAGCACGGCAGGCGCACGCGCACGCGCCTGCAGACGAACGGGGTGCCCGACGTGCCGGCGCTGGTCGAGAGCGGCACGCCGCTGGCGTTCGAGCAGCGCTGGCTGGGCGCGCGCCACTACGTCGAGGCCGAGACCGCCACGCAGGCCGACGATGCCCGCATGTTCTTCCTCGGCGAGCGCGAGGTGGTGGTGCCCGCGCGCGAGCTCACCGGCCGCATGCTGCAGGACGGCCTCGACGCGCTGTTCGGCGTCTGCCCGTGGGAGACGCTGCTGACGCCCACCTACCGCTTCTTCCGCCTCGGCCCCGAGCGCATGCGCGCAGGCGAACCGGCCATTTCACGGGCGCAGCCGATCGCGGCGATCAAGCGGCCGTGGTGGCAGTTCCTGTAGCGGCGGATCACTCCGGGCCCGCGGCCAGGCCGCGGACGACAACGATGCGCCGCATCTTCCTCGACACCGAATTCACGCAATTCCGCGACGGTCGCCTGCTCTCGCTCGGCCTGGTCGCCGACGACGGTCACGAGTTCTACGTGGAGATCGCGGACCCGGCCCGCCATGCCGAAGCGAGCGAGTTCTGCAAGGACGTCGTCATCCGCCAGTTCGGACTCGCGACGGGTGCCGCGGTGCGCGACGATGCGGCCGCGGGCGCCCGCCTCGCGGCCTGGCTGGCCGCTTTCGAGCCGCCCATCGCGATCGCCTACGACTACAAGCTCGACTGGCGGTTCTTCGAAGGCGCCCTGCGCGCCGCGGGCCAATGGCAAGCCCTGGCCTCGACGCTTCGCGCCGAGGACGTGGCCGGCATCGCGGCGCCGGGAACTCCGGGAGAAGCCGCGCAGAACGCGGTGTTCGAGGCAAGCAGCTCACCGTGCAGGCACCATGCGCTCGTCGATGCGCGTGCGCTTCGCGCGGCGTGGCTGGCGAGTGGCGTGCGGGGTTGAGCGAAGTCGTCGTGCAGCCAGGGGCAGTCGCTGGTGGACGTTCTGGTTGAGGCAAGCACGTGTGGGTCGCGTCGGGCGAGCTTGCAATTGCTGCCAGGGTCGCGCAGACGGATCGCCGCCACGCCGGCGCTGTGGAAGCGCAGGCCGAACGCGCGCACGCCGGGTGCCAGCCGATAGCGTGCGGTATCCAGGCGGAGGCTGCCTTGGTCGAAGCGGGTGGCCGCGTCTTCTTCGACGAGTTCCTCGTGGCTCGCGATCACCCGCCGCCGTGTGCGATCGATCATGAGAACAGCGAGTTCCTTCGCCTCGTCGTCCGGGACGGGTAGCGCTTCGCTGTGCTCATCCCCGATGCCTGGCCTGCAGATACAAATCGATCGCGTCACCGACCGGTGCTTGCCTGGAGGCGTCGAGTGCTCGTTCCAGGACGCGGACGGGAAGACGCAGTCCTTCGAAGATCGCGGATGTCGCCTGCGCTTTCCGACTTTGGACACAATGAGCCGATCGATACTTCCCCGGAGCCCTGCCGTGCCGCTGAGCGACATCGAGATAGCACAACGCGCCCGCCTGCGGCGCATCACCGAACTGGCCCATGAGCGCCTGGGCATCGCCGACACCCACCTGGTTCCCTACGGTCACTACAAGGCCAAGATCGACCTGGGGTATCTGGACACGCTGCGCGACCGGCCCGACGGCAAGCTCGTGCTCGTGACCGCCATCAGCCCGACTCCGGCCGGCGAAGGCAAGACCACCACCACGGTGGGCCTGGGCGACGCGCTGAACCATATCGGCAAGAAGGCCCTGATCGCCTTGCGAGAGCCGAGTCTGGGCCCCGTCCTGGGCATGAAGGGCGGCGCGGCCGGCGGCGGGTATGCACAGGTGGTGCCCATGGACGAGATCAACCTGCACTTCACGGGAGACTTCGCCGCCATTGCCCTGGCGAACAACCTGCTTGCAGCCGCCCTGGACAACCACGTCCACCACGGGAACGCGCTGGACATCGACGTGCGCCGAATCTCCTGGAAGCGCGTGATGGACATGAACGATCGCGCCCTGCGGCAGATCACGGCCGGACTGGGCGGCCCCGGCAACGGCTACCCGCGGCAGGACGGATTCGACATCGTCGCGGCCTCCGAGGTCATGGCCATCTTCTGCCTCGCGACCTCGCTGGCCGACCTGAAGGCGCGGCTGGGGCGCATCGTCGTGGCCGAGACGCGCGACCGTCGCCAGGTCACGGCTGCCGACCTGAACGTCCACGGCGCGATGACCGTGCTGTTGAAGGACGCCCTCGCGCCGAACCTCGTTCAGACATTGGAGAACAACCCGGCGATCCTGCACGGCGGCCCGTTCGCCAACATCGCGCACGGGTGCAACAGCATCATCGCGACGCAAGCGGCGCTGAAGCTCGGTGATTACGTGGTCACCGAGGCCGGCTTCGGCGCCGATCTCGGCGCCGAGAAGTTCGTCGACATCAAGTGCCGCAAGACAGGCGTTCGCCCGGCCTGCACGGTGCTGGTGGCCACCGTGCGCGCCCTGAAGTACCACGGCGGCGTGCCATCGAATGCCCTGAACCAGGAAGACCTGGCTGCGCTCGGCCGCGGGCTGGCGAACCTCGAGCGACACGTGCGCAACCTGCGCGAGGTGTTCGGGCTGCCCTGCGTGGTCTCGATCAACCACTTCATCGCAGACACGGACGCCGAGCTCGCGCTCCTGCACGCTCGCGTGGAAGCCCTCGGCGTCCCGGTCGTGACCGCCAGGCACTGGGCCGAAGGCGGCCGCGGCGCGATGGACCTTGCGCACGAGGTCGTTCGACAGTGCGACGGGCCGGCCCCGGCACTGCGCTTCGCCTACGACGACAGCACCCCTCTCTGGGAAAAGATGAGGACGCTGGCGCAGACCGTCTACGGCGCGGCCGACATCGGCGCGACGGCCGACGTCAAGGCGCACGTGCAACGGCTGCAGGAGGCCGGCTACGGCCACTACCCGATCTGCGTGGCCAAGACCCAGTACAGCTTCTCCACCGATGCCGCGCTGCGCGGCGCGCCCAGCGGTCACGTCATCAACGTTCGCGACGTCCGCCTGGCCGCAGGCGCCGAGTTCGTGGTCATGGTCTGCGGCGACATCATGACCATGCCCGGGCTGCCCGCCGTGCCGGCGGCCGAACAGATCGACCTCGACGAGCACGGCCATGTCATCGGGCTCTTCTGATCTCGCCGAAGGCATGCCAGCGGTCAGGGCGCGCCCGCAGGTCGAGGGCGCGACAGCTTTCGAGTCAGCGAGCCTACCTGAAGCATGACGGCGACCCCCCACCCAAGTCCGACGCCCGTTCCCTGGACATCCTTCGCACCGTGCAGCCGCTGGAAACGCCGAAGAGACGATCGGCCAAGCGCATGTCGAACCGAGCGGGCCGGTCGACCGCGGACAGGGGCGATCGACTGGCGTTTCGGCAAGCACAGGGCGCTTCATTGGGCGTGTCAGGATTTCGGTGCGTGAGGCGCATCGCGGCCGCCGGCGTTCTTCCGACGGATCCGGCGGCCCCGCTACCGCAGCAGTCGGGGACAATCGGCCCCATGAAGATCATCAAGCTGCGCGAAGGCAAGGAACGCTCGTTGTTGCGGAGGCACCCGTGGGTGTTCCAGGGCAGCATCGAGAAAGGCAAGGCCGACTCGGGCGAGACGGTGCGCGTCGAGGGCCACGACGGCACGTTCCTCGCGTGGGGCGCGTACAGCCCCGAATCGCAGATCCGCGTGCGCGCGTGGAGCTGGCAGGCCTCGGAGCGCATCGACGCCGCGTTCTTCGAGCGCAAGCTCGAGACCGCGCTGGCGCTGCGCCAGCGCCTGGCGGTGGCCAGCGACGGCGTCCGCCTGGTGCACGGCGAGGCCGACGGGCTGCCCGGGCTGGTGGTCGACCAGTACGGCGACATCCTGTCCGTGCAGTTCCTGGCCTCCGGCGTCGAGCGCTGGAAGACGACGATCGCCGACCTGCTGCTGCGGCTGACCGGCTGCACGCGCCTGTACGAACGCAGCGACGCCAGCGTGCGCGCGCTCGAGGGACTGACGTCCGTGCGCGCCTGGCTGCGTGGTGGCTCCGACAATCCGGCCGACACGATGGTGACGATCCACGAGAACGGCTGGAAGCTCACCGTCGACGTCGCCGAAGGCCACAAGACCGGCTACTACCTCGACCAGCGCGAGAACCGCGCGCGCTTCGCGCAGCTCGTGAAGCAGTACGGCTGCAAGTCGGTGCTGAACTGCTTCAGCTACACCGGCGGATTTTCGGTGGCCGCGCTGGCCGGCGGCGCGACGCGCGTGATCAGCGTCGACTCGTCCGCGCCTGCCCTGGAGCGCGCGACCGAGCACGTCCGGCTCAACGGCTTCAACCCGAGGCACCACGAGACGCGCGATGCCGACGTCAACGCGCTGCTGCGCGAATTGCTGAAGACCGACGAGCGCTTCGACGCCATCGTGCTCGACCCGCCGAAGTTCGCGCCCACCGCGGCGCATGCCGACAAGGCCTCGCGCGCCTACAAGGACATCAACCGGCTCGCGCTCAAGCTGCTCAAGCCGGGCGGCCTGCTGCTGACGTTCTCGTGCTCGGGCGGCATCAGCGCCGACCTGTTCCACAAGATCGTGGCCGGCGCGGCGATGGACGCCGAGGTCGACGGCGCGCTGCTGCAGCGCCTCGAAGGCGCGCCCGACCATCCGACGACCTTGTTCTTCCCCGAGGGCGAATACCTCAAGGGGCTGGCGATCCTGAAGGCGGTCGACTGAGACTTTCCGCAAGCTGAAGCCGCGCGTCGTCCTTCACGCCGCGGGTCTGGACCGGCGCGGCGACCCTCTCTCGATCTGCTGTAATCCGCAGGCCCCAGGGAGGGGTTGAAGGACAAGCACTTGATCTCGATTCGCATCCTCGCGGCGCTGGCCGTCGCGTGCGGCTTGTGTGCCCGCGCCGTGGCCCAATCCGACGACACCGCATTCCCCGAAGCCGCCGCGTCGGCGCCAGGCGCCCGTGGCGCCGCGCCCAAGTTCGAGTTCGCGCGCATCCGTTCCAAGGTGGCGTCGGGCGACAAGATCGGCTGGGTCGAGAACGGCCTGTTCTGCACCAACCGCACCGACCTGCGCGCCAACGCGAAGATCGAGGAGATCGCCAACGCCGAGGCCGCGGCGGCGTTCAAGGCGGAGATGTCGAGCCTGGGCCTGCGCAGCGCGGCGCCCGAGATCTCGTCCTTCGACAGCACGCCCGCCAGGAGCGATCCCGACTACCGCGTGGGCGGCGTGCTGCAGTCCATGAACCTGATGGAGTGCCACACCGCCACCGACCGCAAGGGCGACTTCAGCATCACCGTGAAGTGGGAGGTGTTCGCGCCCAGGCTGCAGAAGGTGGTGTTCTCGCTGGTCACCAGCGCCAGCATCCACACCGACAGCTTCGAGACCGTCGGCGGCCGCGAGTTCGAGGCGCGCGCCTACCTCCAGGCGCTCAAGCAGATGATGACCGACCCGGGCTTCACCGCGCTCAAGGCCGTGGAGGGCGCGCCGGCGGCGCCCCCCGTCGGCGCCGCAGCGACGCTCGCGCCGCTGCATCTGAAGGCGGCCGCTGCCATGAGCGGCGGTACCCAGCCCAATGCGCCGGCGCTGCGCAACGCGGTCGTCACGATCCTGCAAGGCAACTTCAGCGGTTCCGGCTTCTATGTCGCCGAAGGCTACCTGCTCACCAACCAGCACGTGGTGGGCACAGCCCACTACGTGAAGGTCAAGCTGGCCAACGGCAGCATCATCGTCGGCGAAGTGATGCGTGCCGACGCGCGTCGCGACGTCGCGCTCGTGAAGACCGATCCTTCGGGCGTGCCGTCGATGCACGTGAGCATGGCGGATCCTCCCGTCGGCAGCGATGTGTTCGCCATCGGATCGCCGCTGGGCGAGAACTTTGCCGGCACGTTCACACGCGGCGTGCTGAGCGGCGCGCGCCAATTCAACGGCCTCGAGTACCTGCAGAGCGACGTGTCCATCAACCACGGCAACAGCGGCGGGCCGTTGCTGGACGGCTCGTCCACGGTCATCGCGATGACGGTGTCGCGCATCGACCAGGCCGCCGGGCTGTCGTTCTTCATCCCGATTCGCGAGGCGGCGAACGCGTTGCAACTGATCTTCGACTGAAGGGTCGCTCACCCGGCCTTGCGCGCGGCCGCCAGCAGCTTCGGGATCTCGCCCTTGCAGGCCGTGAGGTTGCCCGCGTATTCGTCGGGACTGTCGAACAGCCGCTGGGCCTCCTGCAGCTTCGCGAGCTGCTGCTTGGCGTAGTGCAGCACCTCGTCGGGCGTGGCCGTCTCGGGGAACGGATAGACGAGCTCGCGGAACTGGCGTGCCATCTCGCGGTAGATGCGCACGTGCGTGTACTCGTGGCGCAGCACGTGCGCGTGCGCGCAGGTGCCCGCCGGCAGTTCGCGGATCACGCGCAGCACGGGATGCACGAAGCGCAGCGACACGACCAGCCCGCGGCAGGTCTTCTCGGGCATCACCGAGATCGCGTTCTCGACCGTGACCAGTCCCAGCGCCGTCGCGCCCTCGGCCGCGGGCGCGCCCTGCCTGGCGAGGAAGTCGGCGCTCTTGTCGAACTCCTGCGGCGGATCGGCGAACCAGCCGGCCGTGAAGCGCACCGCCTGGTCGCACGCCGGCATGGCCGGAGCCGTCGCGGCAGGCGCGGCGGCGCTGGCGAGCAGCATCAGGACGGTGGCGAGCAGGCGCATTCGAAGATTCCGGCCGGGCGCCCGGCGGGCATTCCCTGCGCGGGATATCGGCGTGCGCACGCCTCAGCTTGAGCGCGGCGCCAGCGAGATGCGCGGCTCGAACTTCGCCCGCTTCACGCTGAAATAGGTCTTCACGTTGCGCACGTTGGCGTCCTGCGTGAACAGGCGCTGCACCAGCGCGCTCCAGGCGTTCATGTCGGGCACCCAGGCGACGAGCACGAAGTCGGGGCCCGGCGACACGCGATAGCACTGCTGCACCGCGGGCTCCGCCAACGCGCGCGTCTCGAACGCCTGCAGCAGCTCGGCGCCCTGGCGATCGAGCGACACCTCGGCGATGCCGGTCAACCCCTCGTCGGACAGCCGCGGCGCCAGCAGCGCGACCTGGCGTTCGATGACACCCGCCTCGATCAGCCGGCGCACGCGGCGCAGCGCGGTGGCCGACGAGACGCCGGCCGCTTCGGCCAACGCCTGGTTGGTGCGGGCGGCATCGGTCTGGAGCAGGTCGAGCAGGCGGCGGTCGATGTCGTCAAGATCGTCGGCCGGAGGATGGGAGTGAATGGATATTTCATTCATTTCTCTATTTTGCATCTTTCAATCAAGCGCGAACGCCTATGCAATTAAATTTCTTCAATGAATCTAATTTGAAACCACCTATCCCTGCGTGACTCCTACGATCATCCCCATCGCACCCCAGCAATCCGTTCCAGGAGTCTTTCCATGTGTGGCATCGTCGCCGGCGTCAGCACCCGCAACATCGTTCCCATCCTCGTCGAGGGCCTGAAGCGCCTCGAATACCGCGGCTACGACTCCTGCGGCGTGGCCGTGCACCAGGACGGCGCGCTGCGCCGCACGCGCAGCACCGCGCGCGTGGCCGAGCTGCAGGAGCAGATCGCGAGCGACCACGTGCACTCGGGCACCGGCATCGCGCACACGCGCTGGGCCACGCACGGCGCGCCGGCGGTGCACAACGCGCATCCGCATTTCTCCGGCCCGCTCGAGCCCGAAGCGGCGACCAGCCCGGCCGCGCGCGGCGCGCGCATCGCGCTCGTGCACAACGGCATCATCGAGAACCACGACGAGTTGCGCGACGAGCTCGAGGCCAAGGGCTTCCGCTTCGAGAGCCAGACCGACACCGAGGTCATCGCCCACCTGGTCAACCACCTGTACGACGGCGACCTGTTCGACGCCGTGCAGCGCGCCGTCACACGGCTGAAGGGCGCGTACGCGATCGCCGTGTTCTGCCGCGACGAGCCGCACCGCGTGATCGGCGCGCGCGCCGGCTCGCCGCTGGTGCTGGGCATCGGCAACGGCGAGAACTTCCTCGCCTCCGACGCCATGGCGCTGGCCGGCGTCACCGACCAGATCGTCTACCTCGAGGAAGGCGACGTCGTCGACGTGCAGCTGGGCAAGCACTGGATCAACGGCCTGCATGCCGACGGGTCGACGAAGACGGTGCTGCGCGAGGTGCGCACCGTGCACGCCCACACCGGCGCCGCCGAGCTGGGCCCGTACCGCCACTACATGCAGAAGGAGATCTTCGAGCAGCCGCGCGCGATCGGAGATACCCTCGACGGTATCAACGGCATCAGCCCCGAGCTGTTCGGCGACGGCGCGTACGGCGCGTTCAAGGACGTCGACCAGGTGCTGATCCTCGCCTGCGGCACCAGCTACTACGCGGGCAGCGTCGCGCGCTACTGGCTCGAGAGCATCGCGAAGATCCCCACCAGCATCGAGGTGGCCAGCGAATACCGCTACCGCGACAGCGTGCCGAACCCGCGCACGCTGGTCGTCACCATCAGCCAGAGCGGAGAGACCGCCGACACCCTCTCCGCGCTGAAGCACGCCCGCGGCCTCGGCATGACCCACACGCTGACCGTCTGCAACGTGCAGACCAGCGCGATGGTGCGCGAGTGCAGGTTCAACTTCATCACGCGCGCCGGCGCCGAGATCGGCGTCGCGTCGACCAAGGCGTTCACCACGCAACTGGTCGGCCTGTTCGTGCTGACGCTCGCGCTCGCCCAGGTGCGCGGCCACCTGGACGACGACGCCGAGGCCGCTCACCTCAAGGCGCTGCGCCACCTGCCCGCCGCCGTGCAGGCCGTGCTGGCGCTCGAGCCGCAGATCATGGCCTGGAGCGACGAGTTCGCCACCAAGGAGAACGCGCTGTTCCTCGGCCGCGGCCTGCACTACCCGATCGCCCTCGAAGGCGCGCTCAAGTTGAAGGAGATCAGCTATATCCACGCCGAGGCCTACCCCGCCGGCGAGCTCAAGCACGGCCCGCTGGCTCTCGTGACCTCGGCCATGCCCGTCGTCACCGTCGCCCCCAACGACGCGCTGCTCGAAAAGCTCAAGAGCAACATGCAGGAAGTGCGCGCCCGCGGCGGCGAGCTCTTCGTCTTCGCCGATGCCGACTCGCGCATCGAGAGCGACGTCGGCCTCAACGTGATCCGCATGCCCGAACACTACGGCGTGCTGTCCCCGATCCTGCACGTCGTCACGCTGCAGTTGCTGGCCTATCACACCGCCTGCGCCCGCGGCACGGACGTCGACAAGCCGCGCAACCTGGCGAAGAGCGTGACGGTGGAGTGAGGCGGGCGGCGACGTGTTGGGTGATTCCTAACAATAAAGTCTGTACTGCCGCAATAAAGTCTGTATTGGCTGAGGAAGCAAAGTCTGTCTCGCACGAAAGCAATGAGCGGCACCTTTGTTCCTCAAGTGTTCCTTGCAATTAAGTCGAAAAAAGACAATTAAAGTCGAAAACTGAGGCCACGTATTCATGCCTGTTGGCGACCGCAGCCTTGACGAGAAAGTCGAAAACACGACCAGGCTGGCGGCAAGCGGCCCCGACCGTCTCGTCGGATCTGATCCCGCAATGCAATCTTGACAGCTGCTTTGCAGCGACTGCTGTCTCGCACGCTGACGCTCGGCAAGTCGGCTTACCGGCCTACAGCAGCCGCTCGAGGCCACTGATGGGGAGTCCGGAGACGTTTAGGTTTGTTCGACACCTGCCCGCGCGTCGAGACAGTGCACCGAGCCGCACCGGTCTGATGGCAGGTGTCGAACAAACCTAAACGGTTCCTGTCAACTGATCACGGGCCTCGAACGGCCAGTTTGCAACGCAAAGCAGCCAGACGTTTCCTGTCCACCGACCCGCCCGGCGCTGGCCGGTGGCGCCGGGCACCCCTCGGAGGCACCTCGGACATGTTTTCGACTTTGCGGAATACTTCGCCAGGCAGCAGGCCCAGCCTAGGCGCATGGACGCAAGGTGTCAGTTTTCGACTTTAATTGGTGGGAACATCAAGCACGATCTCTTGAGCAGTCAAGAGTATCGCTCCGGGATTCTCCTTTCGCTTATGTAGCTGTAAAGTATCAACTAGCCGTTTTGACTAAAACTGCCTAATTCACAGCCAAGACCTTCCGGTAGACCTAACCACCGATCATGGTTGGAAGATCGTGCTCGGCCGCGGTCTGGACGTTTACCAGCGCTTCGAGGCCAACGACGCCTTCAGCTTTGCCAACCGGATGCAGCAGCACCAGCAATGCAAAGAGTTCAACCTGACCTACGTGAAGATCTCGTAGCGCCGAGCCCTAGGAGCCGCAAAAGTACTCGGGGTTCCGGGTCATTGGGAGCCACGAACGCTCAAGTTCTATTTCTTCGGCTTCAAACCATCGCGTATGTCGGCCATGCCCGCCTCGAACTGTTCATCGAGCGTTCCCTTTATGGGAATGACATTGCTTTTACTCAATGAGCGAGCGGCTCGAGGTGTCGGAGCGTACTTCGGGAGTTTGGTTCGACTCTGGTCAACTTTCTTAGGTTGAGTAATAGTGCTGTCGATCATGGCTTGTACCATCGTATGGTCGAACGCTGCCTTCGCCGAGCTTTGGCTAATTGAAATCGGTTTCACGGCCTCTTGGAATGGGCACCACAAGTCCTCTTTTATGCATTTTCTTTGCGCAATTTGCTGCTGGAGTATCTCAAGATCCTGCCTGGGAGTTGAATAATCGCGGGACTTGTACGCTTCGTCGATGTGATTGAGCTCAAGCAGCTTGTCGCCTCGGCGGTGCATCACAATAAAAGCCGTTCCGAGCAGCCTTGCAAGCTCCCGTTTGAGGCCAAATGTTCGCGGATGAAGATAGTCTGCTACTTCTGCCAAATTCA
>CAIMXF010000538.1 GCA_903845345.1 uncultured beta proteobacterium
AGGCCATGCAGCGGCACAGGTTGCCGCTCATCACGCCGTCGATGTCGGCGTCGCTGGGCTGCGGGATGTCCTTGAGCATCGCGGCGGCCTGCATGATCTGCCCGGACTGGCAGTAGCCGCACTGCGGCACCTGGCAGCTCACCCAGGCCTTCTGCAGCGGATGCGAGTTGTCGGCCGACAGCCCTTCGATGGTGGTGATCGCGGCGCCGTCGACCAGGCTCACCGGCGTGATGCACGAGCGCGTGGCGCGACCTTCGACGTGCACGGTGCAGGCACCGCACATCCCGATGCCGCAACCGAACTTGGTGCCGGTGAGGTTGGCCGTCTCGCGGATCACCCACAGCAGCGGCGTGTCGTCGGGGACGTCGGCCGACAGGGGCTTGCCATTGAGCGTGAAGGTGGTCGTCATGCGGTGGGCTCTTCGAAGACGGGGTTGCGGATGGCGAGCAGGGTCGGAGAGGGCGCAGTCATGTCGTCTTGCCGCTGCGCACCTTGGCGACGACACCGGGCACGTCGGTCCACGGCGGCAGCGTGGTGCGCGACTTGCGCAGGTAGGCGGCGATGGCGGCGACGTCGTCGTCGGACAGTCCCGCGCCGAACGCCGGCATCATCGTGCCGGGCAGGCCGTCCTTGACGCTGATGCCGTGCAGGATCACCTGCACGAGGTTGGTCGGATCGGCCGCGCTGATCGAGCTCTTCAGGCCCAGCTCGGGGCGCGCCAGCTGCGGACCGGAGCTCGGGTTGTAGTGGCATGCGGCGCAGGCCGACATGTAGAGCGCGGCGCCATGGTCGCTCGCCTGCGAGGCGTCGTAGCGCGACCTGGCGAGCGCATCGCCGACGATCTGTCCGACGTCGGCCTTGCGATCCGCCGACCCGTCGATGCTGGCGATGTAGAGGGCCACGGCGTTGACGTCGGCGTCGTCCACGAGCGCGTAGCCCTGGTGCACGACGCTGGACATCGGCCCCGCCGCGACGCCGTGGTACGGCGTGCCGCCGTTGCGCAGGTAGTCGTGCAGCTCCGCCGCCGACCACGGCACCGGCGCGGTGTTGGCCGCGGTCAATGCGGGGGCGAACCAGCCGTCGATCGCGGCGCCGGCGAAGTGGGCCTCCGTCTTCTCGGCACCGAGCGCGTTGCGCGGCGTGTGGCAGGCGCTGCAGTGCGACAGGCCCTCGGCCAGGTAGGCGCCGTGGTTCCACTCGGGGCTGCGTTCGGCGACGGGCTGGTAGCGGCCTTCCTTGAAGAACAGCAGCTTCCAGCCGGCCTGCAGCAGCCGGATGTTCAGCGGGAACGGCACGGTGTTGGGCGGCGGCGTCTGCGCCACCGCGGGCCGGGTCATCATGAAGGCATAGAGCGCCTTCGCGTCGTCGTCCGAGACCTTGGTGAAGTGGTCGTACGGAAACGCCGGGAACAGGTGCGACCCGTCGCGGGCCACGCCCTCGTGCAGCGCGCGCGTGAACGCCTCCTGCGACCAGTTGCCGATGCCGGTCGTCGCGTCGGGCGTGATGTTGGTCGAATAGATCGTGCCGAAGGCGGTCACCATCGGCAGCCCGCCGGCATAGGGCTTGCCCTTGGGCGGCGTGTGGCAGGTGAGGCAGTAGCCCGCGTCGGCCAGCTTCTCGCCCTTGGCGACCAGCGCCGCATCGAACGACGTGGCAACGGGTGGCGCGATCGGATCGATCGCGGAGCGCCAGGCCCAGATCGTGAGGACGACCAGCCCCAGGACGACGATTCCGATGAGGATCGCAAGAGCTCTCGCCAGTCGCCGCATTGCCGATGTCCTTGCTGGTGGGTGCGGCGAAGTCTCCCACCTTTGACGTCCGCGCGCCATGGTCGGGTATTGCCGCCGCGCGGATCCGAGCCGTGCAAGCCGGGACCCCGGCCGTTCGCCCCACGGAGCGACGTCGGGAGGCTGTCGGCGATGCCCGGCGCTCGCCCGCGCACGCGTGCGCTGCCGCACAGACACGTCGACCCGGCGCGCGCACCGTGCAGGGATGGACATCGCGCATCGTTGCCCGCACCGCCGCCACCGCCGACAGGGCATGCCCGGGATCGGCCACCGGCGATGCACGCCGCGGCATGCGGTCGCGACGGCGGGATGAGCGTGCGTGGCTGAAGTCCTCCTGGTCGTCAACGCGGGATCGACCAGCCTGAAGTTCGCGGCCTACGGCGTCTCCGCGTCGCAGGCACCGACGCTGGATGTCAGGGGCAGCGTCGAGGGACTGCAGGCCGCGCCGGTCTTCTCGGTCGAGGATGCGGCCGGCCGGTCGCTGGCCCGTCACGACTGGACCGGCGGGCCTGCGCCCGCACGGGACGAGGCCTTGCGTCTGGCCATCGCCTGGCTGCAGGGGCATCTGTCCGCCGACCGCATCGTCGCGGCGGGCCACCGCGTGATGCTGGGAGGCGAGCGCTTCGACGCGCCCGTGCGCATCGACGCCGACGTGCTGGCCTACCTGGACGGACTCTGCGCGATGGAGCCGTCGCACCAGCCCCTGAACGTCAGCGGCGTGCGGACGGTCGCCGCCCTGATTCCCGGACTGGCACAGGTCGCCTGCTTCGATTCGTCGTTCCATCGCACCCTGCCCGAGGCGGCGCGTGCCTACGCGTTGCCCAGGGACGTTCGCGACGCCGGCATCCGTCATTGGGGCTATCACGGCCTGTCCTTCGAGTACATCGCCGGGCGGATGCGCGACCTGCAGCCGGCGGCGCGGCGGGTGGTCGTCGCGCATCTGGGCGGCGGCTGCAGCCTGTGCGCGATGCTCGACGGGCGCAGCGTCGAGACGAGCATGGGCCTCGGCGGACTGTCCGGACTGACGATGGCCACGCGCTGCGGAGACGTTGCCCCGGAGGCGCTGCTGTACCTGCTCAGGAGCGGCCGGTTCGACGTCGCGTCGCTGGAGACGATGCTCTACGAGCGCAGCGGGCTGCTGGGCCTGTCGGGCATCAGCGGCGACATGCGCGCGCTGCAGGACAGCGAGGAACCCGGCGCGATCGCGGCCGTCGCGCAGTTCGTGCACGCCATGACCAAATACGTCGGGGCGTATGCCGCGGTGCTGGGCGGCCTCGACGCGCTCGTCTTCACCGGCGGCATCGGCGAGCACTCGCCCCAGGTGCGCGCCGCGCTGTGCCGGCGGCTCGCGAGCCTGGGCGTCGTGCTCGACGAGGACGCCAACCGATCGGGCCGCGCTCTGATCTCGGCGGCGCAAAGCCGCGTGCCGGTGCGCGTCATCGCCACCGACGAAGAGCTGATGATCGCCCGCCACACGCTGGCCCTCGTGGGCAGCGCGACCGGCGGGCGATGACGTCGTCGCTCACGCCTCGATGATGACCTTCAGCGCCTTCGTGTCCGCGGCGCGGCCGAAGGTCTCGTAGGCGTCGAGGATCTTGTCGAACTTGAAACGGTGCGTGATCAGCTTGCTGGCATCGATGCGCGACGAGCGCACGGTCTTCAGCAGCATCGGGATCGTGACGGTGTCGACCAGCCGCGTGGTGATCGTGATGTTCTTCGACCAGAGCGTCTCCAGGTGCAGGTCGGCCTTGACGCCGTGCACGCCGATGTTGGCGATGGTGCCGCCGGCGGCGACGATGTCCTGGCAGATCTGGAAGGTGGCGGGGATGCCGACCGCCTCGATCGCCGTGTCCACGCCGCGGCCGCCCGTCAGCGCCATCACCTGCGCGGCGGCGTCGCCGCCGGTGCTGTTGACGGCATCGGTCGCGCCGAACTGCCTGCCGACGGCCAGTCGGTTGTCGTCGAGGTCGACCATGATGATCTGCGCCGGCGAGTAGAGCTGCGCGGTGAGCAGCGCGGCCAGGCCGATGGGGCCGGAGCCGACGATCGCGACGCTCGAGCCCGGCGCCACCTTCCCGTTGAGGACGCCGCATTCGAAGCCGGTGGGCAGGATGTCGCTGAGCATCACCAGCGCTTCCTCGTCGGCGCCGGCGGGGATCGGATACAGGCTGGTGTCGGCGTGCGGGATGCGCACGAACTCGGCCTGCGTGCCGTCGATCTCGTTGCCCAGGATCCAGCCGCCGGTCGTGCAGTGCGAGGTCATGCCCTTGCGGCACGGCTCGCAGCGGCCGCAGGCGCTGATGCACGAGATCAGCACGTGGTCGCCCGGCTTGAAGCTGCTGACCGCCGCGCCGACCGAGTCGATGATGCCGACGCCTTCGTGGCCGAGGATCGTCCCCGGCCTGCACGTGGGCACGTCGCCCTTGAGGATGTGCAGGTCGGTGCCGCAGATCGTGGTGCGCGTGATGCGCACGATCGCGTCGCCCGGCCCGGCCAGCTGCGGCTTCGGGCGGTCTTCCACGTTCTTGCGGCCGGGGCCGTTGTAGATGAAGGCTTGCATGTCAGTGTCCTTGGGGCGTGAAGAGTTCGATGGCGAGGCGCACGGTCTTCCTCGGGGGCGTTGAATTCGGAGGGCGGCTTCAGGCGGCGACCGGCAGGCCCAGGCTCTTGACGGCCTCGATCATCTGCACGAGCACGGCCTGCGCGTCGCCGTAGACCATGCTGCAGTTGTCCGCGTAGAACAGCGTGTTGACGACGCCCGCGTAGCCCTTGCCCTCGCCGCGCTTGACGACGAAGACCTTCTTCGCCTTGTCGGCGTCGAGGATGGGCATGCCGTAGATCGGCGACGACTTGTCGGTGCGCGCGGCGGGATTGACGACGTCGTTGGCGCCGATGACCAGCGCGACGTCGGGGTCGGGGAAGTCGGCGTTGATGTCCTCGAGCTGGAAGATCGCGTCGTACGGCACGCCGGCCTCGGCCAGGAGCACGTCCATCTGGCCGGGCATGCGTCCGGCCACCGGGTGCACCGCGAAGCGCACGCGCACGCCGCCGGCCTGCAGCAGCGTGACGAACTCGAACAGCTTCTGCCGGCCCTGGGCGACGGCGAGGCCGTAGCCCGGCACGATGATCACCGAGCCCGCGTAGCGCATCGCGATGCCGGCGTCGCCGGCCGCCATCGGCTTGAGGCTGCCCGCGATCGCACCCGGCTTGCGCGCGCCGGGCGCGAGGCCGAAGCGCGTGAAGACGACGTTGCCGACCGAGGCCCGATGACGCCGGCGGCCGTGGTCACCTTGGGCAGGATGCGGCCCAGGTGCGTCGAGCCGAGCTGCACCGCGTGGTAGCCGGCCGGCGCCGACGGGCTCGACAGCGCGTCCATCGACTGCGCCCGCGAGATGCGGGGCAGGCGTTCCATCGCGAAGCAGGTGATCCTGCGATCGACGAGGCGCTGCACCAGCGCTTCTTCCTTGCCCGCGTAGACGAAGCAGATGAGCATCGAGTCCTTGACCAGCCGGGCGACGAGCGAGGGAACGAGCGCGACGCGGCCCTCGCGGGCCCGCGTCTCGGCCAGCACGGCGACGTTGACGTACATGGTCAGACCGGCGCGGCGAAGTCGCCGGCGCGCACGAGCTTCTTGTTCACGAACTCCTGGATGCCCAGGTTGCCCAGCTCGCGGCCGTAGCCCGAGTTCTTGACGCCGCCGAACGGCAGCGCCGCGTCGCTCCAGTGGAGGTTGTTGATGAACATCATCCCGGTGTCGACCTGGCCGGCGATGCGATTGCCGCGCGCGACATCCTGCGTGAAGACCGAGCCGCCGAGACCGAAGTCGGAGTTGTTGGCGAGCGCGATGGCCTCGGCCTCGTCCTTGACGCGATGGAACGACACCACCGGGCCGAAGAACTCGTCGCGGAAGGCCGGGTTGTCCGACCGGATGTCGGTCAGGATCGTCGCCTCCATGAACGAGCCCGGGCGATCGATGCGCTTGCCGCCCATCAGCAGCCGGGCGCCGTTCTCGACGGCGGCGTCGACCTGCCCGAGCAACTGCAGCAGCGCGGCCTCCGACGACAGCGGGCCGTGCGTCGTGCGCTTGTCCATCGGATCGCCGACCTGCAGCTGCGACAGGGCGCTCATGAACCTGTCGAGGAACCTGTCGGCGATGCCTGCCTGCACGATGAAGCGCTTGGCCGCGCAGCAGGTCTGGCCCGCGTTGTACATGCGGCCCCAGACGGCCCACGGGATCGTGCGCTCGAGGTCGGCGTCGTCCATCACGATGAAGGCATCGCTGCCGCCGAGCTCCATCGACGTCTTCTTCAACGCCTTGCCGGCGCGCGCCGCGATGCTGCGTCCGGCCCCGACGCTGCCCGTGAGCGCCACGCCCTTGATGCGCGGGTCGTCGATGACCTGGTTGGCCTGCTCGTGCGTGATCAGCAGGTTCGTGTAGGCGCCCGCCGGCGCGCCGGCGTCGAGCAGCAGCTTCTCGAAGGCGATGGCGCATTGCGGCACGTTGCCCGCATGCTTGACGACCAGCACGTTGCCGGCCATCAGCTGCGGCCCGGCCACCCGCGCGAGCTGGTAGTACGGGAAATTCCAGGGCTCGACGCAGAACAGCACGCCGAACGGACTGCTTTCCATGCGGGCCTCGCCCTGCTCGGGCGCGAGCTCGACGGGCGCGAGGAACGCCTGCCCGTGCTGCGCGTAGTAAGACAGGATGTCGGCGCTGAAAGCGACTTCGCCGCGCGCCTCGTCGATGCGCTTGCCCATCTCGAGCGTCGCCAGCTTCGCGAAGTCGTCGACGTGCGCGCGCAGCAGCACGGCGGCGCGGCTGAGCACGGCGGCACGGTCGGCGTAGGACGTGTTCTTCCAGGACTGGAAGCAGGTCTGTGCGGTGGACAGCGCGTGCTGCAGCTGCGCGGTGCTCATGTGCTCGAAGCTCTTGAGCTGCTTGCCGGTGTTGGGGTTGACGCTTTGGTAGGACATCTGGGTTCCTCGACGTGAAGACGGTGGCCAGCGCGAAGGAAGGCGATGGACGGAGGCGATGTCCACACGGTGCGCCGGCTTGCGGCGCGGGTCTGTGCGTTGGCAAACGCAGCGCGCGGCGCGTCGTGTGCGCTGGCGCACGGAACGCGTCGGCGCAGCCTGGCTCGACGCGGTCTGCCCACTTCGGAGGCTGCACTCGCAGGTTCGCCTCGACGGCCATGCGCCCCGGCGGCACTTCGTCGCGGTGGAGCACGACGGCGGCGAGGAGTCGATCGTGCTCGAAGGCCTCGGTTCGGTCCACGACCTGGACGCGATGGACCGCATCGCCGACTGGAGCGATGCGGCCGCCGGCTCAGCCCGGGGCCGGCTTCTCCACGTGCCCGCCGAACTCGTGGCGCAGCGCGGACAGCACCCGGTTCGCGAAGTCCGACTCGCCGCGCGACGAGAAGCGCTCGTGCAGCGCGGCGCTCAGCACCGGCGTCGGCACGCCTTCGTCGATGCCGGCCAGCAGCGTCCACCGGCCCTCGCCGGAGTCCGACACGCGGCCGCTGTAGCTCGCCAGGCCCGGCTCCTTGCGCAGCGCGCTGGCGGTGAGGTCCAGCAGCCACGAGGCGACGACGCTGCCGCGCCGCCACACCTCGGCGATCTGCGGCAGGTCCATGTCGTAGCGATAGAACTCCGGATCGCGCAGCGGCGTGGTCTCGGCGTCGCTGGCGACGACGGCGTCCGAGACCTTGCCGACGTTGGCGTGGCGCAGGACGTTCAAGCCTTCCGCATACGCCGCCATCATCCCGTACTCGATGCCGTTGTGGATCATCTTGACGAAGTGGCCGGCGCCGTGCGGGCCGCAATGAAGAAAGCCCTGTTCTGCCGGCGATGCCGCGCCGCCGAGGCCGGGCGTGCGCTCGGCCGTCCCGACGCCGGGCGCCAGCGCTTCGAAGATCGGCTGGAGGTGGTCGACGGTGGGCGCCTCCCCGCCGATCATCAGGCAGTAGCCGCGATCGATCCCGGCCACGCCGCCGCTGGTGCCCACGTCGACGTGGTGATGGCCGGACGCCGTCAGTGCCTGCGCGCGCCGGATGTCGTCGCGGTAGTAGGAGTTGCCGCCGTCGATGACGATGTCGCCGGGCGAGATGCAGGCCAGCAGGTCGTGCAGCACGTCGTCCACCGTGCCGGCGGGCACCATCAGCCAGATCGCGCGGGGCGGCGCCATCTTCGCCACCAGTTCCGCGATCGATGCCGCGCCCACGGTGTCGCCGCCGCTGGCCGCGACGACCTCGGCGACCACGGACGGCCGCCTGGCGTAGACCACGCACGCGTGGCCGTGGCGGGCGAGACGCCGGACCATGTTGGCCCCCATGCGGCCGAGGCCGATCATTCCGAGTTGCATTGCAGTCTCCTTGAGGTGTGCGAACAGGTGCGAGCGTGGCGCCGGCGCCGCGCCTGCGTCTGTGCGATGGCAGACACAGCGGCCGCGCCTTGCCGCGGGCCGGGCGCATGTGCGGCGGCGCACGCAGCAGTCCCGTCCGCGACGAGCGCGCACTGGCGCACCGCGATGGCGACCGCATCGGCGACGGGCGTCGAGAACTCCCCGCTGATGCGAGCCGACGGACGGCGTTCTTGTGTGCGTTGCCGTACAGACGGCGTTTTCCCCGTCGAGCGAGACTTTGCCCGACGCGTCCGCGTTGCCTCCATTCCAGCCCGGGAAGATCATGGACCTCACCTCTGGCACGATCCATTTCTTCGACGTCCATCGGACGATCCTGGCCGGGGCGCGCCCGGTCCCGGCGGTCTAGCATGGAACTTTTACCCGGCCTCGGTCAGACCGTCGCGGCCGCAGCGTGGGCGCACGACAGGGTCGGCGCCTTGGTCTCTCCACCCCACGCGAATCCTCGCCCTGCGCAGGAGCTGTCGTCCATGCAGGTTCCCGGCTCCGTTTCCACGGCCTCGCTGGCCCTGCTGATGCACGGGACGCGCATGCTCGCACCCCCCGCGGACAGGTTGGCGGTCGACGAAGCGACGGCAGTGCGCGGCGCGAGAGCCGATGTCCCCGGCGCCGGCACCCCATTGGCGATCGCGCTGTGGCGAGCCGTCGATCTCGACGTGTCCGCGGTGATCGGCCGACGCGGCACGGCGGCGGTCCTGCGACGCGCGCTGGTGGTCGTGCGGCGAACGCACGGCTGGATGTCCGAGCCGCCGGACGACGACGACTTCGACGCCTGCTTGCACGCCCTGATCGACGTGCTGGCGAGCCAGGCCCCCGAAGAGCGCGTTTCAGGGCAGCACGCCCTGGAGTTTGCGTTCCACGACCTGCTGGCGTCGCTGGTCGGCGGCGTGCTGGCGGCGCAGCTGCTGCGCACGGCCTGGTTCGTGCGCAGCAGCTGCGAAGCGGTGCGATGACGAGCCTGCCGTTCGACTTGGAAGTGGCCGAGCGCCAGCGGACGCTGTTCCTGCTGGACGCGAAGATCTCGGCGGCACGCGCCGAACTGGCACGACTGGATGGCTCCGCGGTGGATGCCGAGCGCCGCAAGGTCAGCCGTCATGAGGCGCGACTGGTGCACGCCAACGAACGCCTGGTGCTGTCGGCTCTGGACGCGCAGGCCCAGGCGCAGGCGGTGCGCGCCGACCTGGGCGCGCTGGCGAAGGCCAGCCAGCGCGACGCGCTGACCGACATCCCGAGCCGCAGCCTGACGCTCGATCGGCTCGAAACGGCGATCGCCGTCGCGCGCCGGCACGACCGCTCGCTGGGCGTGCTGTTCGTGGACATCGACGCCTTCAAGCACATCAACGACAGCCTGGGCCACGCCGCCGGCGACCGGGCCCTGCAGGCCGCGGCGCGGCAGCTCACCGGCGCCGTGCGCGAATCCGACACCGTGGGCCGGTTCGGTGGCGACGAGTTCCTGGTGATCCTGCCCGATATCGACGGCGCCGCCGAGGCCGCGCTCGTCGCCGCCAAGATGCTCGCGGCCATGTCCGACGCCGGCGACGAGGTGGCGGCGATGTCGGCCAGCATCGGGATCGCGCTGTATCCGCAGGACGCGCTGGCGAGCGCCGAACTGGTCGAGTGCGCGGACAAGGCGATGTATCGCGCCAAGGCGCATGGCGGCGGATACGCCGAGTTCCATGATGCCCGCGCGGCGATGCCGCCCCTGGACGCATCGCCGCCGGACGGTGCCGCCGAGCGGGTCGGCGATCCCCCTTGGACGGCGCCGTGGCACCAGGCGCGCCTGGCCGCCCTGCGCGAGGCCAACGAGCACCTGGTGCTGGCGGTCGCGTCGGCCCTGAAGCTGCAGTCCAGGGCCGAGGACATGCACCAGCGCCAGGTCATGTTCCTGGCCATGGTGGCGCACGAACTGCGCCATCCGCTCAACCCGATCCGCATGGCCATCGACCTGCTCCAGCACGCGCAGGCGAACGCGGTGCTGCTCGGTCAGGTGCAAGGCATCCTGCGGCGCCAGGTCAACCACCTGTCACGGCTGGTCGACGACCTGCTGGACGGCGCACGTGCCGGCGCCGGGAAGTTCCGCCTCGAATGCGGCCGCATCGCGCTGTGCGAGATCCTCGAGCCGGCCATCGATGCCGTCCGGCCCGCGATCGCCCAACGCCAGCAGACCATCGTCACCCGCCTGCCGTCCGACCCCATCGTCGTGCACGCGGACCCGCTGCGGCTGTCCCAGGTCTTCGGCAACCTGCTCGACAACGCGTCGAAATACACCCAGCGCGGCGGCGCGATCGACGTCTCGCTGGAGTGCGTGGACGGCATCGCCACGCTGCGCATCGGCGACAACGGCATCGGCATCTCGGCGGAAGCGCTGCCGCGGATCTTCGAACTGTTCGTGCAGGAACCGCATGCGCGCGCGCACGACCGGCAGGGACTGGGACTGGGCCTGGCCATCGTGCGCGAGCTGGTGGAGGCGCACGGCGGCGCGATCGTCGCCGCCAGCCCGGGGCTCGGCCTGGGCAGCGAATTCTTGGTGACGTTGCCCGTCCTGCTCGACAGCTAGGAGCCGCCTGATGCTATGTTCGGTATCGAACAGAACGTTCGTGCTGTGCGGAGTAGAGTGGGGCGCTGCGATCGCTCGTTCAATTCCCGATCCGGGAATCGGGTGCGCCGGAGTCCAGCCTGTCCCATGCCCAACCCGAAGACGAACCACCTGCTCGAATCGCTGCCGGAAGCAGAGTGGAAACGCTGGGAACCCGTGCTCGAAAACGTGGATCTGCCGCTCGGCATGGTCCTCTACGAATCCGGCAGCGCCCTCAGCCATGTGTATTTCCCCACCACGGCGATCGTCTCGCTGCTCTACGTGATGGAGAACGGGGCGTCCGCGGAGATCGCGGTCGTCGGCAACGAAGGCATCGTCGGGGTCTCGCTGTTCATGGGCGGCGAGACGACGCCGAGCCGGGCGGTCGTCCAGAGCGCAGGCAAGGGCTATCGCCTGAGCGCTGCTCGCATGAAGACCGAGTTCAACCTCGCCGGCCCGGTGCTGCACCTGCTGCTGCGCTACACGCAGGCGCTGCTCACGCAGATGGCGCAGACCGCGGTCTGCAATCGCCATCATTCCCTCGACCAGCAACTGTGCCGCTGGCTGCTCCTGAGCCTGGACCGCCTGCAGGGCAACGAGCTGGTGATGACGCAGGAGCTCATCGCCAACATGCTGGGCGTGCGCCGCGAGGGCGTCACCGAAGGCGCGCTGAAGCTGCAGCGCGCGGGCCTGATCCGCTACAGCCGCGGCCACATCTCGGTGCTCGATCGGCCCGGACTGGAAGCCCGCAGCTGCGAGTGCTACGCCGTCGTGAAGAAGGAGTACGACCGCTTGTTGCCCGCACGGATCGCGCGCTAGCACAAGGCGCTCTCGAGTTGCGTGCGGGTGGGGCACGGTGAGCGGGCGACGATCGTGCCAGAGTGGCCTGCGGATCCGGTCGAAGCGGACTCTCGGACGGC
>CAIMXF010000539.1 GCA_903845345.1 uncultured beta proteobacterium
CGCCGCCGCCGCGCCCGCGAGGAAGAAAAAGAAGAAGAAGGCCGCGGAGGCCGCCGACGCGCCGATCCGTTCGGTGCAGTTCTCCAGCTTCATCATCCAGTAACCGCAGCGCCCCCAGCCCCGAGCTGAAACCACGGCAGCCATGAACCAGCAGATCCTTTCGCAAGACGAAGTTGATGCCCTCTTGCAAGGCATCACCGGCGAGAGCCAGAAGCTCGAGACCGAAGAGCAGGCCGAAGGGAGCATCCGCAACTACGACCTGGCGAACCAGGAGCGGATCGTCCGCGGCCGCATGCCGACGATGGAGATCATCGGCGAGCGCTTCGCGCGCAACATCCGCATCGGACTGTTCAACTTCATCCGCAAGAGCCCGGAAGTCTCGATCAACGGCATCAAGGTGCAGAAGTACTCGGCCTTCCTGCGCGAGATCGTGGTGCCGAC
Source organism: uncultured beta proteobacterium (assembly GCA_903845345.1). GTDB lineage: Bacteria > Pseudomonadota > Gammaproteobacteria > Burkholderiales > Burkholderiaceae_C > Scleromatobacter. The sequence continues at coordinate 442 of CAIMXF010000539.1, forward strand.
CAACTTCAACATCGTCTCGGTGCGACCGCTGCGCGGCTCCGGCCTGATCGTGTGCGACCCGAGCCTGGTGTTCGCGGTGATCGACGCGCTGTTCGGCGGCGTCGGCAAGTTCCACACGCGCATCGAGGGCCGCGATTTCTCGCCGACCGAGCAGCGCGTGATCCAGCGCCTGGTCGACTGCATCATCACCGAGTACCGCAACGCGTGGCAGGGCATCTATCCGCTGGACCTCGAGTACCAGCGCTCGGAGATGCAGCCGCAGTTCGCCAACATCGCCACGCCCAGCGAGATCGTGGTCGCCTCGAGCTTCACGCTGGAAGTGGGCGAGACCTCGGGCTCGGTGCACTTCTGCATTCCGTACTCGACGCTGGAGCCGATACGCGACGTGCTCTATTCGACGATCCAGGGCGACTCGGTCGAGCCGGACCGCCGCTGGGTCAACCTGCTCAAGGCGCAGATCCAGTCGGCCGAGGTGGACCTCGTGGCCGAGCTGGGCACCGCACCGGCGACGGTGGAGCAGTTGCTGTCGTTCAAGCCCGGCGATTTCGTCGAGCTGGACCTGGAGAAGATGATCCAGGCCAAGGTCGACGGGGTTCCGGTGTTCGACTGCCACTACGGCACGTCGACCGGCAAGTACGCGATCAAGATCGATCGCTTGTTGACCAGCTCGAACCTGAGCTGGCTGGGAGAAGGCAATGGCAGCTGAAGAAATGAGCGACGACGACGCGATGGCCGCGGAGTGGGCGGCCGCGCTGGCGGAGTCCAAGCCGGAGGCCGGCGGGATGAGCGGCGCGGTGCAGACCGAGACCGTCGCGCCCGCGAACTTCACCAACTTCGCATCGACCGAAGGGATCACCGGGGCCGGCAACGACCTCAACATGATCCTGGACATCCCGGTGCAGCTGACGGTGGAGCTGGGCCGCACGCGCATCCCGATCAAGCACATCCTGCAGCTGGCGCAAGGCTCGGTCGTGGAGCTCGACGCGCTGGCCGGCGAGCCGATGGACGTACTCGTGAACGGCTTCCTGATCGCCCAGGGCGAGGTGGTGGTCGTCAACGACAAGTTCGGCATCCGGCTGACCGACATCGTGACGCCCAGCGAGCGCATGCGCCGGCTGAGCCGCACCTGATCCCGATCGATACCCGGTGGTGTACGCCACCAACGCTTCCGTGCCTCGATGCACCGGTCGACACAGAGAAACCCCAGATGACTACTTCCCTGATGCCGCTGCTGGCGTTCCTGCTGGTGATCGCGATGATTCCCGTCGCGCTGTGGATGATGAAGCGCGCCGGCATCGGCGGCGCGGGCGGCCCGGCCGGCAGCGTGCTGCGGCACGTCTCGCAGCTGAGCCTGGGCACGTCGCAGCGCGTGACGGTGGTCGAGATCGCCGTCGGCGCCGAGCGCCACTGGCTGGTGCTGGGCGTGACCGGCGAGCGCGTGACGCCGCTGGCCAGCTACCCGGCCCCCGACGTCGCCGCCGCCCCGACGGCGCCCGCGCACACCGCGGCCGTCAACCAGCTGATCGCGCGCTGGCGCGGCGTGCCGGGGAAGCGCGATGAATAAGATCCTCAAGGCCGCGGGCGTCGCCGCGCTGCTCTTCCTGCCGGCCTTCGCCGCGATGGCGCAGGCCGCCACCGCGGGCCCGAGCCTGCCGCTGCTGGTGGGCGGCGGCGGGGGCGGCGCCAACTTCTCGGTGCCGATCCAGACGCTGCTGTTCTTCACGGCGCTGTCGTTCCTGCCGGCGATCCTGCTGATGATGACGGGCTTCACGCGCATCGTGATCGTGCTGTCGCTGTTTCGCCAGGCCATCGGCACGCAGGCCGCGCCGCCCAACCAGGTCATCACCGGGCTGTCGCTGTTCCTCACGTTCTTCGTGATGTCGCCGACGATCGACAAGGTCTACACCGAAGCGTGGCAGCCCTACCAGGCCAACCAGATCAGCTTCACCGACGCGCTCGACAAGGGCCAGGTGCCGATGCGCGAGTTCATGCTCAAGCAGACGCGCCAGTCGGACGTGCAGCTGTTCGCCAAGCTCGCCAAGCTGCCGGCCGACGTCAAGGGCGACGCGGTGCCGTTCAAGGTGCTGGTGCCGGCCTTCGTCGCGAGCGAGCTCAAGACGGCGTTCCAGATCGGCTTCCTGATCTTCATCCCGTTCCTGATCATCGACATGATCGTGGCCAGCGTGCTGATGTCTCTCGGCATGATGATGCTGTCGCCGGTGCTCGTGGCGCTGCCGTTCAAGCTGATGCTGTTCGTGCTGGCCGACGGCTGGAACCTGCTGCTCGGATCGCTCGCCGCCAGCTTCGCGACCTGAGCGAAGCACAAGAGGGCGGTTCGCCGCCCTTATCCGGCGCTCGCGCCAGCGCCATGGCGGCAACATCCCACCATCCCAAATTCTCACGGAACACCTTCCCCATGGACGCCGCACAAGTCTTCACCATCGGCCAGCAAGCCCTCTACACGCTGCTGACCGTGGCCGCACCGGTGCTGCTGGTCGTGCTGGTCGTGGGCATCCTCGTGAGCATCTTCCAGGCCGCCACGCAGATCAACGAAGCCACGCTGACCTTCGTGCCCAA
>CAIMXF010000540.1 GCA_903845345.1 uncultured beta proteobacterium
ACCTGCTGCGGCTGCTGGTTGGCCTGGGCGATCATCGCGGTGCCGGCCTGCTGCAGCACGTTGGCGCGGCTCATGTTGGCGGTTTCCGCCGCGAAGTCGGCGTCCATGATGCGGCTGCGGGCGGCCGTCTGGTTCTCGACGCTCGACTGCAGGTTCGAGATGATCGAGTCGAAGCGGCTTTCCGTGGCGCCGAAGGTGGCGCGGGTGTCGTTGACGTCGTCGATCGCCTTGTCGATGTTGTCGATCACGGTGCCGATGGCGCCCGACGTCGCCGTCGAGTCGATCACCGCCGTCGACGTGCTGGTGACGGCCGTCATGGTGGTGTCGGCGGTCATGTCGACCGTCTTGATCGAGACGGTGTCGTCCTTGGTCGTGTTGGCGCCGACCTGGAAGTCCAGCGTCGTCGCGTCGGCGCCGAGCATGTGCTTGCCGTTGAAGGTCGTGCCGCCGAGGACGCGGGTGATTTCGGCCTGCAGCTGCGAGAACTCCTTGTTCAGCGAGTCCTTGTCCGACGAGCTGTTGGTGGAGTTGCGGGCCTGCACCGCCAGTTCGCGCATGCGCTGCAGCGAGTTGCTGACCTGGGCCAGCGCGCCGTCGGCGGTCTGGGCCAGCGAGATGCCGTCGTTCGAGTTGCGGATCGCCACGTTCATGCCGCGAACCTGCGCGTTCATGCGTTCGGCGATCGACAGGCCGGCGGCGTCGTCCTTGGCCGAGTTGATGCGCAGGCCGGACGACAGGCGTTGCATCGACGTCGCGAGGGACATCTGCGAGGACGACAGGTTGCGCTGGGCGTCGATGGACGCGATGTTGGTGTTGATCGAGAGGGTCATGATTCACTCCTGGGGAGACAAAGTCCGGCGGGATTGCCGGGTTAATCGCCCCAAAATCGAAAACGGGTGGGGCCGTGAGATGGTTTTCGGAGACCCGATCGCAAGACTTGAGAACTTTTTGATCGGCTTCTTGCACGACCGCTTTCGCGCGGGTGTGCGATGCGCCGGAGTCCGGGTCGTGCGCGCCCGATGGCGAGGGCGGCCGACCCGGGCGTTCCAGCGAACTGCACCGTGACTGGGCCTGTTATCGGAACGACCGCGACGCGTCTTGAACCTAGACTGGCTCGATCATGAAGAACTCCGCATCCATGCCCTCGACGGGCGCACGCCGCGCCGAAAGCCACCGCCAGGCCGGCGTGCTCGCGCACCGCGCGCAGCGCTGGGACACCGCCGTCCAGGAGTTCGAGCGCGCCACCGAACTGGCGCCGCGCGACGCGCTGATGTGGATCAACCTCGCGCGCTCGCGCATGGCGCTCGGGCGCCACGTGCCGGCGCTCGAGGCCGCGCAACGCGCGTGCGAGCTCGACCCGGGCAGCGCCGTCGCCTGCCGCATCGCGGCCGAGCTGGCGCTGCAGCTGGCGCGCCCCGCCGACGCGCTGCGCGTGCTGCAGGCGTTGTCCGAGGACGCGCCGCGCGACCACGACTACTACAACGCGCTCGGCAACGCCCTCTTCCAGACGCGCGATCCGCGCAAGGCCGTCGACGCCTACTTCCAGGCGCTGACGCTGAAGGTGGATTCGGCGATCGTGCACTACCGCCTGGGCCTGTGCTTCATGGACATGGCCATGGACTTCGAGGCCGCGCAGTGCTTCCGCACCGCGATCTCGCTGGACGACGGCAGCACGCGCGCGCTCGCGCTGAGCCTGCTGGTGCAGACCAACCGCCAGGCGTGCGCCTGGCAGCAGGACGCGGCCGACACGCGCGCCCTGCTCGACGCCGTCGACCGCGACGATCCCGAGACGGCGCGCCTGCTGCTGCCGTTCGCGCTGATCTCCATCGAGTCGACGCCGCTGCAGCAGCGCCGCCTGGCCGAGCGCCGCGTCACCGGCCTGACCAGCGCCATCGTGCCGCTGCCCGCGCCCGGCCCGCGCAGGCCCGGCCGCATCCGCGTGGGCTACCTGTCGTCCGACTTCCATCACCACGCCACCGCGGTGCTGATGACCGAGCTGCTCGAACGCCGCGACACGACCCGCTTCGAGACCTTCCTCTATTCGCACAGCCGCGACGACGGCTCCGCGATCGGCCGCCGCGTGCGCGCCGCCTGCGAGCACTACGTCGACATCCGCGGCACCGGCAACTGCGCCGTGGCCCATCGCATCCGCGACGACGGCATCGACATCCTGATCGACCTGAAGGGCCACACGCGCGACAGCCGCATGGAGCTGATGGCCTACCGGCCCGCGCCGGTGCAGGCCGCGTACCTCGGCTACCCGGCCACCACCGGCGCGCCGTTCATCGACTACATGATCGGCGACCGGGTGACGATGCCGCTGTCGCACGCCGCGAACTACACCGAGCAGATCGCGCAGCTCGACGGCTGCTACCAGCCCAACGACGCCGCGCGCCCGCTGCCGCCCTGCCCGTCGCGCGCCGCGCTGGGCCTGCCCGACGACGCGGTCGTGCTGTGCTGCTTCAACCAGACCTACAAGCTGTCGCCCCGCATGCTCGACCTGTGGGCGCGCATCCTGGCCGAGGCGCCGCGCACCGTGCTGTGGATGCTGGCCTGGAATCCGCACGCGAAGGCGAACCTGCTGCGCGAGCTCGCCGACCGCGGCGTCGCGCCGGAGCGTGTGTTCTTCGCGGCCAAGCTCGAGCTCGACAACCACATCGCGCGACTGCGCGCGGCCGACCTGTTCCTCGACACCTGGCCCTGCAACGCGCACACCACCGCGAGCGAGGCGCTGTGGGCCGGCGTGCCGGTGCTGACGGTGCCGGGCGAGACCTTCGCGTCGCGCGTCGCCGCCAGCCTGGTCGCGGCCTGCGGACTCGCCGACCTGGCCTGCCGCAGCGAGGACGACTACGTCGAGCTCGCGACCGCGCTGGCCAACGAGCCCGACACGCTGCGCGGCATCAAGGCGCACCTCGACGTCAACCGCCGCTCGCTGCCGCTGTTCGACGCCGAGCGCCTGGCGCGCGACCTCGACGCGCTGCTCACCCGCATGCACGACCGCCATCTCGCCGGCCTCGCGCCGCAGGCCCTGGCGGCGGCAACATGAATCCGTACAAGGTCGCGCTGGTGATGATCGTGCGCAACGAGGCGCCGCGCATCGTGCGCGCGCTGGCGAGCGTCGCGAACTGCGTCGACGAGATGGTCGTGCTCGACACCGGCTCCACCGATGCCACCGTCGCGCTCGCGCGCTCCGCGGGCGCGCGCGTGGGCCACTTCGAATGGTGCGACGACTTCGCCGCCGCCCGCAACGCCGCGCTGGCGCTGGCCGGCGCCGACTGGAACGTCGTCGTCGACGCCGACGAATGGATCGCCGAGGCCGGCATCGAGCTGCTGGCGTTGCGCCACACCCCGCCCGCCTTCGTCGGCGCGCTGCGCGTCGACAGCCAGTTCGACACGCCGATCGGGGTGTCCGTCTCGCCCAGCTGGCTGCCGCGCGTGCTGCCGCGCGGCGTGCGCTACGAGGGCCCTGTCCACGAGCAGCCGAAGCACGCGCTGCCGGTGCAACGACTGACGACGGTGCTCGCGCACGACGGCTACCTGACCGAGGCGCTCAAGGCCAAGGCCGGACGCAACGCCGACCTGCTCGCGCGCGCGGTCGCGCAAGCGCCGGACGACGCCTACCTGCACTACCAGATCGGCAAGGACCACGACGTCTACGAACGCTTCGCCGACGCCTGCGCGCACTTCTCCCGTTCGAGGGCCTGCGAGGAAGCCAGCGGCGTCACCGTCACGCTGGCCGGCACCACGCCGGGCTGGCACCACGACCGCCTCGTGCGCGAGATGCACGCGCTCAAGAAGTGCCGCCAGCACGCGCAGGCCGTGCTGCTGGCCGAGAACGCGATGGCCGCGTGGTCGCACTCGCCCGACTTCTTCTTCGCGCTCGGCGACCTGCTGCTCGACTGGGCGACCGAGGAGCCGACGCGCGCCGGCGAGCTGCTGCCGATGATCGAGGCGGCGTGGCTGCGCTGCCTCGAGATCGGAGAACGCCCCGACCTCGAAGGCTCGGTCGCCGGCCGCGGCAGCTCGCTGGCCGCGCGCAACCTCGCGGTGCTCTACGAAGGCACGGGCCGGGCGATCGAGGCGTTGCGATTGCGCCAGCATCACTAGGAACTGGGCGCCCATCGGCGCTCTCTTTGCGCCTTCGGGCCGCCCGCGGCTGGCTACATTGACCGGGAGACCCGCCACTTGTCGCGCGGGTCGTCCTGGAGCCAGCCGATGACCGCCACGATTTCCCGCCAACGCATCCCGCGCATCCTCCACGTGATCTGGGTGGGCGACGAGAGCCGGCGGCCGGACAACTGCATCTCCACCTGGAAGCAGCACAACCCGGACTGGACCGTGAAGATCTGGGGCAACGCCGAACTCGGCTCGCGCGGCTGGATCAACGCGAAGCACATGCGCACGATGTCCAAGCGCGAGCTCAACGGCGTGGCCGACATGATGCGCTGGGAGATCCTGTACGAGGAAGGCGGCTTCCTGATCGACGCCGACAGCGTCTGCACGCGCCCGCTCGACGACTGGCTGCTGGAACAGGAGGCCTTCGCGTGCTGGGAGAACGAGCTCGTGCGCCCCGGCCTCATCGCCGCCGGCTACGTGGCCACGGTGCCGGAGAACCCGTTCATCGGCCAGATCATCCAGGACATCCAGGCGCTGCCGACCATCACCGACGCGATGGCGTGGCAGACCGTCGGCCCGCAGCGCATCACCGACGCGTACTTCAAGTACCGCTACTCGAACCTGACGATCCTGCCCAGCCAGTTCTTCATCCCGCAGCATTTCAGCGGGATTTCGTACACCGGCGGCGGCACCGTCTACGCGACGCAGGAGTGGGGCAGCACGCGCCGCTCGTACGACACGCTGTACCTGAAGAAGGTCGCCTGACATGAACGCCTTCGACAAGATCCGCGCCCTCGACCCGCTGACCTTCCTCACGCCCGCGACGCTCGAGGAACGCGCCGCGCTCGCGATGCGCACCGCCGACCAGCGCCTGTACAGCCACCACCTGGCCAACGCGTGGCTGGACTGGCTCGGCGCGCACAGCGCGGAGATCGGCCGCCACGACATCGAGCTCGTCGCGCGCGAGACGCTCAACCTGTCGCCTTACCACGAACGCGCCGACGACCTCTACGCCGCCGTGATGCGCACGCGCCAGCCGCTGCCGGCCGGCAGCCTCGTTTTCATGGTCACGAGCTGCCGCAAGTATTTCGACAACGCCTTGCGCATGCAGGCCGCGCTGCGCGCCCGCGGCGCATTCGCGTGCATCGTCATCGGCGACCCGGCGCAACGCGTCGCGACCTGGGACGGCGACGTCTGCACCCTGCCGGTGGCCGACAACTACGAAGGCCTGCCGCTGAAGGTGGCGGCCGGCGTCAACGCGCTGACCAAGCGCTTCGGCGCCGTCGCCATCGTCAAGATCGACGACGACTGCCAGCTCACGCCCGCCTTCACCGTCGAGCGCTTCGAGCAGCTGGCTGCGCAGCACGCGTACGTCGGCCAGCCGCAGCGCAGTCCGCACCATTGCCGCTTCTGGCACTTCGGCAAGACGCAGCAGCCCCAGGGGGCGTACACGCGCCGCTTCAACGGCATGTGGGCCGGCGGTGCGTGCTACCTGCTCAACCCGCAGGCCGCGGCGCTGGTGGCGCGCGAGTACGCGCTGTTCCCGGCCGAGATCGGCGACGAGTACTACGAGGACAAGGCGATCGGCGACTTCCTGCGCCGCCAGGGCGTGGCGCTGCACGTGGTCACGCACAAGGAATGGGGCATCACCTACGACATCACCGAGCGCTTCGTCGCGCCGCCGTTGAAGGACACCCCGGCCGCCGCCGTCGCACCGGCGAGCGTCGCCGCTGCATCGACGCCGACGCAGTCCGCGATTCCCAAGCTGCTGCACATCGTCTGGGTCGGCGACCAGAAGCAGCGCCCCGACAACCTGATCGCCACCTGGATCGCGCACCACCCGGGCTGGACCGTCAAGGTCTGGGGCAACGACGACCTGGCCCAGGGCCCGTGGCATTGCGCCGAGCAGATGGTGGCGCTCGGCGAGACCAGCCTGGCCGGCCTGGCCACGCTGATGCAATGGGAGATCCTGTACCGCGAAGGCGGCGTCGCCGTCGCGGCCGACAGCCTGTGCATCCGGGGCCTGGACACCGCGCTGCTCGAGACCGAACGCTTCGGCTGCACGCTGAGCGAGACGGCCGCGCCGGGCGTGCTCGCCGCCGGCTACTTCGGCTGTAAGCCGGGCGACGCGCTCGTCGCGCGCCTGCTCGACGCGGTCGGCCAGGGCGGCGACCTGCGCGGCGCGAACGTCTCCGACGCCGTCGGCGACGCGCGTCTCACGGCGGTGGTCGAGGCGAGCGCCGACCTGCCGCTGCACGTGCTGCCCAGCCACACCTTCCTGCCGCTGCATCACTCGGCGGCGCCGCACGCCGGGCTCGAGGGCGTCGTCGCGTGCGAGCTGTGGGCCGACACGCTCGGCCTGACCGACCACCTGGCCGGCCTGACGATCGAATCGCTGCGCGCGACCCTCAAGCTCGACGACGGCGCGATCCCCGGCGGCGAATCGGCGCAGTGGGAAGCCGCGCGCAACCTGCTGGCGGCCTGACGCCGCTGGGGTCGTCTCCACGAACGAAGAAGCGGCTGGCGCGATGCCAGCCGCTTTTCTCTTGGAGTCCTCGAGGACGGCCCGCGGGCCGTCATCGATCAGTTCGCGCGCGTCACCGAGTCCAGGATGCGCGCGGCCTCGTCATGCTGGCCGCAGCGCATGCGCGACAGCACGGCGCCTTCGAGCGCGTCCCTGTCGCCGTCGTCGGTCGACAGCAGCGCGCCATAGAGTTCCATCGCGCGGTCGGGGTGGCCCAGCGCGAGGCTCATGCGCGCCAGCGTTCGCAGGGTCTCGCGATCGTCGCGCGCCTTGCCCAGGCGTTCGTGCCATTGCGGATGCGCGGCAGCCTGGCCTGCGGCCGCCTCCGCGGCGCCCTGCACGTCGCCGATGACCAGCTCGGGCAGCGGCGGCGGCTTCGCGACGACTGGCGCGGCCTTCGCGGGGGTCGGCGCCGCGTCGGCCTTGCGCGCGAACGCGCTGCCGCGCATCGCAGGGTGTTCGGGATTGATGGCGACGATCATCGCCGTCGACAGGTCCTGGCTGCGGACGTTGCTGCGCGTGTGCGTGCTGGCCGCCAGGACGAAGCCTTCGCGCTCGAGCAGTGCGCGCAGCTCGGCGAGCGACCACTGGCGCACGTGCGACGGATTGGGCGGCGGCCCCTGGTGCTGCTTGCCGTAGGTGCGTTCGCGGTCGGGCGTGGACAGCACCAGCGCCGGCGCATGCTTGAGCAGGTGGCGCAGCGCGGCCAGCAGGCTGCGCGGGTCGACGACGGTCTGGATCAGCTCCGAGCAGACGACGACGGAGCGCGCCAGCACGTCGGCGGGCATCTCGCCGAGGTCGAGGTTCTCGGGGTCGACCTCCAGCCAGAGGCCGGACGGCACGGCCCGCGCGGCCGCGGCCGTGCTCGCGCCGCGGCCGAGTCCGACCAGGCGGAACTCGGACTGCAGCGGCTTCAACTGGTTGACCTGGTCGCAGCCGATGTCGATCAGCGTGTCGCACTCGAGCGAGCGCGCGATGTTGGCCGCGGTCGGATAGACGTCGGGCTGCCAGGTGACGGCGCCGTCGGTGATGGGCTTGGGGATCGCGGGCGTGGCGCGGGCGGCGTAGCCGGACGGCAGCCCGTAGTCGCCGGTGCCCTGTGCAGGCGCCGAAGCGCCCTGCTCGACGCGGCGGTCGCCGGCGAGGACGAGTTGTCCGGGCTCGACGCCGGGAATGGCCTGCACCTCGAAGTGTCCGGACACGAGCTCGGTCCACCAGGACGCCGGGCGCCGCGTGGTGCAGCGCGCCGCGGTCGCGTGCTCGTCGGTGGCCACGACGATCAGCACGCCGCCGGCCAGGCGCGCGGCCTCGGCCAGCACGCGCCGCACGTCGGCCTCGGGCAGGTACTGCAGCGCGTCGACGGCCACGAGGCGGTCGAACGTCTGCGTGAGCGCAGGCAGCGCCTTGACGCCGCCGTGGATCTTGCCGGGCGTCGCGATGCGCTCGAACTCGGTGCGCCCGGCCTCCATCGCCGTCACCGTGTTGCCCTGCGACGCGATCAGCGCGGCCAGCGCGCCTTCGCGGGCGCCGAACTCGAGGACGCGTTCGCCCTCGAGCACGATGCCCATCTGCTGGAACACGCCCACGCGCTCGTCGGCGAGCAGGTGGGTGGCGGAAATCTGTTGGATCATCAAGGGCTCCTGCGATGCGCGGCTCATCCGCCGCTTCGGTCGTGCATCGATGCTAAGAGCCGAGGCGCCAACCTAAAGCCCGAAAAGACGCCGGCTCACCCGGCATTCGTCGGCCCCACGACGCCGAAGTGCCCGGCCAATCCATGGCATTTCCGCCTGCGCCGGTTCGCGCGAATGCCTACAGTCGTCCGTGCCGTCGCCATGCCCGTCCCCTCGGGCTCGACGACAACCAACGGATGACAGCCATGATCCCCACCCTGCCCCGCGCGCTGATCTACATGACCGGGCGCAACTGCGAACGCTACCTGCGCGCCTCGATCGAGAGCGTCGCGCGGCAGACGCATGCCGCCGTCCACCTGCTGTTCGTCGACGACTGCTCGGACGACGGCACGCTGGAGACCGCGCGCGCGCTGCTCGCCGCGCACCTGCCGGGCCGCCACACGCTGGTGCGCAATCCACAGCAATGGGGCAAGGCGCGCAACGCGCACGTCCACCTGCGCGAGTCGCTCGGACGCGGCGACTTCGTGGCCGTGCTCGATGCCGACGACCAGCTGATCCGCCCCGCGATCCTCGCCGAGATGGCCGCGCACTACGCCGCGGGCTACGACGTGGTGTGGACGACCTTCGAGACCGACACCGGACATGCCGGCGGCAGCCGTCCGCTCGACCCGCTGCAGCCACCGCGCCCGCAGGGCTGGCGCACCAGCCACTTCTTCAGCTTCCGCGCCGAGCTGTTCGCCAACGTGCCCGAGTCCTACCTGCAGGACGACGCCGGTCGCTGGATCCCGGCCGCCTGCGACCGCGCGATCGCGCTGCCCGTGCTCGACCAGACGCGGCGCTACAAGTTCATGCCGGTCAGCGCGCTGCGCTACACCACCAACAATCCGAATTCGCACCACAACCGCGACCCGAAGGGCTCGGCCTTCAGCTCGCGCGAGCAGTCGGCCTGCGCCGAGATGATCCACGCCAAGCCGCCGCTGCCGTGCACGCGCTGGGTGCTGGGCGAACGCGAGGGCGGCGACGAGGCGCTGTTCGCGCTGCGCCAGCAGCTCGCCGGCGAACTGCAGGCGATCAACAGGAAGATCGGCACGCTGGCCGTGCCGGCGCCGGTCGCCGCCGAACCGCGTGCGGACGATGTCTGGTCGCAGGCGGCGGCCGCCACGCTCGCGCAGCGCTGCCCCGCGTTGCTCACGTTGATGATGGACGGCCAGGCGGCCCCCCTCGGGCTGCGCGACGCCTGGCGCTGGTGGCACTGGCTGCAGGCCGAAGGCCGCGCGCCCAGCGTGCTCGAGGTCGGCGCCGGCCCGCTGGCCGCCCCGCTGAAGGCGATGGTGCAGGCGCTGGGCGGACGCTTCCTGTCGGTCAGCGGCGATCGCGGGCGCGCGCAGGCGCTGGCGGCGCGGCTGGCGGCGGCCGGGCTGGACGCCGACGTGCAGCACCTGCCGCTGGCCTCGGCCACGCTGGCCGCGCATGCCGGCCACGTGCCGGACCTCTCGTCGCTGGCGTCCGACCGCGCGGGCTTCGACCTGCTGGTGGTCTGCGCGGCGCACGCCGGCCAGGTGCCGGCCGACGCGCTGCTGACGCTGCCGTCGGCCGTCGGCCGGCTCGACCCGACCGGCTTCCGCGTGTGCGTCTGGGCGCCGGGCGACGCGCCGCTGCGCACGCGCATCGCGCAGACCTGGCACGAGCTCGCCCCTGCGCTGACCTACATCGACCAGGCCTTCGACGGCCAGGCGTTGTGCGTGCATCCGGCCTGAGTTCCAATCGATCGAGCATCCGAGGACTGAACCCATGACCGACCCCATCGGCCCGACGCCGCACATGGATCCCGAAGGCCTGCGCTGCTTCCAGGAGACGCTGGCCGCCAGCAAGTGCTACCTCGAGTACGGCTCGGGAGGCAGCACCGTGTACGCATGCGACGTGGCCAAGGTGCCGCTGGTGCTGTCCATCGAGTCGGACAAGGCGTGGTCGGACAAGGTCTGCGCGTCGATCCGGAACGCCGACGCGAGGCTGCTGATGCACCACTGCGACCTCGGCGAGGTCGGCGACTGGAGCTTCCCGAAGACGAAGGACAGGATCGGCGACTTCTGGACGTACAGCGTCACGCCGTGGCAGACCGCGCGCGCCGGCAACCACGTGCCCGACACCATCCTGGTCGACGGGCGCTTCCGCGTCGCCACCTTCCTCTACAGCCTGGTGTGCGCCCGCGTGGGCACCACCCTCCTGTTCGACGACTACCTCGACCGGCCGTACTACTTCGTCGTCGAGAACTTCTGCCGCCTGCGCGAATCGCGCGGCCGCATGGGCGTGTTCACGGTGGCGCAGAACTTCGCCATGCCCGACATCGTCGCGGCGATCGCCAAGTACTCGATCGTCTGGGACTGAACCGCCGGCCCGGTCGGGCCAGCGGTCCCCGCGCGAGCGGCGCCAGCGTGCGCCACGCATGCGCAGGCGCCGGGATGGCGCCGCTGCAGGCTCGGGACGAGCCGGCAGCGCCGCCCATCGGACACCCCTGACTGCCGCGATCCGCGGAAATCCATCCCGCATGCCTGCATTGCAAGGCCTCGGGGAAGCACCGGCCACGGTGCTGTCGAGTGGGTGTTGTAGGAATTTGCCTTACAGGCGGTACGGCGCCAGGACGACTCAAGTCGCGGAAGTGGACTTATGTTCCCACCCAGTTCCCGGCTTTAAAGTCCATCTCACGTTGACACCGTTTCTTCCTCCACCAGATCAAAGGACAAGCATCATGGAAACCACCCAAATCCTCGCCGAGATCCGCGAAGCCAACCTGTCGTACATGATGCTGGCGCAAAGCCTGATCCGCTCGGATCGCGAACAGGCGCTGTTCCGCCTGGGCATCTCGGAAGAGACCGCCAACATGATCTCGTCGCTGACCCCGGCGCAGATGATGAAGATCGCTTCCGGCAACACGCTGCTGTGCCGGTTCCGCATGGACGACGACCTGGTGTGGAGCCTGATCACCAGCCACGGCAAGACCGCCGCGAACGAGACCGTCTCGCGCCTGCACGCCTCCATCCTGATGGCCGGCCGCCACCAGGAAGCCGCGTAAGCGTCCCGGCAGCCGC
>CAIMXF010000541.1 GCA_903845345.1 uncultured beta proteobacterium
GGCTGGAACAGGATGCCGTGCTTGATGTGGACGTCGTAGACGCTCTCGGCGACCTGGTCGCTCGGCGCGTCGTCGGGCAGCGGCTTGCCGTCCTTGTCGAGGAAGCGCGGCTTGGCGACGTCCTCGGCGGCCTTGCCGATCAGCGTGTACGGACGCTTCAGGTAGTGGTACCCGTACGGCGGCTCGTAGATCTGGTACGTGAAGGTGGTGTCGTTGGACCAGTACGAAGCGACCGAGTCCATGTGGCGCGGCGAGCCCTCCTGCATCGCGCTGAAGATCGTGTTCTGGCTGGCCGCGCCGCTTTCCCAGGGGCTGTTGTCACAACCGGCCAGCGACACCAGCAGCCCAGCCAGCAGCAGCCAGCCGGCACCGCACCAACGACCAAACACACCGCCCATGCGGATCTCCAGAACTCGAGTCGCGAGCCTCGCCCGGGAGATGACCCCGTCGGCTCGCCAACAAAACAAAACCGCCTCCGCCAGCCGTCGGGTTGTGCCCGGGGCCGCGCGAGGCGTGCGTGCCCATTTTAGAGGCAGCCCACCGGGCCAACCCTAGGGGTTTCCAGCCCTGCTGCGGCGCAACAAGCAAGGGCCGGGCCCGATCTTGCGGTCAGGCAAGCCTGTCTGGACATGCGGGTCAATGGCCGTGGTGCTCGTGGCCATGGTCGTGGCCGTCATGATCGTGGTGGTGGTGCGCGTGGTCCTCGTCCCAGCCCAGGAACGCGTCGCGCCCCTGCACCGCCAGGTGGCCCTTGAGGCCGAACGGCACCGTCACCTTGGTCGGCACGTGGCCGAACGGGAAGCCGGTGAGGATGGGCACGTCGACGAGCTTGCGCAGGTGCGCCACCACGCTCTTGAGCGTGAAGCCGCGGTCCAGCGGCGACTTCTTCCAGTCGCTGAACGCGCCAAGAAGGATCGCCTTCTGCGACGCCAGCACCCCGGCCTGGTGCAGTTGCAGCAGCATGCGCTCGACGCGGTACGGATGCTCGCCCACGTCCTCCAGCATCAGCACGCCGCCCTTGACCCTGGGCCAGTGCGGCGTGCCAAGCAGCGAGCACAGCATCGCGAGGTTGCCGCCCCACATCAGGCCGCGCGTGTCCAGGCCGTCGAAGCCGGCCTCCGTGCGGAAGCCCACGGCCTCCAGCGCGCCGGTCATGGCCTCGGCGAAGCACTCGGGCGTGACTTCGTCGAGCTCCTCGCGCCCGAAGTCGTCGCAGGCGAGCGGGCCCCACCACGTGGGCGCCTTCTCGTGCGCCAGCAGGCCCATCTGCAGCGCGGTCAGGTCGCTGTAGCCGACCCAGCGCGTGCCGGCCTCGACGCTGGCGGCCAGCAGCGACCAGTCGATGCGATCGAGCAGCCGCGTGAGGCCGTAGCCGCCGCGCGTGGCGAGCGCGACGCCCGGCCGCGCGCGCGCGACGCGGTGGATCGCCTCGAGGCGCACGTCGTCCTCGCCGGCGAAGCGCTGGTGCTTCGCGAGCGCGGCCTCGTCGATCGCCACGTCGAAGCCGAGCTTCTTCAGGCGCCTGGCGGCGAGCTTCAGCGGCGCGCTCCTGGCGAGCACGCCGGCGGGGGTGTACAGGATCAGCGAGGTCATGGGGCGTCCGGGGAAACTGGCAGGGAAGGATCGATCTCGGTGGCGACGCCGACCGGGATCGCGTCGTCGACGGTGACGTCGGCCACGGGAATGGATTCGTGCCCGGCCGGCGCGCGCAGCGCCGCCTGGCGCGCCTTGTGGGCGGCGCGGCGCTCGGCGAAGAAGTCGCGCAGCAAGGTGCCGCACTCGTCCTCGAGGCAACCGCCGACGACCTGGGTCTGGTGATTGAGCTGCGGCAGCGCGAACAGGTCGGTGACGGAGCCCGCGGCGCCCGTCTTGGGGTCGCGCGCGCCGAACACCACGCGCTTGAAGCGCGCATGGATCAGCGCCATCGCGCACATCGCGCACGGCTCCAGCGTGACGACGATCGTGCAGTCGGGCAGCCGGTAGTTGTCGAGCAGCTGCGCCGCGTGGCGCAGCGCCACCAGCTCGGCGTGCGCGGTGGGGTCGGTGGTGGTGATCGGCCGGTTGTAGCCGGTGGCCACGACCTGCGGCACGCCATCGGCGTCGTCCTTGAGGATCACCGCGCCCACCGGCACCTCGCCCACCAGCCACGCGTTCTGCGCCTGGTCGAGTGCCTGGCGCATCGCGTGCTCCTCGGCGGGACTGAAGGCGGGCGACGCGTCCGCAAGCGAAGACAAGGGCTGGTCCAAGGCGGTCGGCGCCTTCAACGGGCGCCGTCGTCGGCCGCGCTCGCCGCCTGGTCGGCGGTGTGTTGCGCGTCGGCCTTCATGGCCTGCTCGACCGCCTTCTGGTACTGCGACACCTGGTTGCGCGGCGTGCCGGTGAAAGGCCCGGACGCCGCTGAAGCCGCGGCCGACGGCATCAGGCCCTGGCTCGCCCGCAGCTGGTTGCGCACCGACACGGCGATGACGGCCAGCACGATCAGCAAGGATCCGAAGGTCAGCATGGCTCTCATGGCAATGGGCGAAGGAAAACGGAACGTGCATTATCGTTGCACCGCGACAAGCCCGTCGCGCGGCATCGTCGCGCCGGGTTGCTTACGATGTGCGTCGAACTCCACTTCACTGCCCCATCCCCATGACCACTGCGCTCCAGAACATCCCCGTCAACCGCATCGACGGCGTCCCCAGCTCGCTGGGCGACTACGCCGGCAAGGTGCTGCTGGTCGTCAACGTCGCCTCCAAATGCGGCCTGACGCCGCAGTACGCCGGCCTCGAGAAGCTGTACGAGGACAAGCGCGCCCAGGGCCTGGAGGTGCTCGGATTCCCGGCCAACGACTTCGGCGCGCAGGAGCCCGGCACCGACGCCGAGATCAAGGACTTCTGCGCGCTCACCTACGACGTGAAGTTCCCGCTGTTCTCGAAGATCTCGGTGCTGGGCGCCGGCCGGCACGCGCTGTACGACGCGCTCACCGCCGCGCAGCCGGCCGCGCTGGGCGACGGCCCGTTCCGCGAGAAGCTCAAGGGCTACGGCATCTCGCGCGACGACCCGACCGACGTGTTGTGGAACTTCGAGAAGTTCCTGGTCGGGCGCGACGGGAAGGTCATCGCGCGCTTCGCGCCGGACATCACGGCCGACGATCCGCGCCTGTTGACGGCGATCGAGGCTGCACTGGCGGCCTGAGGCCCGCCCGGCACGCCGCGATGTGCTCCAACTATCGCCCGGTCACCCGCCTCGATCGCCTGCTGACGTTCTTCGGGGTCGAGCGCGAGAAGGACGCCGAGCCGAACGACGTCTTCCCGACCGACATGGCGCCGTTCATCCGCCTGCCGATCGAAGGCCAGGAAGGCGGCAAGCCGGCGCTGGTGGCCGAGGACGGCATGTTCGGGCTGCTGCCCGGCTTCGCGACGGAGGTGAGCTTCGGGCGCCGCACCTACAACGCACGCAGCGAGACCATCGCCACCCTGCCCAGCTTCAGGCAACCCTGGGCCGCGGGGCAGCGCTGCATCATTCCGGCGGAAGCCGTCTTCGAACCCTGCTACGAGAGCGGCCAGGCAGTGCGCTGGCGCCTCTCGCAGGACGGCGACGTGCCGATGGGCATCGCCGGCCTCTATCGCCGCTGGCGCCATCCGAAAGGCGGCGAGCTGTTCACGTTCACGATGATCACGGTGAACGCGGACGCGCATCCGCTGTACCGGCGCATGCACAAACCGGGAGACGAGAAGCGCATGGTCGTGATCCTCGACCCGCGGGACTACCTGCCGTGGCTGACCTGCGAGCTCCGTGACGCGCCGCTGTTCTTCAAGCCATGGCCAGGCAAGCTGCTCGCCGAACCCGCGCCGCTGGCTCGCGCGCCGCGCATGGCGTCCGATCCGCCCGCCAGGGACGAGATCCTGCCGCCGAAGCCGCCGCAACCCGTGCCGCCCCCGCCGCCACCGCCGGCGCAGGGCAGCCTGTTCTAGCGTCTCACTCCCACTCGATCGTCGCGGGCGGCTTGCTCGACACGTCGTACGTCACCCGGTTGATGCCGCGCACCTCGTTGATGATGCGGCCCGACACCTTCTTCAGCAGCCCGTAGGGCAGCTCGGCCCAGTCGGCGGTCATGAAGTCGCTGGTCTGCACGGCGCGCAGCGCGACGACGTAGTCGTAGGTGCGGCCGTCGCCCATCACGCCCACGCTCTTGACCGGCAGGAACACCGTGAAGGCCTGGCTGGTCAGCTCGTACCAGTTCTTGCCGGTCGCGCCATCCCTCCAGTTGCGCAGTTCCTCGATGAAGATCGCGTCGGCACGGCGCAGCAGGTCGGCGTACTCCTTCTTCACCTCGCCGAGGATGCGCACGCCCAGGCCCGGACC
>CAIMXF010000542.1 GCA_903845345.1 uncultured beta proteobacterium
CCCGACGGGCCCGACACGGTCATCGACATCCTGCAATAATTTGCGGATGCCCAAGCCCTCCCTCGCGTACACCCGCGGCGCCCGCCTGCCCGAGCTGCTCAGGCAGCGCATCGTCATCATCGACGGCGCGATGGGCACGATGATCCAGCGCTACAAGCTGCAGGAGGCCGACTACCGCGGCGAGCGCTTCAAGGATCACCCGAAGGACATCAAGGGCAACAACGAGATGCTGCAGCTCGTCAAGCCCGAGGTGCTGCGCGAGATCCATTCGCAGTACCTGGCCGCCGGCGCCGACATCATCGAGACCAACACCTTCGGCGCCACCTCGGTCGCGCAGGACGACTACGGCCTCGGCCACCTCGCCCGCGAGATGAACGTCGCCGCCGCGCGCCTGGCCCGCGAGGTCGCCGACCAGTACGAGACGCCCGACAAGCCGCGCTTCGTCGCCGGCGCGCTGGGCCCGACCCCGCGCACCGCCAGCATCAGCCCGGACGTCAACGATCCCGGCGCGCGCAACACCAGCTTCGACGAGCTCAAGGCCGCGTACCGCGAGCAGGCCGAAGGGCTGATCGAAGGCGGCGCCGACCTGTTCCTGGTCGAGACGATCTTCGACACGCTCAACGCCAAGGCCGCGATCTTCGCGCTCGACGAGCTGATGGACGAGACCGGCGTGCGGCTGCCGGTGATCGTCTCCGGCACCGTCACCGACGCGTCGGGCCGCATCCTGTCGGGCCAGACCGTCACCGCGTTCTGGCACTCGGTGCGCCACGCGCGTCCCGTGGCCATCGGCCTGAACTGCGCGCTCGGCGCGGCGCTGATGCGGCCGTACATCGAGGAGCTGGCCAAGGTCGCGAGCGACACCTACGTCAGCTGCTATCCGAACGCCGGCCTGCCCAACCCGATGAGCGACACCGGATTCGACGAGACGCCCGAAGTCACCGGCGCGCTGATCGAGGAATTCGCCAAGGCCGGCTTCCTCAACATCGCCGGCGGCTGTTGCGGCACGACGCCCGACCACATTGCCGCGATCGCCCGCCGCGTGAGCGCATACCGGCCGCGCAGCGTGCGCGATCCGCTGTTCTCGCCGCTGCTGGCGGCCTGAACGAGCGCGCGCGGGTGACGCACGGCCCGTCGAGCGCGGCGGCCTCCCTCGTCGCGCCGCCACGCGAGGCGTCGCACCTGGTCGGCCTGCAGGCGCTGCGCGCGGTCGCCGCGATGATGGTCGTCGTCAAGCATGCGAGCCAGGTGACGTCCGGCGCCTCGCCGTGGCTGGATCTGGGCGAGGCTGGCGTCGACATCTTCTTCGTCATCAGCGGCTTCGTGATGGCCTGGACGACACGCCTGGGCGCGCCGACCGCGGCCGCGACTGCCGGGCCGGGCGAGCGCGGGCGCGAAACGCGCGCTTTCGTCGGCAAGCGCCTGCTGCGCATCGTGCCGCTGTATTGGCTGGCGTCGCTCTGGACGGCACGGCGCGAACTGGCGCAGGGTCACTTCGGCACGCCCTTGCTGAAGGACTTCTTCTTCGTGCCCCACGCCAGCGTCGCCGAGGCACACCGGATCTTCCCGCTCCTCACGCCGGGCTGGACGTTGAACTACGAGATGTTCTTCTACGCCCTGGTGGCACTGTCGCTGCTCGTGCCGCTGCGTCGTCCGTGGCTGCTGCTCGGCGTGCTGGCGGCGCTCGCGGCGACCGGATTCGCGCTGCCCGGCGCGGATTTCACCGTGCCCGACGAACCCTTCGCCTGGCAGGGAGCCGCCGATGATTCCGCGGCGCTGCTGCTGCACTTCTATACCAGCAACATCCTGCTGGAGTTCGGCTTCGGCGTGATGCTCGCCGGGTGGATGCGCCGCCACGCTGCGCCGGCCTGGCCGCGCTGGATCTTCTTCCTGCTGGCACTCGCCGGCTTCGCCGGCCTCGCGGCCGGCCACGCTTTCTGGCCGCGCGGGCTCTGCCAAGGACTGCCGGCCGCGCTCATCGTCTGGTCGGCGACCCTCGCGCTGCGCGGCTGGCGCCTGCCGCGGACGGAACTGCTGGGCGCCGCGTCCTACGCGATCTACCTGTTCCACTGGGCATCGTTCGGCCTGACCAAGCCGCTCGCGGCGCGACTGGGCGAGACCGACGGCCATCCCGCCGGGATCGCGGCCCTCATCGGCGCGGACGTGCTGGTGGCCGTCGTGGCGGGCGTCGTGGTCCACGTGCTGGTGGAGCGGCCCTTCATGCGGGCCGTCAAGACGCGCTTGTCTGCGAAAAGGGCCTGACTCAGGCCATCTTCTCCAGCGCATCCAGATTCGGCCTGACCTTCACCTGCGCCGGCGGCACCGCGCCGGTGACGGCGAAATCGGGCAGCCTGGTGTTGCGCAGCGCGGGCACCGCCAGCGGCATGCCGGAGCGGCTCACCAGGCTCGCGACGATGGGGGCCTTGGCGATGGCGGTGCGGCGCAGCACCATCGCGATCTCGCCGCACTGCAGCTTCACCCACACGCCCGGCGGGTAGAGGCCCAGCGTGCGGATCAGCGCCTGGCCGGCCTCGTCGGTGTGGCCGCCTTCGTCGAGCAGCGCGACCTGGGCGGCCGCCGTGGCCGACGACGCCGGCCGGCTCTTGCGCGGGCTCAGGCGGGCGGCGTAGCGGTCGGCGCGGCGGATCAGCCGTGCGATCGTTTCCTCGGCCGTGCGGCCGGCCATCGGGCCCGACGGCGCGTTGTGATGGTGAAGCACGGCGTGCAGCCACATCGGATCGTCCACGCCGATCTCGGCGAGGCGATCGGCGGCGCGCTGCGGATGGTCGCGCAGCGTGCCCTTCTGCGTCTCGCTCAAGGGGCCGGACTGGCGCGCCAGCTCGTCCTGCATCTGCGTGAAGCTGAGGTTCATCGTGAGCGCCGCCAGCGTCAGCGAGTCGTCCCATTCGGCCTGCCAGCCGGGCAGCTGCGCGCAGGCCATCGACGTGAGCACGCAGACGAACAGGCTGTGGTTGGCGCTGTAGTCCTGGAACTCGTTGCTGGCGTCGAACATCAGGCGCATCAGGGCCCGGTCGGGACTGCGCTCGACCAGGGCCAGCACGTCGTCGCGCAGCGCCCGCAGGCGCGGCACCCAGTCGGCGCCGTCGGCGTTGACGAGCAGCATGCGCAGGCGCATCTGCAGGTTGGGCCAGTCGAGCGGACGTTCGACGGCCTTCGCTGCACCCTGGAGGGTCAGGCTGTCGTAGTCGGGCCGCGCGCTGGCGATGCGGCCGAGGGCGACGTCCTGGCGGAACATCTGGTCGAGCTGCCCGGCGTAGGCGCGCTGGACCGACTCGGACTCCGCCTGGTCGATGAAGATCGGACGCGACTGCAGCAGCTGGAGCTGCTTTTCCGTCTGGATCATGGAACCCCGGGCGAGCAGCACCCCGCCCGTCCGGTCCCGCACCGAGAACGGCAGCGGGCGGCCAATGCGCAGACCTTCGGAGGACAGGGGAACGACCTTCATGGGAACGGATGCGTGGCTGGGAGTGTGTCAGAACCGGAATATCGGCCATGCGAAGGCTCGCCTTGAGTGCGGGCACCTACAATTTGGGACATGTCCCCTGCTGAAAACGCGCCCATCGACGCTCGCGTCAAGAATCCCCCACCCATGAAGCTGTCCGGGCTCGAGCCCGTGACGCTCGACGCCGGGCACCTGTTCGTCAACATCGGCGAGCGCACCAACGTCACCGGCTCGAAGGCGTTCGCCCGCATGATCCTGGCCGGCGAGTTCGAGAAGGCGCTGGCCGTCGCCCGCCAGCAGGTCGAGAACGGCGCGCAGGTGATCGACGTCAACATGGACGAGGCCATGCTCGACAGCCAGGGGGCGATGGTGCGCTTCCTGAACCTGGTCGCCAGCGAGCCCGAGATCGCCCGCGTGCCGGTGATGGTCGATTCATCGAAGTGGAGCGTGATCGAGGCCGGCCTGAAGTGCCTGCAGGGCAAGGGCATCGTCAACTCGATCTCGATGAAGGAAGGCGAGGACGAGTTCCGCCGCCAGGCCCGGCTGGTGCGCCGCTACGGCGCGGCCGCGGTCGTGATGGCCTTCGACGAGAAGGGGCAGGCCGACACCTTCGAACGCAAGATCGAGATCTGCGAGCGCGCGTACCGCATCCTGGTCGACGAGGTCGGCTTCCCGGCCGAGGACATCATCTTCGACCCGAACATCTTCGCGATCGCGACGGGCATCGAGGAGCACGACAACTACGCCGTCGACTTCATCAACGCCACGCGCTGGATCAAGCAGAACCTGCCGGGCGCGAAGGTGTCGGGCGGCGTGTCGAACGTGAGCTTCTCGTTCCGCGGCAACGAGCCGGTGCGCGAGGCGATCCACACCGTGTTCCTGTACCACGCGATCCAGGCCGGCATGGACATGGGCATCGTCAACGCCGGCATGGTCGGCGTGTACGACAACCTCGACCCGGCGCTGCGCGAACTGGTGGAGGACGTGGTCCTCAACCGCAAGCCGAAGCTGACCGGCAGCGAAAGCGCGAGCGACGCGGCCAAGACCCCCACCGAGCGCCTGCTGGACGCCGCCGAGGCCGTCAAGGGCGCGGTGCGCGACGATTCGGCGCGACTCGCATGGCGCGCCGGCACGGTCGAGGAGCGGCTGTCGCACGCGCTGGTGCAGGGCATCACCGACTTCATCGCCGAGGACACCGAAGAGGCCTACCAGGCCATCCTCGCCAGGGGCGGCCGGCCGCTGCACGTCATCGAAGGCCCGCTGATGGCGGGCATGAACGTCGTCGGCGACCTGTTCGGCGCGGGCAAGATGTTCCTGCCGCAGGTGGTGAAGTCGGCTCGCGTGATGAAGTCCGCCGTCGCGCACCTGGTGCCCTACATCGAGGAAGAGAAGCTGCGCATGGAGGCCGCCGGCGACGACGTGCGCTCCAAGGGCAAGATCGTCATCGCCACCGTCAAGGGCGACGTGCACGACATCGGCAAGAACATCGTGACCGTCGTGCTCCAGTGCAACAACTTCGAGGTCGTCAACATGGGCGTGATGGTGTCCTGCAAGGACATCCTCGACCGCGCCAGGGTGGAAGGCGCCGACATCATCGGGCTGTCCGGCCTGATCACGCCCAGCCTCGAGGAGATGCAGTACGTCGCCTCCGAGCTGCAGCGCGACCCCGACTTCCGCGCGCTGAAGATCCCGCTGCTGATCGGCGGCGCGACGACCAGCCGCGTGCACACCGCCGTCAAGATCGCGCCGCACTACGACGGCCCGGTGATCTACGTGCCCGACGCGTCGCGCGCGGTGGGCGTGTGCTCGGACCTGCTGTCCGACGACCGCGGCCCGGCGTTCCGCAAGGAGCTCGTGGCCGACTACGCCCGCGTGCGCGAGCAGCACGCCAACCGCAAGCAGGTGCCGCTCGTCACGCTGGCGGCAGCACGCGCCAACAAGACGCCGCTCGACTGGGCGACCTACACGCCGCCCGCGCCCAAGTTCATCGGCCGCCGTGTCTTCAAGCACTACGACCTCGCCGAGATCGCCGCCTGCATCGACTGGGGCCCGTTCTTCCAGACCTGGGACCTGGCCGGGCCGTACCCGAAGATCCTCACCGACGAGGTCGTGGGCGAAGCCGCCACCAAGGTGTTGGCGGACGGCCAGGCGATGCTCAAGCGCGTCGTCGAGGGCCGCTGGCTCACGGCCAACGGCGTGATGGGCTTCTGGCCCGCGAACACGGTCGACGACGACACCATCGAGATCTACACCGACGAGTCGCGCAGCGAGGTGCTGCTGAAGTGGTCGCCGCTGCGCATGCAGACCGAGCGTCCCGTGATCCCGGACGCGAACGGCATCGAGGTGCGGCGCCCGAACCGCTCGCTCGCCGACTACATCGCTCCGAAGGGCACGAAGCCGGACTGGATCGGGATGTTCGCGGTCACCGCAGGCCTGGGCGTCGAGAAGCGCGAGGCCGACTTCGAGGCCGCGCACGACGACTACTCGTCCATCATGCTCAAGGCCATCGCCGACCGCCTCGCCGAGGCCTTCGCCGAACGCCTGCACCAGCGCGTGCGCACCGAGCTGTGGGGCTACGCGCCGGACGAGAAGATGTCCGTCGACGACATGATCGCCGAGAAGTACCAGGGCATCCGCCCGGCACCGGGCTATCCGGCGTGCCCGGAGCACGGCGTCAAGCGCGACATGTTCCGCGCGCTGCAGGCCGAGGAGATCGGCATGGCGCTCACCGAGAGCCTGGCGATGACGCCGGCGGCGAGCGTGTCGGGGTTCTACCTGGCGCATCCGCGGGCGAGTTACTTCAACGTCGGGCGCATCGGGGAGGACCAGATGAAGGAATGGGCGACGGCGGTGGGCGTGGACGAGGATGCCGCGCGCCGAAGGCTCAGCGCGTCGTTCGAGGGCGGGCCGGCGAGCGCGGCCTGAGCGACGCGACGGTGTCCGAGCCAAATTCAGAGCGTTCGTCGCCACGGACGAGTTGCAGGACTACTCGTCGACAAGCAAGCGATCTAACGCTTCCTATCGAGCGGCGTACCTCATGCTTGTTAGGGTATCCGCCGCACCTCACAATTCATTGGTACCGGGCGCACGGTGGGAGCGCGACGACCCGAGACGAATGACATGAGACAACATCGACTGATGGCAGCAGCCGCGCTGGCCATGGCTGCAACGGCGGCCCACGCCGAGCATTTCCAATACACCGTCGGGCTGCAAGGCAGCTATTCGCTCGGGGGCACGGACGGGTGCTTCCCCCGTTCGACCAGCCGGCGTGCCCCCGCGACGGCTATCGCTCGGCCACGCTGAGCTTCGATGCGCCGAGCAGTGCCGATGGTTACTATCTCATCGAAGACCGGTACGGCGACATCACCGATTTCTCGGTGACCCTGGGCAGTCTCTCGAGCGACGTCGAAGCCCTCTACGGAGGCGTGAGCCTCCTGGGCGGTCTCGCCAGCGGCACAGCGCAGGATTTCGCCAGCTTCGAGCGCTTCAGCTTCGACTGGGAGACCCGCAGCGCCTCGTATTCCTACGACTACGGGTATCACAACCCCAACGGCTCCTTCGTCGGGACGATGTACGCGGTGCCCGAACCGGCCTCCGCGCGGCTGACGCCGGAGGGTGTTGCGGCGCTGGCAGGGGTACCGCGTCGCGGCCGGACCGTCGTGTCGGGCCGGTGAATCCGGCCGACGGCGATCACGCCGCAAAGCAGGCCTGCGGATTGCTGCGCATCACCAATCTTTGTTCGTCCATGCCTCACCCAGTATGCCGGCAGGCGCCGCGTTGGCTATCATTTGCGCGTCACCCGCCCTGATGGGCCGTGCCCGAGTTCCCGGCAAGACTAATGATCCGTCCGAATCCCTCTCCGTTCTTCCTGGTCGGCGCCGTCCGCTCGGGAACCACCCTTCTGCGCCTGCTGCTCGGGCATCACCCGCAGATCTGCCGCTGCGACGAGTTCGAGTACGTCGCCGACGCGATTGCTGGTCGCGAGCAGTGGCCCGAGGTTGGCGCCTACGCGGAGCAGCTCTCGCGTCGCCGCGATTTTCGAGCCACCGGCTTTCGCGCCAACACGGATCTTCCGTTCCCGGATCTTGCTCGAGACTTGCTCGATCAATGCCAGCTGTCGGACGGCCGCCCCATCATTGGCGCAACGGTGCACAACCATTTCGACGAGTTGCTGCGACTGTGGCCTTCAGCAAGGTTCATCCACTTGAATCGCGATCCACGTGACATTGCGCGTTCGTGTGTCGAGATGGGCTGGAGCGGCAATGCGTGGGCGGGGATCGAGACGTGGAATATGTCCGAGGACGCGTGGCAACGGGTCTGCCAGCAGGTGCCTGCCGACCGTCGGCTCGAGGTCGAGTTCGAAGACCTGACGACCGAGCCCGAAGGCGTACTCCGGCGCATCACGGCCTTCCTGGGCGTCGAATACGACGCCGCGATGATGGAGATCGAGAAGGACACGACCTATCGTCGTCCGTCGAAACGCGCCTCGCGCTCCTGGCGGGACGATGCCAGCGAACTCGAGATCCGGCAGATGGAGAGCAGGCTCGGTGATCGCCTGGTCAAGGCCGGCTACGCGGCCAGCGGGCTGCCGCACCTCGAGATATCCCCACTTCAGGCGTTCGCGCTGCGTCAAGCCAGCCGTTATGGCCGATTCCGCTTCGCCATGCGTCGCTACGGCACTGCGCTTTGGCTCAGTTCGCTCGTCAGTCGCCGATTGATTCCCATCAGCGCGTGGCGAAACAGCACACAGCTGGCTCTGGACCGGATCGACGAAGGCTTCCTGAAATAGCAGACACGAATGGTGCCGATCAGTGCGCTTCGCCCCAAGCGACGAAGTGCGGGTTTTCGAAGCCCGGCTTGCCGTATCCGAAGACCTTGCCGTCCACGGTCTTGACGACCCCGCCGGCGGCGCGCAGCACGGCATCGCCGGCGGCGATGTCCCATTCCATCGTCCGGCCGAAGCGCGGGTAGACATCCGCCCCGCCCTCGGCGACCAGGCAGAGTTTGAGGGACGAACCGACGGAACGACGTTCGGCGACGAGACGCCCAGCGAGAAGCGCGCTTTCAGCGGCATCGTCGCCGTGCCGACGGCTGCCGACGACCGTCAGACCCTCGGGCGGTACGGCGCGGACGCGGATCGCGCGCGTCCCGCGGGCGTCTGCCATCCATGCCCCGGCGCCTTCCGCACCGTAGAACAGTTGATCCAGCGCCGGCGCCAGCACGAGACCCAGCACCGGGCGCCCGTCGCCGACGAGCGCGATGTTGACCGTGAATTCGCCGTTGCGGCTGATGAACTCCTTGGTTCCATCGACCGGATCGACCAACCAAAAGCATGCGCCCACATCCGGGACATGCCCTTCAGAAACGGCCTCCTCTGCAATGACCGGTATCTGCGGAGTCAGCCGACGCAAGCCGGCGAGGATGACCTCCTCGGCCAGACGGTCCGCCGCAGTGACGGGCGATTCGTCACCCTTGGTCTCCACGCCGAAGTCGGTCTGGTAGACACCCATGACGACCCGACCCGCGTCGCGGATCACCGGGATAAGGTCGTTCATCAAACTGGCAAGGTCGAGATCGGTATGTTTCATGAATACGTTTTCCGCATGAGGAATGTACGAATTGTCGACGATCGTGCGAAAATCAAACCACTAAATGTTTTAGTGGTTCGATTCCTGTCGTGTCCGCCTCGAACAGCCGTGTTTCCCAGCTCAATGCCCAGCGCCGACGCGCGGTGGAACTGCGCGTGGACGGGCGCAGTCTGACCCAGATCCGGGGCGAGACGGGGCTGAGCGTCCCAACGATCATCAGCGCATTCAGGGCATTCACGCAGGGCGGCTGGAATGCGGTGGACGTCGGCGCTCGGGGTCGCCCGCAAGGTGTTGGTCGTGCTCTGAGCGCCCGCCAGGAGTCCGAGCTGGCGCTCGCAGCACTGTCCTGGCCGCCGGAATCCGTGGGCCTCGAATACGGCCTGTGGTCGGCGGACACCGCCCAGCGCTGGGTCGCGCGCCAGTTCGGCGTCAAATTGCACGCACGCGCCGTGGCCCGGTGCCTGGTGCGATGGGGCCTTTCGCTGGTTGCCCTGCGCGACGCTGCGGCTCGCGCGCCCATGTTGGCCGCTTGGCTCGCCGAACACCAAGGCGCGGCGCGCGGGCGCGAGACGACACGCGCCGCGATGCCGCGCATCTGGTGGTGCGGAAGCCTGCCGGCGCCTGTCGCGGCGACAGCGGGAGGCTCGCGCGGCCTGCTCGTGGCCGTCGACGCACGCGGCCAGATCGCTTGGCTGCCGGTGGCGTCGCTGAGCGCGCAGGACGCCTACATGGACTTCCTCGATCGGCTGCTGGCACGGACGCAGGGTCAGGTCGATGCGTGGCTGCACGGCGTGGAATTGCGTCGCGCGGACATGCTGACGGCGTGGGCGGCAACGCAGCCGCGGCTGCGTGTCGTCCCGTGCCCGATTCCGTTGGCCCGGCGCAGCCCTCCTGAACCCGAAATCGGCAGGCTCGTACCGCTGGCGACGACAGCGATCCCCGTCGTCGACACGTCGGCTGCCGGGTCCGCCACTCTCTCCATCGGAGCGGCGTCGCCAGCGCCCGCCACCGAGCGTCCCTCTCATTCCATCTTCGCGTCGACAACGGACGATCCCATGAACCTCACCCACCTGCAGCGCCTGGAAGCCGAGAGCATCCATATCATGCGCGAGGTCGTCGCCGAGACCGACAACCCCGTCATGCTCTATTCGATCGGCAAGGATTCGGCGGTCATGCTGCACCTGGCCCGCAAGGCCTTCTTCCCGTCGCCGCCGCCGTTCCCGCTGCTGCACGTCGACACCACGTGGAAATTCCGCGCGATGTACGAGATGCGCGAGCGCATGGCCAAGGAAGCGGGCATGGATCTGCTCGTCCATCAGAACCCCGAGGCCGCGGAGCTGGGCATCAATCCGTTCACGCACGGGTCGGCGATCCACACCGACATGTGGAAGACGCAAGGCCTGAAGCAGGCGCTCGACAAGTACAACTTCGACGCCGCGTTCGGCGGGGCGCGACGCGACGAGGAGAAGTCGCGTGCGAAGGAGCGCATCTTCTCGTTCCGCTCGGCGCAGCACCGCTGGGATCCGAAGAACCAGCGGCCCGAGCTCTGGCGCCTGTACAACGGCCGCAAGCAGAAGGGCGAGTCGATCCGCGTGTTCCCGATCTCGAACTGGACCGAGCTGGACATCTGGCAGTACATCCAGCTCGAGAACATCCCCATCGTGCCGCTGTACTTCGCGGCCGAGCGGCCGGTGGTCGAGCGCGACGGCACGCTGATCATGGTCGACGACGACCGCATGCCGCTCAAGGCCGGCGAGGTGCCGATGATGAAGAGCGTGCGCTTCCGGACGCTGGGCTGCTATCCGCTGTCGGGCGCCGTCGAATCGACCGCCGCGACCTTGCCCGACGTGATCCAGGAGATGCTGCTGACGAAGAC
>CAIMXF010000543.1 GCA_903845345.1 uncultured beta proteobacterium
CCAACCTGACCACGCTCGCCGACCTGCGCGCCGGCCGCCTCGCCGGCGCCACCCACGTCGACCTGCGCCACTGCGAGCTCGATGAATTCCCGCGCGAGCTGTTCGACCTGGCCGACACGCTGACGATGCTGGACCTGTCCGGCAACCGCCTGCGCACGTTGCCCGGCGACCTGCCGCGGCTGCACGCGCTGCGCACGCTGTTCTGCTCGAACAACCGCTTCGAGACGCTGCCGCCCTCGGTCGGTGCGTGTCCCGCGCTGGACCTGGTCGGCTTCAAGGCCAACGCGATCGCCCACGTGCCGGCTGAGGCCCTGTCGCCGACGCTGCGCTGGCTGATCCTGAGCGACAACCGCCTCGAGGCGATGCCCGAGACGCTGGGCGGGTGCCGCGGCCTGCGCAAGCTGGCGCTGGCCGGCAACCGGTTGACGGCGTTGCCCGCGAGCATCGGCGGTTGCGAGAGCCTGGAGCTGATCCGCCTGTCGGCCAATCGATTCGCGGGCGTCGAGGACGCCTTGCCCGACGACCTGCTCGCGCTGCCGCGCCTGACGTGGCTCGCGTTCACGGGCAATCCGTTCAACGTCGACCAGGAGGCGCGCGCGCTGGCAGCGACGCCGATCGCGCCCATCGCATGGGACGAGCTGCAGCTCGGCGAGTTGCTGGGCGAGGGCGCGTCGGGCCACATCCGTTGCGCGCGCTGGCGCCCGGCGCGCGGCGACGATCGCGCGGTCGCGGTGAAGCTGTTCAAGGGCGCGGTCACCAGCGACGGACTGCCGGGCAGCGAGATGGCCGCGTGCGTCGCGGCCGACGTCCACCCGCACGTGATCGGCGTCGAGGGCCGCCTCGCCGGCCATCCGCACGGCGCGCAAGGCCTGGTGATGGGACTGGTCCCGCCGCGCTATCGATCCCTCGCGGGGCCGCCGAGCCTCGCGAGCTGCACGCGCGACGTCTACGCGCCCGGGCTGCGCTTCACCGGCGCGCAGGCGCGCGCGATCGCGCTCGGCACGCGCGACGCGCTCGCGCACCTGCATGCGCAGGGACTGATGCACGGCGACTTCTACGCGCACAACATCCTCGTCGACGACGACGCCCATGCGCTGCTCGGCGACTTCGGTGCCGCGTCGTTCCTGCCCGAGGACGACGCGGCGCGTGCCGAGGCGCTGAAACGCATCGACCGCCGCGCCGTCGGCGTGCTCGTCGACGAACTGGCGCAGCGCTGCGACGAGCCCGCCGCGCTGGACGACCTGCGACCCTAGGAATCGCCCGACACGCGCCACGTCGAGCGTCGACGCAGGACAACGGATGCCGCGCTCGCGCTCGAGGGGACGCGTGGTCGTGAAGGTCGTGCTGGCGATCGGCGTCCTCGTCGTGCTGCCGATCGCCATCGCGGCGTGGGAGGTGCATCGCAGCGTGCCGGTGCTCGACGCCGACGGGGTGGCCGGCCGCGCGACGCCCCTGTTGGCGGGCGCGCCGCAGCATGTGCTCACTCTGACACGCTGGGCGGCCAAACGCCGGGCCGGCCGGGCTGCCCCGGGTTCAAGTTCGCCGCGACGAGGCCGATACCTCCAATGAATCCCCGCCCCTGTGCGCTGGCCTTGCCCGAGAACCGTCCGTGCCGTCTTCCAAACCCGCAGCGCCATCCCCGACGTCCAGCCCCCTGCCACAGGCCGACTGGGCGACCTGGCGCCGCCTGGTCCAGGTCTACCAGGGCCGCGACACCGAGTCCGCCGAGATCCGCGCCCGGCTGGTGCAATGGGTGACCTTCGTCTCGCCCTGGCTGATGGTGTTCAACATCCTCAGCGCCTTGTTGCTGGCGTCGACGCTGCCCGTGGCGGTGGCGCCGTGGCTGCGCTGGACGTGGTGCAGCCTGGTGTGCGCGATGTGCACGCTGGGACTGGCCGGCTGGCTGCGCCATCGCCGCAAAACGCCGACGCGCGTCGGCCCGAGCGTCGTGCGCAAGAGCGCGATCCACGCGGGCGTGCTCGCCGCGTTGTGGGCGACGCTGCCGTGGTCGGTGTTCCCGGACGGCGCGCCGTCCGCGCAGATCCTGATCGCCGGCGTGATGCTGGGCATGGTGGCCGGTGGCGGCTTCGTGCTGACGCCGCTGGCGCCGGCCGCACTCGTCTACACGGTGATCATCGGCGTGTCGACGAGCGTGGCCGTCACCCGATACCAGGACCCGCTCGCCCTGCTGCTGGCGGCGCTGATGGCGGGCTACACCGTCGTCGTCGTCGCGGCCGTCATGCTCGGCGCGCGCCGCTCCGCCGGCGCGCTGCGCGCGGAGCGCGAGGCCGAGCGGCAGGGCCAGCTCGTCGCGCTGCTGCTCAAGGACTTCGAATCGCAATCGGCGGACGTCATGTGGGAGACCGACGCCTCCGGCCGCCTCGTGCGCATCACGCCCAAGCTGACCGCGTTGATGCGCCTGGAGGACGACGGCGCGCGTCGCCGCTCGCTGCTGGGCTGGTTCGAGCAGCAGGCCGGCGACGCCGAAGCCAGGGACGCCGTCGCGCAGCTGCGCCAGGCGTTCGCGACGGGCCAGGCGTTCCGCCAGCGCGGCATCCCGGTGGCCGTCGGCGCCTCGCAGCGGCGCTGGTCGATCACCGCGCGTCCGCTCGTGGACGAAGCCGGCGTCGACCAGGGCTGGCGCGGCGTCATCACCGACATCACGATGGAGCACGACGCGCAGGCGCGCATGCAGCAACTGGCGCTGGTGGATTCGCTCACCGGCCTGGCCAACCGCACCCAGCTGCGCGACAAGCTGCAGATGAAGCTCGAGTCGGCATCGCGCAAACCGGCCGCGCTGCTGTGCCTCAACATGGATCACTTCAAGCGCGTCAACGACATGTTCGGCCACGCGGCAGGCGACGTGGTGCTGCGCGAGACCGCGCGCCGGCTGCGCAAGCTGGCGCGGGCCTCCGACGTCGTGGCGCGCGCCGGCGGCGACGAGTTCGCCGTGCTGCTGGACGACATCGCCAGCGAGGAAGATGCCCTGCGCTTCGGCCAGCGGGTCGTCGCCGAACTCAATCGCGGCTTCTCGAGCGACGCCGGCCAGATCAACAGCGGCGCGAGCGTGGGCGTGGTCGCCATTCCCGCGCACGGAACGTCCGTCGACGAGTTGCTTGCGAATGCCGACCTCGCGTTGAGCAGCGCCAAGGCCGGCGGCCGCGCGCGCGCCGAGATGTTCCGCACCGACATGGGCGAGCGCCTGCGCCTGCGCATGACGATGGAGCGCGACCTGCGCATCGCGGTGGCGCGGAACGAGCTGCGCCTGCACTGGCAGCCGCAGGTCGAGACCGCGAATTGGCGCGTCAGCGGCTGCGAGGCGCTGCTGCGCTGGCAGCACACCGATCTCGGCCTGATCCCGCCGATGAACTTCATTCCGATGGCCGAGGAGACGGGCCTGATCGTCGAGCTCGGCGAGTGGGTGCTCAACGAGGCCTGCCGCGTCGGCGTGCACAAGCTGCCGGGGCTGATGGTGGCGGTCAACGTGTCGCCGATCCAGGTGGTGCGCGACGACTTCGTCAACGTGGTGCGCAAGGCGCTCTCGGCCAGCGGCCTGCCGGCGCAGCGCCTCGAGATCGAGATCACCGAGTCGCTGTTCATCGACGCGTCGCCGAAGGCGCTGCGCAACCTAGAGACGCTGCGCCAGATGGGCATCCGCGTCGCTCTGGACGACTTCGGCACCGGTTATTCGTCGCTCGCCTACCTGCGCCAGTTCCCGTTCGACACGCTCAAGATCGATCGCGCCTTCGTGCGAGAGCTGGTCACGCAGCACGACGCGCGCGCCATCGTGCGCAGCATCGTCGACCTCGCGTCCGCGCTCGGCATGAGCACGGTGGCCGAGGGCGTCGAGGAGCCCGCGCAGTACGAGCTGCTGCGTCGCGCCGGCTGCGTCGGCGTGCAGGGCTTCCTGATCGCGCGCCCGATGCTGATCGACCAGGTGGTGGAGATGATCGAGAGCTGGGCGATGCAGCGCGCGCCGAAGTCGGACTCCGTGCCCGACTCGGTCTTCGCGCCGCTGGACGACACCGTGCCGGGCGACCTGCACTCGATGGACGGCGGCGTGATCCACTAGCGGTCGCTCGACAGGCGCTCGCCAAGCGACCGGTTGCTTGCTCGACAGGACTTTCGAACTAGGGATGCGCCGACGCTCAGCCATCGGGTTGCCCCATTTCGGGGATGTCTGTGTCCGAATGTATGACGCATGCTGCGGTCAGAACCGAAACCTTCTGGAGGCAGCATGACATTCAAACTCGCACTCGCCGCGGCGGCACTCGCCGCGTCCGGCCTGACCCAAGCGGCGACGATCGACTGGAATACCTGGTCGAGCGCGACCGGCGGCTCGATCTCGACCAGCTCCGGGCCCATCGCGGTCACCTTCGGCGGCGAGAGCAGCGCGCTTGTGACGGCCTACCCGAGCTGGGGGCCGTCAGCGACATTTGCGGATGGCACGATCGTGGCCAACGCGCCTTCTTCCAGCAACAACATCCTGCAGTTGACGGGGGGCTCCAACAGCGTCGTGACGTTGACGTTCTCGCAGGCGGTCGTCGACCCGGTCATCGCGATCTGGAGCCTGGGCGCAGGCGACAACACCGCGTCATTCGACTTCATCGGGGCCAAGCCGGTGCTCGTTGCCGGAGGATCCAGCAACGAATACGGCGGCGGGACGCTGGTGGTCTCGGGCAACGACGTGTCGGGTACCGAGGGCAACGGCACGGTCGAATTCCTGGGGAGCTACACGAGCATCTCGTGGACGAATCCGACCAGCGAGTACTGGTACGGCTTCGATGTCGGCGTGGCCGGCGTCGCGGCCGCCGTGCCGGAACCGGGTTCGATGGGGCTGCTGCTCGCCGGCCTGACGCTGGTGGGTCTCGCGGCGCGCCGTCGCCAGAAGGGCTGAACGTCGCGCGATACTCCAGCCGTCCATGAAGAAAGGCCGCTCGTCGAGCGGCCTTTCGCATTGGGGTGCTCGATTCAGCGTGTCGGCGACAACTCCCACACGAGCACCTCGAACGGCGCCAGGTGGATCGTTGCGGCGCGGCCCGCGGTGAGCGCGCGCGGCGCCGTCGCCTTCGCGTACGCCGGCACCGCGTTCCAGGTGCGCGCCTCCTGCGCGGGCAGCTCCAGCGCGGCACCGATGTCCAGCGCGAAATCCTGCGGCTGGTCGCTCGGGTTGCGCAGCGTGACGATCCCCTGCCCGGGGCTCCACGACGCCCAGCCGTACACCTGCAGCCGCGCCGGATCGCCGCCGATCCAGTGGCTGTCGCGCAGCGTCGCCGCATGCGCGCGCGCCCACTTCGCGGCGGCGGCGAGGTCGTCCCAGTTGCGCTCGGTGAGCAGGTCGGGCGAGATGTACATCTCCTGCAGCCCGGTGCCGCTGGCGAAGTACGAGCGCACCTCTGCACCGAAGTCGCCCTGGGGATCGACGTCGAGCCCGCGCGCGCTGCGCGCATAGACGATGCCGTGCAGCATCAGCGAATTCAGCGGATACAGCGAGCCGAGCCGCACGATACCGCCATACGTATCGGCGTCGCGGTAGGTGATCCAGCGCTGGCGGTTGCTGCCGACCCCGGCGAACTCGTGGTCCTCGCCGCCGCGCCAGATCGAGTCGGCGGTGCGCAGCCAGAACGGCGACGGCCAGGTGCCGGTGGTCAGGTTGATGAACAGGTCGGGCTTGACGGCGCGCAGGTCGCCGATCAGCGCGATGGCGGCGGCGAAGTCGCTGTCGAACTCGCTGCCGGGCGTCACCTTGTCGGGGCTGCCGGTGCCGTCCAGCTTGAACTGGTTGATGCCGTAGTTCTTCAGCAGGCCCAGCGTGGCGTCGTGGAACAGCGCGTAGTACTTCGGGCCGGACAGCGCGAGGCCCTGGTCGTCCACCTCGAAGCCGCCGGCCTTGGCGGCGGCCAGGCGCTCCTGGCGCGGCGGGCCGTAGCCGCCCCAGGGCGACAGCCACACGCCCGGCTCGGCGCCGATGCGCCCCGCAGCGGCGCGCACGGGCGCGAAGCCGTGCGGGAAGTGCTGGTTGAACTGCCACAGGTGCTGGTGGTCGTCCCAGCCGTCGTCGAACAGGAACGAGTCCATCGTCACGCCGCGCTCCTTCACGAGCTTGCGGCCGAACGTGTCGATCACGGCGACGGCCTCCTGCTCGGTGTAGGGCGTGAAGTAGCCGATGTCGTACCAGGAGTTGTAGTGCAGGAAGGTGCGGAACGGCGTCGCGCGCTCGTTCTCGAGATAGGCCATGAAGCCGCGCCGCAACTGGCCCGGCGTCGCGACGCCGAACACGGCCGAATAGTCCACCGGCACGTGCGCGCGCAGCGGCAGCACGCGGCGCACGAACTGCAGCACGTGCGTGCCGGCTATGCGCGTCTCGGCCATCGGGTGCTCGAAGCCGAAGAAGCGATCGTCGGCGACGACCGGCGAGCCGCTGACGGTGCCGGCGGTCCAGGCCTTGTCGAGATCGAGGTCGAGCAGGGCGACCTGCGCGATGTCGAGATCCTTGTCCGACTCGAAGCGCATCTCTTCGCGCAGGTAGTCGGCGCCGTCGCGCAGCACGGCGCGCCACGTCACGCGCAGCCCCGAGCCGGTGTGCGCGAACGTGGCGACCAGCGCGACGCCGTCGCGTCGATCGGCGGCGCGAGCGGCGTCCGGCCGCCCCGCGATGCGTTCGCATTCGACCGGGCTGCGGCGGAACTCGCTGGCGCCGATGCGGGTCTTGTCGCGCAGCGTCACCGAAAACGGCTCGCCCTTCATCGGGTGCGTGCTGTTCGTGAAGCCGTTGTGCAGCGAGCCTGGCGTCGCGACGCTGCTGGACGTCGAGAGGTCGAAGCCGATGGCCTCGTTGCGGAGCGAGGCGCCGTCCTCGTGGCTCTCGCATCGAGCCACGCCGGGATCCAGCGGCAGCCACGGCGCGGGCAGGCTGGTGGGCGCCCCGAACGCCGGCGCGAGGGTCAGGGCCAGCAGGGGCGCGAGCGCGAGGCGGCGGACAGGCATGGAAGCTCCCGGGTCGGCGAGGACGATGCGCACGATTGTCGCAAGCCGCTCCGCCGCAGGTCGAGCGTCTGCATCGATGATTTCCGAACAAAAAAAGGGCCGCTCATCGAGCGGCCATTTCATGGAGAGGCGTCGCGGGACGCCGCGTCTCAGCGTTCGCCGATCGGCTTGACGGTGCGCGGCGCGGAGCCCGAGAACAGCTGGCGCGGACGGCCGATCTTGTACTCGGGGTCGGAGATCATCTCGTTGAGCTGCGCGATCCAGCCGACCGTGCGGGCCAGCGCGAAGTTCGCGGTGAACAGGCTGGTCGGGATGCCGATGGCGCGCTGCACGATGCCCGAGTAGAAGTCGACGTTCGGGTAGAGCTTGCGGGCGACGAAGTAGTCGTCTTCCAGCGCGATCTTCTCGAGCGCCATCGCCAGCTTGAACAGCGGGTCGTTGTGCAGGCCGAGTTCGTTGAGCACTTCGTGGCAGGTCTCGCGCATCAGCTTGGCGCGCGGGTCGTAGTTCTTGTAGACGCGGTGGCCGAAGCCCATCAGCTTGACGTTGGAGCTCTTGTCCTTGACCTGCGCGATGAACTCGCCGATCTTCTCGACGCCGCCCATCTTCTGGATGTCTTCCAGCATGTTGAGCGCGGCCTCGTTGGCGCCGCCGTGGGCCGGGCCCCACAGGCACGCGACGCCCGCGGCGATGGCGGCGAACGGGTTGGTGCCCGACGAGCCGCACAGGCGCACGGTGGACGTGGAGGCGTTCTGCTCGTGGTCGGCATGCAGGATGAAGATGCGGTCCAGCGCGCGCTCGATGACCGGGCTCACGGTGAAGTCCTCGCACGGCGTGGCGAACATCATGCGCATGAAGTTGCCGGCGTAGCTGAGGTCGTTCTTCGGGTAGATGAACGGCTGGCCGATCGTGTACTTGTAGGCCATCGCCACCAGCGTGGGCATCTTGGCGATCAGGCGGATCGCGGCGATCTCGCGGTGCTCGGCGTTGTTGATGTCGGTGGAGTCGTGATAGAAGGCCGACAGCGCGCCCACCAGGCCCGTGAGGACCGCCATCGGATGCGCGTCGCGGCGGAATCCGCGCAGGAAGAAGTGCATCTGCTCGTGGACCATCGTGTGGTGCATCACGGTGTCGGTGAACTTCGCCTTCTGTTCGGAGTTGGGCAGCTCTCCGTACAGCAGCAGGTAGCAGGTCTCGAGGAAGTCGCAGTTCACCGCGAGCTGCTCGATCGGGTAGCCGCGGTACAGCAGCTCGCCCTTGTCGCCGTCGATGTAGGTGATCGCGGAGTTGCACGAAGCGGTCGACAGGAAGCCGGGGTCGTACGTGAACTTGCCGGTCTGGCCGTACAGCTTGCGGATGTCGATCACCTCCGGGCCGATGGTGCCCTTGTAGATCGGCAACTCCATGCTGGGGCTGCCATCGGAGAACGACAGAGTCGCTTTGACGTCGGACGGGGTCATTTGAAATTCCCTTTCTGGAGGACTTTGGCAGCAGGACGGCGCATCAGCGCCAATACTTCGTTGACTTCGGGGGTGTCGAGCTCGCCGTCGGGTTCGCGGCGGGCGAGCAGCAGGTCGAGCAGGTCGTTGTCGGGCAGGTCCATCAGCGGCTGCAGGCCCGCGACGTGGCGGACGGTCAGCCCGCTGCCCTGCTCGTTGAAGAAGCGCTCGATGAACAGGTCGTTCTCGAGCAGCCCGCGCTTGCACCGCCACTTCAGGCGGTTGAGCTCGGTCGGATCGATGACGCCCATTTTGCGGAGACTGGCCGGGTTAGGTTGGAGAGTGATGTCTGGACGAGGTTCAGACCGCGCGCCGGAGCATCATTTCCTTGATCTTGCCGATCGCCTTCGTCGGGTTCAGGCCCTTGGGGCAGACGTCGACGCAGTTCATGATCGTGTGGCAGCGGAACAGGCGGTACGGATCCTCGAGGTTGTCCAGTCGCGCCCCCGTGGCTTCGTCGCGGCTGTCCGCGATGAAGCGGTAGGCCTGCAGCAGGCCGGCGGGGCCGACGAACTTGTCCGGGTTCCACCAGAAGCTCGGGCACGACGTGGAACACGACGCGCACAGGATGCACTCGTACAGGCCGTTGAGCTCGTCGCGTTCCTCGGGCGACTGCAGGCGTTCCTTCTCGGGCGGCGGCGTGTCGTTGACCAAGTACGGCTTGATCGAGTTGTACTGCTGGAAGAACTGCGTCATGTCGACGATCAGGTCGCGGATGACCGGCAGGCCGGGCAGCGGCTTCAGGATGATCGTCTGCGGCAGCGACAGCATGTTGGTGAGGCACGCCAGGCCGTTCCTGCCGTTGATGTTCATCGCGTCCGAACCGCACACGCCTTCGCGGCACGAGCGGCGGTACGAGATCGTCGGGTCGATCGACTTCAGCTTGATCAGGGCGTCCAGCAGCATGCGTTCCGACCCGTCGAGCTCGATCTCGAGGGCCTGCATGTAGGGCTTGTCGTCCTTGTCCGGGTCGTAGCGGTAGATCTGGAAAGTGCGCTTGGTCATGGCTTTAATCCTTGTCGCGTCAGAACGAACGCACGGCCAGGGGGATCGATTCGGTGGTCAGCGGCTTGAGCTTGACGGGCTTGTAGTCGAGGCGGTTGTTCTCGCTGAACCACAGCGTGTGCTTGAGCCAGTCGACGTCGTTGCGGCCGAGCGGGTTCCTGGGCGAATCGGCCGGCTCCTCGTAGTCGACCACCACGTGCGCGCCGCGGCATTCCTTGCGCGCGGCGGCCGAGACGATCGTGGCCTGCGCGGCCTCGATCAGGTTCTCCACCTCCAGCGCCTCGATGCGCGCGGTGTTGAAGACCTTGGACTTGTCGCCCAGCGTGATGTTGCCGACGCGCTCGCGCAGCGCCGCGATCTTGCTCACGCCTTCGTCGAGGAGGGCCTGCGTGCGGAACACGCCGGCGTGCGCCTGCATCGCCGAACGGATGTCGTTGGCCACCGTCTGCGCATACTCGCCGCCGACGTTGTTCTCGAGGCGCGCGAGGCGCGCCAGCGTGCGGTCGGCCGCGTCGGCCGGCAGCGGCTTGTTGGCCTTGGACTTCAGGTCGGCGGCCACGATGTGGTTGCCCGCGGCGCGCCCGAACACGATCAGGTCGAGCAGCGAGTTGGTGCCCAGGCGGTTCGCGCCGTGCACGCTGACGCACGAGCATTCGCCCACCGCGTACAGGCCGTTGATCACCGCGTTCGGATTGCCGTCCCTGGGCGCGACGACCTGGCCGTGGATGTTGGTGGGGATGCCGCCCATCTGGTAGTGGATGGTGGGCACCACCGGGATCGGCTCCTTCGTGATGTCGACGTTGGCGAAGTTGTGGCCGATCTCCAGCACCGAGGGCAGGCGCTTCATGATCGTCTCGACGCCCAGGTGGGTCATGTCGAGGTGGATGTAGTCCTTGTTCGGGCCGCAGCCGCGGCCTTCCTTGATCTCCTGGTCCATGCAGCGCGAGACGAAGTCGCGCGGCGCCAGGTCCTTGTAGTGCGGCGCGTAGCGCTCCATGAAGCGCTCGCCTTCGGAGTTGCGCAGGATGGCGCCCTCGCCGCGGCAGCCCTCGGTCAGCAGCACCCCGGCACCGGCGACGCCGGTCGGGTGGAACTGCCAGAACTCCATGTCTTCCAGCGGGATGCCGGCGCGGGCGGCCATGCCCAGGCCGTCGCCGGTGTTGATGAAGGCGTTGGTCGATGCCGCGTAGATGCGGCCCGCGCCGCCGGTGGCCAGCAGGACCACCTTGGCCTCGAGGATGTGCAGGTCGCCCGTCTCCATCTCGATGGCGGTGACGCCGACGACGTCGCCCTCCGCGTCGCGGATCAGGTCCTGCGCCATCCACTCGACGAAGAACTGCGTGTGGGACTTGACGTTCTGCTGGTACAGCGTGTGCAGCATCGCGTGGCCGGTGCGGTCGGCGGCGGCGCAGGCGCGCTGGACGGACTTCTCGCCGTAGTTGGCGGTGTGGCCGCCGAACGGGCGCTGGTAGATGGTGCCGT
Source organism: uncultured beta proteobacterium (assembly GCA_903845345.1). GTDB lineage: Bacteria > Pseudomonadota > Gammaproteobacteria > Burkholderiales > Burkholderiaceae_C > Scleromatobacter. Next base: position 10,974 of record CAIMXF010000543.1, read on the forward strand.
CCGGGTTGCGGTCGAAGGGCATGCCGAAGTGCTCGAGCTCGTAGACGACCTTGGGCGCCTCGCGGCACATGAACTCGATCGCGTCCTGGTCGCCGAGCCAGTCGGAGCCCTTGACGGTGTCGTAGAAGTGGTAGTGCCAGTTGTCCTCGCTCATGTTGCCGAGGGAGGCGCCGATGCCGCCCTGCGCGGCGACGGTGTGCGAGCGGGTGGGGAACACCTTGGACAGCACGGCCACGTTCAGGCCGGCGCGCGACAGCTGCAGCGAGGCGCGCATGCCTGAGCCGCCGGCGCCGACGATGACGACGTCGAACTTGCGCTTGGTGATGTTTTTGTCGACGGACATTCTCAGATTCTCCAGAGCACTTGCAGGGCCCAGCCGGCACAGCCGACGAG
>CAIMXF010000544.1 GCA_903845345.1 uncultured beta proteobacterium
CGTCGAACACGTAGTCGAAGTCCTCGGGCGTGACGTCTGTGAGCTTCTGGGTGGTGCTGACGCCGGAGTTGTTGACGAGGATGTCGATCACGCCCATCTCGGTCTCGGCGTGGGCGACGGCGGCTTTGATGCTGTCGGGGTCGGTGACGTCGAGCTCGACGACGTGCGCGTCGCCGCCGGCCGCCTCGATCTCGGCGCGCAGCGTCTTCAGGCGCTCGACGCGGCGCGCGGCCAGCACGACGCCCGCGCCGGAGTCGGCCAGCGTGCGTGCGAATTGCGCGCCCAGCCCGCTGGAGGCGCCGGTGACGAAGGCCACGCGGCCGGCCAGGTCGATCTTCATGCCCATGGGTTCACTCTCCTGTCGTTCGTCTTGCGTCCGGCCGCCACCCTCGGCGCGCCGGATTGGATGGGTACCACCATAGCATGCACGGCAAAAATCGAACGATCGTGCTATTTTCTGGCGCAGGCCCCTTAGAATGCACGCCAACCGGCTCCGCCAGGCGCCCCCAGGATTTTCATTTCCCCAGGAACGCTGCTCATGACCCCGCAAGAACTCATTGCCCAATACGGCCCACGCGAGGCGATGGAATACGACGTGGTGATCGTCGGCGCCGGCCCGGCCGGGCTGTCCACCGCGATCCGCCTGAAGCAACTGGCCGCGGAGGCCGGCAAGGACGTGTCGGTGGTCGTGCTCGAGAAGGGTTCCGAGCCGGGCGCCCACATCCTGTCGGGCGCGGTGATGGATCCGCGCGCCATCGACGAGCTGCTGCCGAACTGGAAGGCCGACGGCGCGCCGCTGTCGCAGCCCGTCACCGGCGACGAGGTGCTGTTCCTGTCCGAGACCGGCGCGAAGTCGACGCCGTCGTGGCTGATCCCCGACTGCATGCACAACGACGGCAACTACGTCATCAGCCTGGGCAACGTCACCAAGTGGCTGGCCGGACAGGCCGAGGCGCTGGGCGTCGAGATCTTCCCCGGCTTCGCGGCCGCCGAGGTGCTCTACGACGACAAAGGCGCCGTCAAGGGCGTGGCCACCGGCAACGTGGGCGTCGGCCGCAACGGCGAGCCGCACGACGGCTTCCAGCTCGGCATGGAACTGCACGGCAAGTACACGATCTTCGCGGAAGGCGCGCGCGGCCATCTCGGCAAGCAGCTCATCGCCAAGTTCGACCTGCTGGACGGCCGCGACGCGCAGAGCTGGGCCATCGGCATCAAGGAGCTGTGGGAGATCCCGGCGGACCAGGCCAAGCCCGGCCACGTGGTGCACACCGCTGGCTGGCCGATGGTGGACGACACCTTCGGCGGCGGCTTCCTGTACCACCTCGAAGGCAACAAGGTGACGCTGGGCTTCGTGATCGGCCTCGACTACAAGAACCCGTGGATGAGCCCGTTCGAGGAGATGCAGCGCTGGAAGACGCACCCGGCCATCCGCGCGCACATCGAGGGCGGCAAGCGCATCTCCTACGGCGCGCGCGCCATCAACAACGGCGGCCTGCAGTGCCTGCCCAAGCTCGTCTTCCCGGGCGGCGCGCTGGTGGGCTGCGACGCCGGCACGCTCAATGCGTCGCGCATCAAGGGCAGCCACGCCGCGATCAAGACCGGCATGCTGGCCGCCGAGGCCGCATTCGCCGCGCTGCAGGCCGGCCGCCAGCAGGACGAACTCGCCGACTACCCCGCCGCCTTCGAGAAAAGCTGGCTGCACGCCGAGCTGCAGCGCACGAAGAATTTCAAGCTGTGGTTCAAGAAGGGCAAGCTCATCGGCAACCTGATGACCGGCATCGAGCAATGGCTGCTGCCCAAGCTGGGCATGCCCGTCCCGCCGTGGACGCTGCACAACTCGACGAAGGACAACGAGACGCTGCTGCCGGCCGACCAGGCGCCCAGGATCGTCTATCCGAAGCCCGACAACCAGCTCACGTTCGACCGCCTCAGCTCGGTCTTCGTCAGCAACACCAACCACGCCGAAGACCAGCCGATCCACCTGACGCTGAAGGACAACTCCGTTCCGGTCAACATCAACCTGGCCAAGTACGCCGGCCCGGAGAGCCGCTACTGTCCGGCCGGCGTCTACGAGTTCGTGAAGAACGAGGACAACACCGACCGCCTGCAGATCAACGCGCAGAACTGCGTGCACTGCAAGACCTGCGACATCAAGGACCCGACGCAGAACATCGTGTGGGTCACCCCCGAGGGCGGCGGCGGCCCGAACTACGCCGGCATGTAAGCCTCCCCCGGTATCCACATTCGACGCCCGCCCCGTGCGGGCGTTTTCATTGGCGGGCGGCGGGTGGCGGGCGGCGTCAGGTCTTCGTCCAGAAAGAAACCTGCAACTGCGCGTGAAATTCGACGTCTTTCCGAATCCGGGGCGACGCAAACTCCGCTAGATTGCATACAAGACAACAAACTGAGACATCCACCGGACATGGCCGCGCTGCGAACGCTCGTCGACGCGCTCCTCACCACCGACCGCCGCCAGCGCTTCCGGCTGGCGCAGGCGTGGCTGGCCTGCGTGTTGCTGTGCTTCTGCGTGCTCGCCCTGCATGCGGCCGCGGCGTTCGGCATGGTGTCCGACGGCCCGATCTGGTGGTGGTCGGCGGCGTCGCTCGCGGGCATGCTGACGGTGGCGGTCATGATCCGCACCGGCCTGAACAAGCGTTTCGCCGACCCGGCGATGACGATGCAGCAGATGCTCTACGCCATCCTCTGCTCGGCGTGGGCCTATTCGTTCGCGGGCAACGCGCACAGCCTCGTCGGCATCATCCTGGCGGTGATCCTGATGTTCGGGATGTTCGGGCTGTCGAGCCGGCAGGTGCTGTGGGTGGGGCTCTACACGCTGGTCCTGTTCGGCGTCGTGATGGTCTTCGCCTCGCAGCGCGACCCCGATCACTACCCGCCCGGCGAGGAGATCTGCTACTTCGTGATGCTGTGCATCATGGTGCTCGGTGTGGGCCTGCTCACCGTGCGGCTGCACCGCATGCGCGACCGCCTGCGCAGCCAGAAGGTCGAACTCGAGGCCGCGCTGGCGCACATCCATCGCCTGGCCACGCACGACGACCTCACCGGTCTCGTCAACCGGCGACACATGCAGGAACTGCTGGAGAACGAGCGCATGCGGCTCGAACGCAGCGAGCAGGACTGGTGCGTCGCGCTGATCGACCTCGACCACTTCAAGAGCGTCAACGACGCCCACGGCCACGCGATCGGCGACGAGGTGCTGCGCGCGCTCAGCCGCCACGCGCACACGCTGATCCGCCGCACCGACGTGCTCGCCCGCTGGGGCGGCGAGGAGTTCGTGCTGCTGCTGCCCAATACCCCCATCGGCATGGCCGTGACCTCGCTCGAACGCCTGCGCGAGCACTTCCACGCGAACCCGCTGGTGGTGCGAGGCATCGAGCTGCCGGTGTCGTTCTCCGCCGGCCTCACCGAACACCAGCGCGGCGAGACCATCGCGCAGACGCTGGAGCGGGC
>CAIMXF010000545.1 GCA_903845345.1 uncultured beta proteobacterium
CAACGCGCGCATCAGCGTGATGGGCGGCGAGCAGGCGGCCAGCGTGCTGGCCACGGTGCGCCGCGACGGCATCGAAGGCAAGGGCGGCCAGTGGTCGGCCGACGAGGACGAGGCCTTCAAGGCGCCGATCCGCGACCAGTACGAGGTGCAGGGCCACCCGTACTTCGCCAGCGCGCGCCTGTGGGACGACGGCGTGATCGATCCGGCCGACACGCGCCGCGTGCTCGCGCTGGGGCTGTCGGCCAGCCTCAACGCGCCGATCCCGGACATGAAATTCGGCGTGTTCCGCATGTGACGGAAACGCGCGCCGGCAGGACATTTGCCCTGTCGCATGGTTCGGTCGCGCTCGTGACCGCCTACCGATGAGGGGTCTGCCCATGAAACACGCTCGACTTCAACCGTTTTCCCGCAGCGCCGCCTCGGCCGCGCTCGCCGCCGTGGTGCTGGCGGCCATGGCGCCGTCCGCGCAGGCGCGCAACGTGCGGCTGATGGAATCCGTTCCCGATGCGGCGCGCGTCACGCGCGTGCACGACATCCTGGGCAACCTCGAGCTGCGCTTCGGCGGCGACAGCGCGCGCGGCGCGAACGTCGTGCGGCGCGACGTCGTCGTCAAGGGCGTCGGCACGACCAGGCTCGACGATGTCGGCGAGGACGACCGCGTGCGCCCGCGCGACCACGAGCTGTGCGCGCGCGCGTTCGAGGACGCGGTCACGCAGCTCGCGTTCGCCGCGCGCAACATGCGCGCCAGCGCGATCGTGGGCGTGGTCTCCGACTACGAAGGCACGGTCTTCGACGACCCCGGCCACTTCGAATGCCACGTCGGCGCGCTCAAGGCCGCGGTCACGCTGCGCGCGCAGCTCGTCGCCGGACCGATCGCGCCGGCCGTCGTGCCGGTGATCTCGCCGCCGGTGCCCGTCGCGCCGCCGCCCGCGCCGATCCCGGTCGCCCCGGCGCCGGTCGGCGCCACGCCGCCGCCGCCCGCAGCCACCTTCCAACCCTTGCCGCCGGTGCCTTCGCCGTCGCCCAACTGACGCGTCGCCCGCAGCGACGCCCGCCATCGATGACCGACACCCTGCTGATCTCGCGCGACGGCCCCGTCGCCCGCGTGTTCCTCAACCGACCGGACGTCCGCAACGCGTTCAACGACGGGGTGATCGCCGAGCTCGCCGCGGCGTTCACCGGCTTCGCAGCCGACGCGACGCTGCGGGCGGTCGTGCTCGGCGGCCACGGCAAGGCGTTCTGCGCCGGCGCCGACCTGTCGTGGATGCGCGCGATGGCCGACTACACGTGGGAGCAGAACCGCGCCGACGCGCAGGCCCTGGCCGACATGCTCCACGCGATCTGGTCGTGCCCGGTGCCGGTGATCGGGCGCGTGCACGGCGACTGCTACGCCGGCGGCGTGGGCCTGGCGGCGGTGTGCGACATCCTCGTCGCCGCCGAGGGCGTGAACTTCTGCCTCAGCGAGGCGAAGCTGGGCCTGATCCCCGCCACGATCGGCCCCTACGTCGTCAAGGCGCTGGGCGAACAGGCCTCGCGACGCTACTTCGCCACGGCCGAGCGCTTCGACGCCGCGCGGGCGCACGCGCTGGGCTTCGTGCACGAGGTGGTGCCGGCCGACGCGCTCGACGCCAAGGTCGACGAGCTGCTGGCCGCGCTGGTGGCCAACGGCCCGGCCGCCGTGCGCGCCTGCAAGTCGCTGGTGCACGACGTGGCCGCGCGGCCTATTGACGCCGACCTGCGCGCGGAGACGGCCCGGCGCATCGCCGACGTCCGCGCGAGCGCCGAAGGCAAGGAGGGCGTGCAGGCCTTCCTGAACAAGCGCGACCCGTCCTGGCGCTGAGCCGGCCCCAGAATTCGAAGCTGGAGACCCCATGTTCACCAAGATCCTGATCGCCAACCGCGGTGAGATCGCCTGCCGCGTCGCGGCGA
>CAIMXF010000546.1 GCA_903845345.1 uncultured beta proteobacterium
CGACATGGCGCTGCAACTCGGCGAAGACGCCATCAAGGTGGACGGCAAGCTGGGCATCGACGAGGGCCTGTTCGACCTGAGCAAGGGCGACGCCCCCTCGCTGGACAGCGACGTCGAGGTGCTCGACGCCAGCGTGCCGGCCGACGGCGGCGACGCCGCGGCCGCCGCCGTCCCGAGGACGGGCCGCGCCACGCAGATCACCCTGGCGCTGGGCCTGGGCGACCACCTGCAGCTGCGCGGCCGCGGCATCGACACCACGCTCAAGGGCGACCTGCAGATCACCTCGCCGGGCGGCCTGCTGGCGGTGCGCGGCAACGTGCGCACCGCGGGCGGCCAGTACATCGCGTACGGCCAGAAGCTGGACATCACGCGCGGCGAGATCTTCTTCACCGGCCCGGTGTCCGACCCGCGGCTGGACATCCTGGCCGTGCGGCCCAACCTCGACGTCGTGGTGGGCGTGGCCATCACCGGCACGGCGCTCGCGCCGCACGTGCGCCTCATGAGCGAGCCCGAGATGAGCGACAGCGACAAGCTGTCGTGGCTGATGCTGGGCCGCGCGCCCGAGACCGTCGGCGGTGCCGACACCGCGCTGCTGCAGCAGGCCGCGATGGCGCTGCTCGCCGGCGAGGGCGAGGCGCCCAGCGACCAGGTGCTCAAGCGCCTGGGCCTGACCGATTTCTCGGTCGGACAGAAGACCGACGCCGACAACACCAAGCAGACGGTGGTGAGCCTCGGCCGCCAGATCTCCAAGCGCGTGTACGTCGGCTACGAGCGCAGCGTCAGCCTGGCCGCGGGCAACTGGCAGCTGATCTACCGCATCGCCCAGAGGCTGACCCTGCGCGCGCAGGCCGGCGTCGACACTGCCACGACCACCGCGACCACCACCAACGCCAGCCAGTCGTGGTCGCTCGACGCGATCTACACGTGGAAGTGGAACTGACGGCGCCCGTGAAGTGCGTGCTGTTCGACTGCGACGGCACGCTGGTCGACAGCGAGCTGCTGGGCAACGTCGCGCTCGAGCGGCAGTTGGCGCTGGCCGGCATCGTCGAGAGCGCCGCAGCGATCACCGCGCGCTTTCGCGGCCACAAGCTGGCCGACATGCTGGCCGCATTGCAGTCGTCGCACGGGGTGTCCCTGCCGCCCGACTTCGTCGACCGCTACCGCGAGCGGGCGGCGGCCCTGTTCGAGACCGACGTGGTGCCCATGCCCGGCGTCGTCGACCTGCTGGCGCGGCTGGACCTGCCGATGTGCGTCGCCTCGAACGGGCCGCTCGCCAAGATCCGCCAGAACCTGCGCGTCGCCGGCCTGGCTCGTCACTTCGGCGACCGCCTGTTCAGCGCCTACGAGGTCGGCGCCTGGAAGCCCGATCCCGGACTATTCCTGCACGCGGCGCGGGCGATGGGCGTGGCGCCCGGCGACTGCGTGGTGGTCGACGACAGCGCCGCGGGCATCGAGGCCGCCGGGCGCGCCGGCATGCGCGCGCTGTGGTTCCTGCCGCACGGCACGCCGTCCGACGTGCCTGTGCACGCGATCCCCGTCGCGGACATGGCGGCGCTGGCCGGACTGCTGCGGGGTTGACCGGTCCTGCCCTTGGGCGGCGCCGGTTCGAGCAACAAGTCATGTTCGCGGCGCCCGGCCAGCGCCGTCCTGGGCGACGATTGAACCGTCGACGCTTCAAGCGGCATGCACGGTGGACCACGACATCAACCTCGTCGACGCGTGGGGCCTCGCGTTCAACCCGGCCGGCTTTGCGTGGGTGGCCGACGCCGGCACGGGCAAGTCGACGCTGTACGACGGCAACGGCGTGCTGCAGTCGCCCGTGGTCGCCTTGGCCGGCGGCGGCGACGCGGCGGGCATCGTCTACAACGGCACGACCGACTTCTCGTTCACCGAGGCCGCCATCAGCGCTCCCGCGACCTTCGTCTTCGCCACGCTGCAGGGCCAGATCGAGGCGTGGTCGCAGACCGTCGATGCCACGAACGCCTTCGTGGTCGTCGACAACGGCACCTCGGGCGCGGTCCACACGGGCCTGGCGATCGACACCGGCGCCGGCGGCGACATGATCTACGCGGCCAACTTCACCCAGGCGAAGGTCGACGTGTTCAGCGGCAACTTCTCGCCGGTGACGACGGCGGGCGGTTTCGTCGACCCGACGCTGGCGGCGGGCTACGCGCCGTTCGGCATCCAGCAGATCGGCGACAAGATCGATGTCACCTACGCGCAATCCGATCCGGTCACGCACGATAAGACCGGCGCCGGACTGGGCCTGGTCGACGTGTTCGACAAGCAGGGCAACCTGCTGTCGCACCGGATCCCCGCCGGCGGCGCGCTGAACGCGCCGTGGGGCCTGGCGCTGGCGCCCGCACGCTTCGGCAAGTTCGCCGACATGCTGCTGGTGGGCAACTTCGGCGACGGCCGGATCAACGTCTTCGACCCGACGACCGGCGCGATGGCGGGCACCGTCAGCAACAACGACGGCACGGCGATCGTGATCCCCGGCCTGTGGGCGCTGCAGTTCGGCAACGACCTCAACAGCGAGCCGGGCAACACGCTGTTCCACACGGCCGGCCCGGGCGGAGAGGCGCGCGGACTCTACGGTCGCATCGACAACAACTGATGCGCGATGGCGCCGCTGCGGGGACGGATGCCGGGATGTTGGGCACGGGGCGCTGGTCTGCCGCCAGCTCGCCACCCGGCACGCCGGAACCGGACGGCCCACTGTGTGCCCGTCCAGTCCTTTTCGTGCCCGGCGCGTGCATTTTGCTCAAGGGCATGGTATGATCGGAGACTTTACTCCCCTCGCCCGGAGCTACAAACCAAATGGCAACCTCTTCCAAAGCTAAGAAGCGCACCGTCCGTCTCGCGTCGGGCCGCAAGCGCGCCCGTCAAGACGTGAAGCTGAACGCGCACAATTCGTCGCTGCGCTCCAAGTTCCGCACCGTCATCAAGAACGTCCAGAAGGCTGTCGCCGCCGGTGATACCGCGAAGGCCGCCGATCTGTTCAAGTCTGCCCAGAAGACGATCGACTCGATCGCCGACAAGGGTCTGTTCCACAAGAACAAGGCCGCTCGCCACAAGAGCCGCCTGGCTGCCAAGGTCAAGGCCCTGGCTGCTCCTGCCGCCGCCTGAAAGCGGCTTCCCGGGCGGGGAAAAGTACGAAGGGCTCGCAGCGCGAGCCCTTTTTACTTGCAGAGACAACAAGAAAGGCCTCGCATCGCGAGGCCTTCTGCGTTTTCAGGCCGCCGGCTTGGGCGTCGGCTGGAAGCTGCCGTCGGGCAGCAGCGTGCCCTCGACGACCCGCAACTTGTTGTCGCGCGCGAAGTTCATGACGAAGTCCCAGGCCATCGGCTCCAGCGCCTTCAGCCGCTCGTCGACGATCACGTTCTTCACGTTGTCGATCAGCCGCGGCACGCAGTACGGCGAATAGCCGATGAACGACCCGATGCCGCCGCGGTTGCCGCCGGGCCGGAAGCAAGACATCGCCCCTGCAAGACGCTCCGCCCAATCGCTGGGACGAAACGTGCGCCCATCCAGGGTCAGGCCCTGGATGAACATCTGGCGAGGTTGGACGGGATCCATTGATGCGATGCGGACGGGAACCACGTATTGTGCCTTGCGCTGTTGCATCGCACCAATCAAGTGGGTTACGGCGCGGGTTCACGCTCGTGCAATCCGCGGGCCTTTAGAATGTTTCCCACCCAGGTCGGCACCATCGGGAGCGCGCAAGCAACCCGACCGCCGGCCTTTTTTGTTCCCCGCCACTCGACAGGAGCGACCCGCGATGACCCAAGCCGCCGCCATGCCCCATGTGATGAACACCTACGGCCGCCTGCCGTTCGCGTTGTCGCACGGCCGAGGCAGCCGAGTCTGGGACACCGACGGCCGCGAGTACCTCGATGCGCTCGCCGGCATCGCCGTCAACACGCTGGGCCACGCGCATCCGGTGCTGGTGGCCGCGCTCGCCGACCAGGCCGGCAAGCTGATCCATTCCTGCAACTACTACCAGGTGCCGCTGCAGGAGACGCTCGCGGCGATGCTGTGCGAACGCTCGGGGCTGTCGTCCGCGTTCTTCTGCTCGACCGGCCTCGAGGCCAACGAGGCCGCGATCAAGATCGCGCGCAAGTTCGGTCACGACAAGGGCGTGGATCGTCCCGAGATCATCGTGTGCGAACGCGCGTTCCACGGCCGCTCGCTGGCCACGCTGTCGGCCACCGGCAATGCGAAGATCCAGGCCGGCTTCGGCCCGATGGTCGAAGGCTTCGTGCGCGTGCCGTTCAACGACGCTGCCGCCGTGCGCGAGATCGCGAAGACGCACGGAAACGTCGTCGCCGTGATGCTGGAGCCCGTCCAGGGCGAAGGCGGCATCAACCCGGCACGCAACGACTACCTGCGCGAGCTGCGCGCCATCTGCGACGAGCAGGGCTGGCTGCTGATGCTCGACGAGGTGCAGTGCGGCATCGCGCGCACCGGCAAGTGGTTCGCTTACCAGTGGGCCGGCATCCAGCCGGACGTGATGAGCCTGGCCAAGGGCCTGGGCTCGGGCGTGCCGGTGGGCGCGCTGGTGGTCGGCGATCGCGCGAAGAACGTGTTTCAGCCCGGCAACCACGGCACCACGTTCGGCGGCAATCCGCTGGCCATGCGCGCGGCGGTCGAGACACTCGGGCTGATCGACTCCGAGGGCCTGATGAAGAACGCCGAGGTCGTCGGCGAACATCTGCGCGGCGCGCTGCGGCGCGAGCTGGCCGGCGTCGACGGCCTCGTCGAGGTGCGCGGCGAGGGCCTGATGATCGGCGTCGAGCTGGCCAGGCCTTGCGGCGTGATCCTGCAGCGCGCGGCCGACGCCGGGCTGCTGCTGAGCGTGACCGCCGACACGGTGATCCGCCTGGTGCCGCCGCTGATCTTCACCACGAGCGATGCCGACGAGGTCGTCGCCAAGCTCGTGCCGCTGGTCAAGGCCTTCCTCGCGGAGGGCGCATGAAGCCGGGCGACACGCTGATGAAGCACTACCTGCAGTTCAAGGACCTCCGCGCCCAGGAATACGCGTACCTGTTCGAGCGCACGCGGGAGATCAAGAAACGCTTCAAGAACTACGAGAAGTACCAGCCGCTGGTGGACCGCACGCTGGCGATGATCTTCGAGAAGGCCTCCACGCGCACGCGCGTGAGCTTCGAGGCCGGCATGTACCAGATGGGCGGCATGGTGGTGAACCTGACCACCGGCGACAGCCAGCTGGGCCGCG
>CAIMXF010000547.1 GCA_903845345.1 uncultured beta proteobacterium
CGCCGGCCAAACGCGGGATGGCGATGGCGTTGTGGTCGATGACGGTCGTCGTCGCGCCGATCTTCGGGCCGCTGCTGGGCGGCTGGATCACCGACAACGCGACCTGGCCATGGATCTTCTACATCAACGCGCCGATCGGCCTGTTCGCCGCCTTCACCGCGTGGACGCTGCTGCACAAGCGCGACACGCCCACCTCGCGCCAGCCGATCGACCTCACCGGCCTCGTCGCGATGGTGATCGGCGTGGGCAGCCTGCAGCTGATGCTGGACAACGGCAACGACCAGGACTGGTTCAACTCCAACGTGATCTGCGCGCTGGCGGTGATCGCGGTGGTCGGCATCACCTTCCTGGTCATCTGGGAGTTGACGGACGACCATCCGATCGTCGACCTGTCTCTCTTCAAGACACGCAACTTCCGCTACGGCGTGATCGCGATGGCGCTCGGCTACATGGCCTTCTTCGCGATGACCGTGCTGTTGCCGCTGTGGCTGCAGACGGTGATGAACTACACGCCGACGTGGGCCGGCGTCGCGACGGCGCCGGTGGGCATCCTCGCGCTGATCGTGTCTCCGCTGGTGGGCAGGAACAGCCACCGCTTCGACCTGCGCGTGGGCGCGTCGCTGGCCTTCATCGTGTTCGGCGCGACGGCGTACTGGTTCTCGACCTTCAACCTCGACACCTCGCTGGGCCACATCTTCGTGCCGCGGCTGGTGCAGGGCATCGCCGTCGCGTTCTTCTTCATCCCGATCAACCAGATCCTGCTGTCGGGCGTGCAGCCCTCGCGCATGGCCGCGGCCTCGGGCCTGTCGAACTTCTTCCGCACGCTCTCGGGCAGCATGGGCACGGCCATCGTGACCACGCTGTGGGATCACCGCACGCAGATCCACGAGGTGCGGCTGGCGGAGAACCTCACGGCCAACGGCACGGCGTCGACCGCGTACCTCGACACGCTCGCACACGGCGGCTTGCCAGGCAACGCGGGCTACGCGCAGGTGCAGGGCCTCATCCACGCGCAGAGCGCGATGCTCGCCACCAGCGAGGTGTTCTGGGGCATCGCGATCCTGTTCGGCCTGCTGATCGGCTTCGTCTGGCTGACCAGGCCGCCGTTCGGCGTGGCCGGAGGCGCTGCGGGCGGACACTGAGTGTGGCGGGACGTCTGCGCTTGCATAATTCCGTCACCATCAACGCGCCCGCCCTCCGCATGATCCGACGTCCCGCTGACCTCACCACCGCGCTTGCGCGTCCCCTTGCGAGCGCACTGCTCGTGGCGGGGGCGCTGGGAGTCGCCCGCGCCGAAGACATCGACCTGAAGAAGCCGCAGCCGCAAGGGCTGACGCGCACGCCGGTCAAGATCGACCTGCCGCCCGGCGGCCGGGTGATGGAATTCTCCAAGTGGAAGACGGTGATTCCGCCCAACGACGTCGTCGGCGAGGTCAAGCCGGGCATGTTCTGCACCGAGAACCGCGAACTGCAGTACACCAAGAACATCGACCAGTGGCTGCACTTCTCGGTGGAGAAGGCCTTCAAGGCCGAGGCGGTCCGCTACGGCTTCTCCACGCCCGAAGACGCCATCTCGGTCTTCGACGACAAGGGCAGCAACGGCGCCGACTACCGCGTCGGCGCCACGCTCATGGCCTTCGACTACCGCACCTGCGGCAACAAGGACCAGAGCGGGTCGGCCTGGTCCAAGGTCAAGTGGGAAGTGTTTTCGGTGCGGCGCCAGCAGGTCGTGTATTCCGCCGTCATCGAGAACTCCTTCGCATCCACCAAGGATCTCCCCGAGAAGGAGTTCGACACCGCGGTGATGACGGCGCTCGTCGACAACCTGCTCGCCGATCCGGCCTTCGTCGCCGTCATCAAGTCGGGCGGCATGGCCGAGGCCGTGCCGGCCCAGGCGCAGGCCGCGTTGCATCTCAATGCCGGCCAGGTCGTCACCGGAGGCGTCGACCAGGGCACGCCCAGGATCCTGGCCGCGGTCGCCACCGTCGAGAGCGGCATCGGGTCGGGCTCGGCCTTCTACATCTCGCAGGACGGCTACCTGCTGACGAACAAGCACGTGGTCGGCGACGACAAGTTCGTGCGCGTCAAGCTGTCCAACGGGCGCAGCCTGGTCGGCGAGGTGATTCGCGTCGACAAGGTGCGCGACGTGGCGCTGCTGCACACGGATCCGGTCGGCAGCGAGGTGCTGTCGCTGCGCACCGACGCGGGCACCGTCGGCGAGGTGGTGTATGCGGTCGGCTCGCCGTACGGGCAGTCGCTCAGCGGCACGATCACGCGGGGCGTGCTCAGCGCGCGCCGCGTGTTCGAAGGGGTGCCGTTCCTGCAGAGCGACGTTTCGGTCAACCCGGGCAACAGCGGCGGCCCGCTGATCGACGGCAGCGGGCGAGTGATCGGCATGTCGGCCATCAAGACCGAGGCGCAGGGGATCAACATCTTCATCCCGATCGACGACGTGCTGGACAAGCTGTCGCTCACGCTGGGCGCGTCCGCAGCGGCGGCGCCATCGGCCGCGCCGGCCACGAAGTGACCCGGCGCGGGCGCGCTCGCTGACTCGGGGCGCGGCGGCGGCGCGCGACCCACGCCAGCGCCCCGACGCCGCGAGCAACAGCGCCGGATTCAGTCGGCCCGGGCATGCGACGGCGAGCGCCCTGCGCGGGCTGCTGCTCGACGCCGCCGTGATCGTCCTGGTGCTCGCGCGCCGGCGTGGCTAACCGGCACTTGCATCGGCGGCTGGTTGGCTGCCCGCGGCGATGGCGGCCTGCCGCTTCGAATGCACGTGGCGGATGCCCAGCGCGATCAGGATCCGCACGGCGACCGACAGCGCGGCGATGAAGACGCCGGTCAGCAGCGTGTGGCGTTCCTGCTCGCGCGTGTCGGCCTGGCGTTTCACCAGGAAGCGGCGCTCGTTCTCGGCCAGCAGCGTCACCTGCTGGCGGATCGCCGCCATGCCGCGGCCGCCGTCGCCGTTGCGGATCGCTGCCTGCGCGGCGTTGAAGCCCCGCTGCTCGCGCAGTTCGATCGTCTTGCCGAGTCCCGACAGTTCGGTCGCGATGGCGTTGTCGATCTTCGCGAGGTTCGTCTCCTGCGTCGCGCTGGCGACCAGCAACGCGCGCAGTTGCTCGGAGTCCACGGCTTCGGACTTCAGCGCGGCCTGGAACACCACCAGGTGCCCGTCGTCGCCGGTGATGATGTAGTCGCGTACCGCCAGGTCGGCGTTCTGCACCGAGATGTAGAGGCCGTCGACGACGTCCAGCACCTGGTAGGCGTGGTCGACCCGCTCGCGGTTCTGGATCGTGAGCTGGTGGTAGTGGTACGAAAGATAGGCGCCCAGCGCCACGACCGTCGTCATGGGGATCGCGGCCACCGAATGCCACAGCACGAGCCGCCGCGGCGGCCAGCTCAGCGTCTGCAGATACTTCCACATGGATTCGTCGATTGGCGTGTATGGAAGAGTTCCCTGGCAAACCGCAGTCCTGTCGCGTTCTCGCCCGCGAGCGATCGTCGCCGCGGGCCGCTAACATCGCGTCGACCCGCCCCACCAACGCCGGAAGGCCCGCCATGCAAGTGATCACGCCCCACCCGTCCGACCTCGGCGACGGCTTCATCGTGCACCGCGCGCTGCCGAGCGCCGCGCGGCGCGCCGTCGGGCCGTTCGTCTTCCTCGACCAGTTCGGCCCGGTGCAGCTGGCTCCGGGCAAGGGCCTGGACGTGCGCCCGCACCCGCACATCGGGCTGGCCACGGTCAGCTACCTGTTCGAGGGCACGATCCTGCACCGCGACAGCCTCGGCAGCGTCGTGCCGATCCGGCCCGGCGAGGTCAACTGGATGACCGCCGGGCGCGGCATCGTGCACTCCGAGCGCTCGCCCGACGAACTGCGTGCCGACGGCCCGCGCCTGTGGGGCCTGCAGTTCTGGGTCGCGCTGCCTCGCGAGCTGGAGCAATGCGCGCCGGCGTTCGCGCATCATGGGGCCGACGCGATCCCGCACGTCGTGCGCGAGGGCGCGCGCGCGCGCGTCGTGCTGGGCGAGGCCTTCGATGCGGTTTCGCCGGTGGCGCTGACGTCGCCGATGTTCCTGGTCGACGTGCGCCTCGAAGCCGGCGCCGCGATCGAGCTCGAAGCCGACTATGCCGAGCGCGCGGCCTACGTGCTCGAAGGCGAGGTGCGCGCGAACGACGACAACGCCGCGACCGCCAAGGAACACCTGATCGTCTTCGACGCCGGCGAGACGGCGCGCCTGACCGCCGGCAGCGAGCCGGCGCACGTCGTGTTCCTGGGCGGGTCGCCGCTCGACGCGCCGCGCTTCCTGTGGTGGAACTTCGTCTCCAGCGAGCGCGACCTGATCCTCCAGGCGCAGGCCGCCTGGACCGAGCAGCGCTTCCCGAAGGTGCCCGGCGAGACGGAATTCATCCCGCTGCCGGCGCGGCCCATGCCGCCCGGCTCGGCGCTCTGATGGCCCACACAGGATTCCCATGACCGACCCGCACCAGCCCACGCCGCCGTCCGATGACGAGGAGCTCGACGAAGCGCTGAAGGAGACCTTCCCCGCCAGCGACCCGGTCGAGCCGCCGCATCGCGAGAAGCTTCCGCCGGCCGACGCGCCCGGCAGCGACGTCGACGACCGGTGAGCGCCTCCCCGTTGACGCTGGCGATGCTGGACGGCCACGCGCTGTTCACGTTCCTCGACCTCGCCGGCACCTTCGCCTTCGCGCTCAGCGGCGCGGTGGCCGCGCGCGAACGCGGGCTCGACTGGTTCGGCATCCTGGTGCTCGCCTTCACCGTCGCGTGCGGCGGCGGCGTGCTGCGCGACCTGTGCATCGGCGCGATCCCGCCGGCCGGCCTGGCCGACTGGCGCTACCTGGCGACGGCCATCGTGGCCGCGGTCCTGACGATGGCGTCGCACGGGATCGTCGAGCGCCTCGCGCATCCGGTGGTGCTGTTCGACACGCTGGGCCTGGGCCTGTTCGCCGTCACCGGGGCGCAGAAGGCGCTGCTGTCCGGCGCCAACGGCGAGGTGGCGGTGCTGATGGGCATGGTCACGGCCGTGGGAGGCGGCGTGGCGCGCGACGTGCTGCTCAATCGCGTTCCCGTGATCCTGCAACGCGAGATCTACGCGTCGGCGGCGCTGGTCGGCGCGGCGGTGGCGACCGCCGGCGCGCTGCTGGGACTCGAGTCGCCCGCGCTGACCTGGTGCGCCGTTGCCGCATGCTTCGCGCTGCGCATGCTGTCGCTGCGCTATCGCTGGAACCTGCCGCGCTTCAAGAGGAAGCCGCCGCCGGAGGCCGCCAACTCGCTGCTCGAAGGCGAGAACCGGCCGGACGCCGGTGACTCGCCGGGCGAGTAGGCCCGCGCCGGCAAGGTCATCCTCGCGGCATCAGAATCGCGTCCCGTCCCGAACTTCCAGGCATGCCATGACGAGACTTTCCGACTTCGCGATCACGAAGAAGTGGCCCGCGGCGCACCCCGACCGGCTGCAGCTGTACTCGCTGCCCACGCCCAACGGCGTGAAGGTGTCGATCGCGCTCGAGGAGACCGGCCTGGCCTACGAGCCGCACCTGGTGAACTTCGGCACCAACGACCAGCTGTCGTCGGAGTTCCTGGCGCTGAACCCGAACAACAAGATCCCGGCCATCATCGACCCGAACGGCCCGGGCGGGAAGCCGCTGGCGCTGTTCGAGTCGGGCGCGATCCTGGTCTACCTCGCGGCCAGGACCGGCCAGCTGATGCCCGCGGACGACGCCGCGCGCTACGAGACGCTGCAGTGGGTGATGTTCCAGATGGGCGGCATCGGCCCGATGTTCGGACAGCTCGGCTTCTTCCACAAGTTCGCCGGCAAGGACTACGAGGACAAGCGGCCGCGCGACCGTTATGTCGCCGAATCGCGCCGGCTGCTGGCCGTGCTCGACAGGCGCCTGGCCGACCGCGCCTGGATCATGGGCGACGAATACACCATCGCCGACATCGCCAGCTTTCCGTGGATCCGGAACCTGGTCGGCTTCTACGAGGCCGGCGACCTGGTGGGCTTCGACGACTTCGCCAACGTCAAGCGCGTGCTGGCGGCGTTCGTCGCGCGGCCGGCCGTCGAACGCGGACTCGAGATCCCGAAGCGGCCGGCCTGATCGGTCAGCGCGGCGGCCGCTCGAGCTGCCACGTGCTGAGGCCGCGCCGGAAGCCCAGCGACTCGTAGAGGCCGATCGCGACGTCCGCCGGGTCGGCCACCATCACCAGCGTGCGCAGGTGCATCGCCTCGAAGCCGTGGCGGCACGCGGCGTGGACCAGCGCGGTGCACAGCCCGCGTCGGCGCCAGGCGGGATGCGTGGAGACGTATTGGAAGCGGCCGAGCCCGTCGCTGCGCGCCGGGTCCCGGAAAAGGCCGCAGGATGCCACCAGCGCGGTCCGGCCGTCGACCGTCGCGACCAGTCCGAACCAGTGCCCCAGCCCGGCGCGCTGCATCGCCGCGTAGCGCGCCATCTGGCGCTGCGCGAACAGGCGGTAGCCGACGGGCTCGTGGCGCGCCGCGTCGACGACGACCTGCTTGTCGACCACGGCGGTGCTGTCGCGCGGCAGATCCAGCACGCGGAATTCGAAGCCCGCCGGCGGCTCGCGAGGCGCCAGCTGCTGCCCGCGCGACAATGTGAGCACGGTCGCCTCGTTGAGCGTGAAACCGGCGGCGGCGAAATCGGATGGCAGCGCCAGGCGTCCGCCCACGTCGACGCCGAACGCGCGATGGCGCGACTGCGGCTGCGGCGCCGCGATCTCCTGGTCGAACAGCGCCATCCAGCGTTCGAAGTCGCCCGGCCCCGGCGCGTGGCGGAACAGCAGGAAGTTGCCCCACCAGAAGGTCGGGTTCGACGGCGTGAGCACGCGCCAGTGGCTGCCGTGGTCGCTCACGTGTCCGTCGAAGCGGGCGAAGACGAGGTCGCTGCGCCAGCCCAGCGACAGGCCGCCATCGTCGGCACCGGCGCTCATCGTTCGATGCCCAGCAGGTCGGCGACGGGATCGCCCAGCAGCTGGACCAGCTCGGCATCCATGTACCTGTAGTCGTCGGGGATGTCGAGCACGTGCAGCGGCTTGTGCTGCAGCAGCGGGCGGTGGTCGGCGAGCAGGCGGGAGCGGTGCTTGTGCTCCATCACGAGCACCACGTCGGCCCAGGCCAGGTCGGCCGCCGACACCACGTGGCGCGCGCCGCTGCTGGTGCCCGCGGAGCGCGCGTTCACGCGCGGATGGCGCCGCCACACCTGCTCGCCGGTGGGGCTGCGCCACTGGTTGCGGCTGCACACGAACAGCACGTTGAGGCGCTCGCCGTCGCGGCCGGGCCCCGGGAAGTTGCTCATGGCGCCGATTGGATCACGCCGGCGCAGCGCGCTCGCGAGCGCCTCGGCCTCGTGCAGGAAGCGGCCGACCCGGGCCGCCTTGCGCGACATTCAGTCGCTCTTGCGCCGCACCGCCGCGAGGAATGCCGCGAGGCCCGCCATCATCAGCACCGCGTTCTGCGGCTCGGGGATGGCCGGCGGCGGCGGGGGCGGCGGCGGCAGGTCTTCGCCGATGGCCAGCATCGCGGCACCGCCGAGGGAATCGATCGAATGCACATAGAAGCCGAAGGTGTCGTTCGCATCCACGAGGACGGTGGTCGTGCCGCTGGCCGTCGTGTTGCCCTGGTTTCCCGGGAACAGCTCGGTCTCGACGTTGTCGAGGATCCAGCCGGCGGTGTCGTATTCGGGGCTGCTGTCGGCGGTCGCGTATTGCCAGCTGAAGGTGATCAGCGCCGACGACGCGAAGGTTTCCGTGTAGAAGGTGGTGCTGTCGAAGCCGGACGAATTCGGATCGGCGTTGTTCGAGCCCGTGAGGATGAACGTGGGGTAGGCGCCGGTGACGCTGCCGTCGCCATGGAAACCCGCGTCGCTGGCGTCGCTGAGCGTCCAGCCCGCGTTCGCGTGGGCGCAGAAGCCGGCAAGCGCCGCGGCCCCGATGGCCGACGACGCGGTGCGAATGGTCTTGTGCATGGATCCTCCTGGGAAGCCGCGCCGCGGCGCAGCGTGGGCGCGATGGAGGAGGATCGTCGGAGCTGTGCCGGTCGACGTCAATCGACGCGGCACGCCAAGCTAGGGGTGGCGCCGCACCGTGCGGGCGCGCGGCGTCCGCGATCCTAGGGGGCCGACGCGAAGTGCAGGTGCATCTGCAATTCGTCGCGGGAGGCGCCGGCCAGACGGGTCGCGTCCTGCTCGCGCGAGAACACGACAAAGCCCAGCGACTCGTACAGCGCGATCGCCGCCACGTTGGCCGAATCGACGCTGAGCGTCACCTTTGCGATGCCCGGCGTCGCGCGCGCGTGGGCCAGCGCCGCGAGCATGAGCTCGCGCGCCACGCCGCGGCCGCGCGCCCGGGCGGCCACGAACATGCCCCAGATGTGGCCCTTGTGGGCCGTCTGCAGCAAGGACTCGCGCTTCAGGCCGGTGATACCCACCAGGGTGTCGCCGTCGAACGCGCCGAAGACGGCCTGGCCCGGCCGTTCGACCAGGCGCGCCTCGAACGCGGCGAGCGGCAGGTCGACTTCCTCGACGTGGCTGGCGGCGAAGGCCTCGGGCGTGTCGCGCAGCGCGGCGAGGCGCAGAGCCCGGAAGGCGGCGGCATCGGAAGCCGACAGTCTGCGGATGTTCATGACTTTGGTTTACCCTGCGCGTTTCGATGGGAGAGTCGTCCTCGCGACGAGTCTACCGAGCCCCTGCCGCATCGCGGCCACCTGAAGGAATGCCCATGAAGACCCGCGCAGCCGTTGCCTGGAAGGCCGGCGCCCCGCTGAGCATCGAGACCGTCGACCTGGAAGGCCCGAGGGCCGGGGAGGTGCTGGTCGAGGTCAAGGCCACCGGCATCTGCCACACCGACCAGTTCACGCTGTCGGGCGCCGACCCCGAGGGGCTGTTTCCGGCCATCCTCGGGCACGAGGGCGCGGGCGTGGTGGTGGACGTCGGCCCCGGCGTGACCACGCTGCGCCGCGACGACCACGTGATCCCGCTCTACACGCCCGAGTGCCGGCAGTGCAAGTTCTGCCTGTCGCGCAAGACCAACCTGTGCCAGCAGATCCGCTCCACGCAGGGCCGCGGCCTGATGCCCGACGCGACCAGCCGTTTCTCGCTGGACGGCCAGCCCATCCTGCACTACATGGGCACGTCCACGTTCAGCAACTACATCGTGGTGCCGGAGATCGCTCTGGCGAAGATCCGGCCCGACGCGCCGTTCGACAAGGTCTGCTACATCGGCTGCGGCGTGACCACCGGCGTGGGCGCGGTGCTGTTCACGGCCAAGGTGGAGGCCGGCGCCAACGTGGTCGTGTTCGGTCTCGGCGGCATCGGGCTCAACGTGATCCAGGGCGCCAGGATGGTCGGCGCCAACAGGATCATCGGCATCGACCTCAACCCGGCGCGCGAGGCGATGGCGCGCCAGTTCGGCATGACGCACTTCATCAACCCGAAGGGCGTGCCCAACGTCGTCGACGCCATCGTGCAGCTCACGGACGGCGGCGCCGACTACAGCTTCGAGTGCATCGGCAACACCACCACGATGCGCCAGGCGCTCGAGTGCTGCCACAAGGGCTGGGGCCAGAGCGTGATCATCGGCGTGGCCGGCGCGGGCCAGGAGATCTCCACGCGGCCGTTCCAGCTCGTGACCGGCCGCGAGTGGAAGGGCTCTGCGTTCGGCGGCGCCCGCGGCCGCACCGACGTGCCGAAGATCGTCGACTGGTACATGGACGGCAAGATCGCCATCGACCCGTTGATCACCCACACGCTCAAGCTCGAGGAGATCAACCACGGCTTCGAGCTGATGGAGCGCGGCGAGTCGATCCGCTCGGGGGTCGTGTACTGAGATGGCCGGCTTCGAGACCCTGTCCGAACACGCGTGCTTCGGCGGGCTGCAGGGCTTCTACCGGCATGCGTCCGGCGAGATCGGCCTGCCCATGAGGTTCGGCGTCTTCCTGCCGCCACAGGCGTTCGCCGGCGCCCGGGTGCCGGCGCTGATCTGGCTGGCCGGCCTGACCTGCACCGAGGAGACCTTCGCGCTCAAGGCCGGCGCGCAGCGCGCGGCCGCCGAGCTGGGCCTGATGCTGGTGACGCCCGACACCAGCCCGCGCGACACCGGCGTGGCCGGTGCCGACGCCAGCTGGGACTTCGGCAACGGCGCGGGCTTCTATCTCGACGCGACACAGGCGCCGTGGGCCCAACGCTGGCGCATGGAAAGCTACGTCACGCGCGAACTGCCCGAGGTGCTCGCGTCGCACTTTCCGTGGCGGCGCGAGCGCCTGGGGCTGTTCGGCCATTCGATGGGTGGCCACGGCGCGCTGACGCTGGCGCTGCGCCACCCGGGCGCGTACGGCAGCGTGTCGGCGTTTGCGCCGGTGGCGGCGCCGGTGCAGTGTCCGTGGGGCGTCAAGGCGTTCACGAACTATCTCGGCGACGATCGCGCGGCCTGGGCGGCGCACGACGCCACCGAGCTGGTGAAGTCAGGCGCGCGGGCGCCGGCGCTGCTGGTCGACCAGGGCCTGGCGGACAAGTTCCTGGCCGAGCAGCTGCACGTCGATCGCTTCGAGGCCGCATGCCGCGCGGCGGGGCAGTCGCTGACGCTGCGGCGGCACGCGGGCTACGACCATGGCTACTTCTTCGTCGCCAGTTTCATCGAGGATCACCTGCGCTTCCACGCCGACGCGTTGAAGAACGCCTGAGCGGCGCCCGGCGCCCGGCAGGCGTCACGCGCTCACGCGTTCACGCGCGACGTCGCTGGCGCCAGCCGACGAAGAAGCCGGCCAACATGAAGAGGACGGCGCCCAGGAACAGCCGCAGGCCATGGTCGTAGGACGCGCGCGCGGACATTTCTGCTCCCTTCTCGTCGCGCACGAACTGCTCGCGGGCGCGTTCCTGGTCTGCCCCTGGCGCGAACGGCACGCGGGCGCCCTGCGCGTCGAGGACGTCGATGCGCGTGCCCTCGAACAGGTAGGCGACCGTCGCGGCCTGCAGGCTCAGCGCACTGCGCTCCTCGGGCGACGACGCGGCCTTTTCCCAGCCGCCGGCCGGTTCGCGGCCGTGCAGCGCGATCGCGGCCAGCTTGTCGGCCCGCAGGTTCCCCACCTGATGGATGACGCGAAGGTTCTGCCACCCGTCGGCGACCGGCAGGACGAGCCCGATCGCCACCATCAACGCGGCGCGGCGCGAGAAGCCGTCGCGAACCAGGCGTCTGCAGCCGTCGAACACGACGAGAAAGGCGACGGCCACGAGGGCCTCCTCCGCCACGAGTTCGAGCCAGGCGGTCCAGTCGGTCATCGAGGGTTCATTTCAGTGGGCATCCGGGGATTGTCGGGCTCTTTGCACTGGCGAGTCGATGGCACCGCCTGCCGTCGGCGACGGCCTCGTCTTTCCAGCCCGCCTGCGATGGGCCGAGCACGCTTCAGGCAGGGCGTGCGAGACCATCGCGTCCCGCGACCACGGTCGCCGGCGCGATGGTCTCGGCGCGCCCGATCGAGTGCATCGCTGCCGGCGGTCGGGCATCGATGTCGATAGCCGGCAGCGTCGCCGGGTGCGCCAGGACGTAGGCTTGCGCAAGGCGCAGGCTGTCGATCCAGCGCGCGCGCATGGCGCGTTGGCGCGCCGGCTCCGCCCGCAGGATGGCCGCCGGATGCAGGCACACCAGCACCGGCGTGCCATCGACGCGGGCCAGCCAGCGCCCTTCGTTCGCGGTGACGGCCACCTTGTCGCCCAGCAGGCTGCGCACCGCCGTCGCCCCCAGCGCGACGATCGCCTGAGGACGCAGCGCGTCGATCTCCGCCTCGAGCCAGTGCAGGCAGGCGATCGCCTCGTGCTGGCCGGGCGTCTTGTGGATGCGCCGCTTGCCGCGCAATTCGTGATGGAAGTGCTTGACCGCGTTGGTGAGGTACAGCGCCTCGGTCGGCCATCCGAGTTCGGCCAGCGCGGCGCGCAGCAACTGGCCCGCCGGCCCGACGAACGGCTGGCCGCGCAGGTCTTCCTGGTCGCCGGGCTGCTCGCCGACGATCATCACGCGCGCCCGCGCGTCGCCTTCGCCGAAGACGGTCTGCGTGGCCGCGTCCGCACCCGGGCAATCGCGACAGCGCGCCGCCTGCCGCGCCAAGGCCTGCAGCGACGGCACGGAAGGCTCGGGTTGCGATGCCTCATCCTGCCGACCGCGTCGCCGCGACCGCGCGACGCCCCCATCGTCGACCATGCGCTGCTGCCGACGCGGCGCCTGCGCCAGCAGTTCGGGCACCGCCGCCGCCTCCGGCAGGTTCTTCCAGAAACGCACCGGCATCTCCTTCTTCATCATCGCTACCTTGACGCGGGCGGGATTGAAGATGCTGCGGTAGTAGGCCAGCCACAGGGCTTCGCCGGCATCGGCCGACGGTGCCTCGTCGCGGCGGGCGCCCGGACCGAAGGACAGTGCGCGGCCATCCCACTCGACGCTGGCGCGCGGCGTGAGGATGGCCCAGCGCATGGTCGCGAAGCGGCGCGCGAAGAACGGCGAAGCGGCTTCCAGCACGTGGTGCGCGGGCTCGAACCAGGCGACGTGGCGCACCGACGGCGAACTCGCCTCCACGTCGAATGCGGGATCGAGCGCGCGAACGAACGCGGCGTCGGAGCGCGCGGGCTCCGGATCTTCCAGCCGTCGAAAGCGGACGAAGGCATGCATCTTGTGGATTTCGCGCCGGACTTCGCGATGAAAGCGCTCGAACTGCAGGCGGTCCTCGTGCAGCGGGTCGGCCCAGGCGTGCGGATCGTCCGCGATGTGCAGCGCGAGGCGGTGGATCAGCGGCAGTCGCTGCGGGTCGGCGTGGAGAAACACCTCGCGTGCCGCATCGACGAAGGCCCGTGGCAACGACATGGCTGAACCGGCGGTGAGATCGCTCGCGCGGCGCTCGACCACCGACTCGAACAGGTCGCCGGTCGACTCGCCCTCATCGCCATCGAACCGCCAGCGCACGTCCTCGGGCTCGACGCGTTCGGCGCGCAACGCCCGCACGGCCCGCGAGAAACCGGCCCAGTCGACGACCGAGTCGAGACGAATCGCCAGCGAAGTCATGGCCGAACGCCCGTGGGGCCGCCGTGGGCAGCGATCAGTGCCCGGCGACGACCGTGATCAGGCGCAGGGCCTGCGTCTGCGCACGCCGCAGCGTGGCGGGGCTCGCCAGCGACATCGCGCCATGCTGCACGACACGCAGGCCACCGACGACCAGCAGGGACAGGCTCACGGACTGACTGGACAACCACATCGACATCACGACTCCTTCAAGGGCACTCGCGCACCCAGACGATGACAAAGGCAGACAACAGCGAAAGAAACAGGATCAGCGCATAGAGCGAACGGGAGGACGCCACGGGCGCGCCCTCAGGAAAATAGATCGGCTTGCCGCTCGCGGGACGCACTCGCGCCCGCGCGCGTGCGCGCCTGGGCGCGCAGCGACAGGCTGTCGCCGTCCTTGGGCAGGTGATCGGGCAAGGCCACGAACGGGAGTACCCTGGCCATAGGCACGCGCAGCCGGTCGAGGTCGGCCCGGCGCACGCTGCGCGCGCGACGCGCCATCAGCAGGCGTTCGACCGAGCGCACGCCCAGGCCCGGCACGCGCAGCAGGCGCTCCCTGGGCGCGTGGTTGAGGTCGATCGGGAATTGCGCGGGATTGGCCAGCGCCCAGGCGAGCTTGGGATCGACGTCGAGCGACAGCATGCCGTCGTCGGTGCAGATCTCGTCCTGCGCGAAGCCGTAGAAACGCATGAGCCAGTCGGCCTGGTAGAGGCGGTGCTCGCGCATCAGCGGCGCCGGCCGGGGCGGCAAGGCGTCGGAGGCATGCGGGATCGGGCTGAAGGCCGAGTAGTAGACGCGCTTGAGGCGGTACGCGCCGTACAGCGTGGCGCTGGTCTGCAGGATGGTGCGGTCGTCCGAGGCGTCGGCGCCCACGATCATCTGCGTGCTCTGGCCGGCCGGCGCGAAGCGCGGCGGCGTCGCGGGCTTGGCGGACGCGGCGGGCATCGAGCGCGGACGCTTCGCGGCGCCGTCGGCGTGGTCGTCGAGCTGCAGCTTGATGCGGGCCATCGAGCGCTTGATGGCCGCGCTCTCCTTCTCCGGCGCCAGCGCCTGCAGCGCATCGGCCGTCGGCAGCTCGATGTTGACGCTCAGTCGATCGGCGTAGCGGCCGGCCTTGAGCACCAGCTCGTCGCTGGCGTCGGGGATGGTCTTGAGGTGGATGTAGCCGCGGAAGTGATGGTCTTCGCGCAAGCGGCGCGCGACCTCGATCACCTGCTCCATCGTGTAGTCGGGCGTGCGCACGATGCCGGAACTGAGGAACAGTCCCTCGATGACGTTGCGGCGGTAGAAGTCGAGCGTGAGGTTGACGACCTCGTCGACCGTGAAGCGCGCGCGCTCGACATTGCTGGACTCGCGGTTGACGCAATACAGGCAGTCGTAGACGCACCAGTTGGTGAGCAGCACCTTCAGCAGCGAGATGCAGCGGCCGTCGGGCGCGTAGCTGTGGCAGATGCCGGCGCCCTCGGTCGAACCGATCCCCTGGCCATCGGACGAATCCCGCCTGGACGTGCCGCTGGACGCGCACGAGGCGTCGTACTTGGCCGCGTCTGCCAGGATGATGAGTTTGCGCCGCGTGTCCATGACGGTGGAAGACCTGGATGATTCATCAGTGCTGTATGAATCAACAGTCTACGACATCCGGCCGCCAATGCAAGCCCTGGGTGGCGTGGCGCCGCGTGTATTTGCAGCGTCCTCGCGAACGCCGACCGCAACGGCCCGCCGGCGCCAAGGCCACTGTCATCCTGCCGGCCGCGGGGTCGTCAGCCGGCCGCCGCACCGAGCCGGCGGCAGCCGTCGCGCTATCCTGCGCACCTCGCCGATCCCCACCCGAGCCGACGTGATCTATTCCTCCACCTTCATCTTCGCGAAGAAGCAGTACGACGACGAGTTCCATCGCCTCGACCAGCAGATCGCCGCCGCGGCGAAGAACCTGCCGGGGTATCTCGGCGAGGAGTCGTGGGAGAACCCGTCGACAGGCGTGGTGTCCAACGTCTATTACTGGTCGTCGCTGGGCGCGCTGCAGGCGCTGATGTCGCACCCGACGCACCTGCAGGCCAAGGCGGCGCAGTCGAACTGGCTGGCGGGCTACCGGGTCGTCATCGCCAAGGTGATGCGCGCGTACGGGGCCGGCGACAGCCTGCCCGGCGTTGTCGTGTTCGACGCGACCGACGGCGCCGCGCGCTGATCAACCGCGGTCGACGGCCTTGCGCAGGAGTTCCGGCGCGCGCAGTCCGTCCTGCGGATGCGCCGCGGCGCCGATGCGCACGGCCACCTGCAGCAGTTCGCCGGCGACGCGATAGTCGCCGCTGAGCAGGCGCTCGAGGCGGCGGCCGACGCGCTCGGCGACTTCCGTGTCGCCGCCGGGCATCACGACGCAGGTGTCTCGATCGCTTTCGCGCAGGATCGCATCGCTGCCGCGCACGGCGTTGCCGATGCGGTTCGATACCTCCTGCCGTACCCGCTGCTCCATGCTCGCGCTGACCTCGCCGCCGGAGCACGACACCCCGTCGACGCTGACGCAGAGCAGCGCGAGCACGCCGCCGCGACGCCGGCATTGGGACAGGTGCAGTTCGAGCCGTGCCTGCACCTCGGCCGGTCCCGACACCGGCGTCGTGCGCGGCACCGGGACCCGGCGGTCCTGCGGGCCGGGACGGCTGCAATCTTCCTCGCGTTCGGGTCGGACAGGCGA
Organism: uncultured beta proteobacterium; assembly: GCA_903845345.1. Classification (GTDB taxonomy): domain Bacteria; phylum Pseudomonadota; class Gammaproteobacteria; order Burkholderiales; family Burkholderiaceae_C; genus Scleromatobacter. The sequence continues at coordinate 15,766 of CAIMXF010000547.1, forward strand.
CATCACGTGCGGCTCCTGGCGGTGGGTCTCGACGGCCGACGACAGCGGCACGTGGCGACGGTGAGGAGCGGCATCCCGAGTCGGCCCTCCGGCCTCCCTTCCTCCCGAAACACCGCCCCTCGTTGAATAAAACGCAAAGCGAGCCGCCAACCCGACATGGCGAAGCCAAGAAATTGTGTAACGGCGCGTTAGAGTCGAGGGATGCGGACGGATCGGTCCGAAACGTAAAAGCAAAGATGTCCGATATCACTTCCCTGCTGAAGGCGGCCGCCGAGGGCGATCGCCAGGCAGCCGACCAGGCGTTCGCCCTGCTCTATGGCGACCTGCAGCGCCTCGCGCACAGCCGCATGAGCCGCTCGGGCAACGTGACGATGCTCGACACCACCGCCCTGGTGCACGAAAGCTGGCTGCGCTTCCAGGGCGCCAGCGAAGCCGTCTTCGCCGACAAGCAGCACTTCATGGGGTACGCCGCGCGCGTGATGCATTCCGTGGTGGTCGATTTCGTGCGCGCGCGCCAGGCGGCCAGGCACGGCGGCGACGTGCAGCACGTCACGCTCAACACCGCGATCGGCGACTCGCTGGCGGAGCGCGACGACGAGATCCTGCGCGTCGACGAGGCGATGCAACAACTCGCCGTTGCCGATCGCCGCCTGCACGACGTGGTGGAATTGCGCTACTTCGGCGGCCTGTCCGAAGCCGAGATCGCGGCGATCCTGGGCGTCACGGAACGCACCGTGCAGCGCGACTGGCAGAAGGCGCGGCTGTTTCTTTCCTCGGCGCTGAAATCTTGAGCGACGCACGCAGCACGGAGACCGATTGATGTCCGTTGGCAAGGAGACCTGGGGCAAGCTGTCGCCGCTGCTGGACGAACTGCTCGACCTGCCCGACGACGAGCGCGACGCGCGCCTGGGCGCGCTGCGGCAGCAGGATCCGGTCCTGGCCGATGCCGTCGCCGCGATGCTGCAGCACCTGCCCGCGATCGAGCGCGGCGAGTTCATGCCGGCCGCCGCGCTGCCCAAGCCGGGCGGCCTCGCCGGCCAGTCCATCGGGCCGTACACGCTGGTGCGCGAGATCGGACACGGCGGCATGGGCACCGTCTGGCTGGCGCGGCGCAACGACGGCCGCTACGAGGGCGAGGTCGCGATCAAGTTCCTGCGCTCGGGCCTGTTCGGACAGGGCGACGCGGCGCGCTTCGAGCGCGAGGGCAGCATCCTCGCGCGCCTGTCGCACCCGCACATCGCGCGCCTGCTCGACGCCGGCGTGATGGCCGACGGCGCCCAGCCCTACCTCGTGCTCGAATACATCGACGGCGAGCCGATCGACGACTACTGCCGCCGCCTCGCGCTGCCCGTCGCCGCTCGCCTGGGCCTGATGCTGGACGTGCTCGCCGCGGTGGCGCAGGCGCACAACCGGCTGATCCTGCACCGCGACCTGAAGCCCACCAACATCCTGGTGACCCAGGCCGGCGACGTGAAGCTGCTGGACTTCGGCATCGCCAAGCTGCTCGACGACGCCGGCGGCGACCAGACCGCGCTGACCGCGCGCGCCGGCAATGCGTTCACGCCCGAGTTCGCGGCGCCCGAGCAGTTGCAGGGCGGCGACGTCACCACGGCCACCGACGTCTACGCGCTGGGCGTGCTGATGTACCTGCTGCTGGGCGGCGAACATCCGACTGCAGCGCCCACCGGCGCGCCGCTGGACCGCATGCGCTCGGTGATCGAGACCGTGCCCAAGAGGCTGTCGGAGGCCGTGCTGCGGCGCGGAGGAACGACGACGCGCTGGTCGCCCGAGTCGCGCAAGCTCGCGGGCGAGGTGCGCGGCGACGTCGAGACCATCGTCGCCAAGGCGCTGAAGAAGACGCCGTCGGAGCGCTACGCCAACGCCACCGAGATGGGCGACGACATCCGCCGCTACCTCGCCCACGAACCGATCTCGGCCCGGCCCGACACGCCGCTGTACCGCACGACCAGGTTCGTGCAGCGCCATGCCGCGGGGGTGTCGATGGCCGGCATCGCGGCGCTCGCGCTGGGCGCGGGCATCGGCGTGGCGCTGTGGCAGGCGCGCGAGGCGCGCGCGCAGCGCGTGCAGGCGGAAGGGCTGGTCGAGTACATGATCGGCGACCTGCGCAAGAAGCTGCAGCCGGTGGGCCGGCTGGACGTGCTCGACGGCGTCGGCCTGAAGGCGCTCGACTACTACGCCGCGCAGGATCCGGGGAGCCTCGATGCCGACTCCCTGGGCCGGCGCGCCCGCGCGCTGCACATGATCGGCAGCATCGCCGAGCAGCGCGGCCACTTCGACGAGGCGGTGCGCGACTTCCAGCAGGCCGCCGACACCACGAGCCGGCTGCTGGAGACCTATCCCGGCGATCCGCAGCGCATCTTCGACCAGTCGCAGAGCGAGTACTGGGTTGGATACGTGCAGTGGTATCGCGGCCACCTCGACGAGGCAGAAGCGGCGTTCCGGCGCTATCTCGACCTGGCGCAGCGCATGAACAAGGCGAAACCGGGTGACCACGACTGGCAGCTGGAAGACGTGTTCTCGAAGACCAACGTCGCCATCGTCCTGACCGAGGAAGGCCGCGCCGACGAGGCCCTGCCGCTGCTGACGCAGGCCCGCGCCGAGATCGCGCAGATCGCGCGCAGCCATCCGGAGGATTCGGTCAGCGAGGGCAACACCATTGGCTGGAGCGCGGTCGCCTACGCCGCGCTCGGGCGCGACGAGGATGCGATCCAGGCCGAGAAGGACAAGATCGCCGCCGCGCTTCGCGCACCGAATGCGGACAAGGACCAGGACGCGCAATTCCTGGTCGCCAACGCGCACGACGAGACGGCGAAATGGCAGCGCAACCTGGGCCGCCTCGACGAGGCCACCACCTCGGCGCGGCGGGCGCTCGACGAGCTGCTCGTGCTCGACGCGCGCGACCCTTCGAACGTCGATACGAGCGCCGAGATCGTCAGCACGCAGGCCGTGCTCGCCGGACTGCTGGCGGATCGCGGCGATCGCGCGGCCGCCCGCGACCAGCTGCACCAGGCGAGCGCACGGCTGGCTGCATTGATGGCGCGCCACACGCCCAAGCGAGCCTGGCGGCTCACGCACAGCGCTCGCGTCGCCGCGCTCGGAGGACAGCTGGCGGACAGCGATGCGGAGCGCGACGCCGCCGAGACCGCCCTCGCCGCCTTCCAGGCCGACCTGCGTTCCTACGCGAACGAAGGCGGCGTGGTGCCCCAGCTGGACGCGACGTTGATCGCCGAGGCCGACCTGGTGCACGGCGACCTGCTGGCGCGCGCCGGTCGCATGGATCAGGCCCGAGCGGTCTGGCAATCCGCCGCCGCGCGCATCCGACCGATCGCCGAACGCCTCATTCCAGCGGCGATGACGCAACTCGGGCAGCTCGACCTGCGCCTCGGCGGGGCTCAAGACGCCCGCGCATGGGCCGATAGAGTGGCGGGCACGTCCTATCGGCACCCCGCCTTCGCCGATCTCCAACAACGACTCGGGCCAGCGCAGCAGGCGGGGGGAACGCAAGCGCCCTGATCAAGGGAACCCTCATGCCACATACCCCCAAGCGCGTCGTCCCGGTGGGCGTCGACGTGACCGCCAACCCCGACGGCAGCGTCCTCATCACCTGCGATCCGAACCCTGCCGAAGTCATCCAGGGCACCAGCAATGTGCTGCTCGTCTTCACGCTGAACACCTCGGGCTACCGATTTCCCACCGCCGGCGCGATCACGCTGGACGAGGTGCTGGAAGACTTCCCGTACAACTCCTGGACCATCAGCAACACGCAGGCCGCGCTGTTCGACCACAACAGGATCGCCGACACCTTCGACTACACGGTGACCGTGATCAACACGTCGACCGGCGTGGACTACGTCGTCGACCCCGAGATCAAGAACGGCGGCGGCGGCACCGGCGGGGATTGACCTGGCGACGCCTCAATCGGCATAGAGCGCCGCGACGGCGCTCACCCGGTCCAGCAGCGCGCGGCGCAACGCCGCGGGCTCGAGCACCTGGGCCTGCGCGCCCAGGCGCAGCACCTGGGCCGCGGCGTGCGGGATCGATTCGATCGGGATCGTCACGCGCCGCCAGCCCGAATCGTCCGGCACCGATGCCGAGGCCTCCGCGGCCTGCGCCACGGCCGCGCCGAGGTCGCGCAACGCCTTCATCCCCGACGCCGACACGCGCAGCTGCGCCGTGCCCACCGCCAGCTCCTCCTCGAAGCGCTTCGTCGATGCCTGCCACCAGGCTGCGAGATCGAAGTCTCCTGGCCGCGCGAAGGGCTCGCCGGTCACCGCCAGCTCGAGGATGTTCGACAGCCGGTAGATGCGGACACCGTTGCCTGCCTGTGCCGCCAGGTACCAGATGCCCGCCTGCTGCGGCACGATCAGCAGCCGCGACGGCCGCGTGCAGCCGCCGGTGCACGGCGGCTGGTACGGCGACCGCGGCGAGTTCTTCGGCGACGACGTGGACGACGGCCGCCCGGTGCGCGTGCGCTTCGTGTGGGAACGGCTGGGGCCGGACAC
>CAIMXF010000548.1 GCA_903845345.1 uncultured beta proteobacterium
GCCGAACTCGTTGTTGAACGCGGCGCCACCGAGCGGGCCGTCGATCATGATCTGCAGCGCGCTGGCGATGTGCCCGGGCTTGCCGACGGGCGTGAACTCCCAGGGTTCGTTGGTGCCCGGCAGGTGCAGGTTGCCGACCGAGAAGCCTGCCAGGCCGGCCTTGGGCTTGGAGCCGCGTCCGGTCGCGCCTTCGTCGCGGATCTCGCCGCCGGAGCCGGTGGACGCGCCCGGGAAGGGCGAGATGGCCGTCGGGTGGTTGTGCGTCTCTACCTTCATCAGCACGTGCGCGGTCTCGGCGCGGCCAGCGTAGCGCGCCGGGCCGGACGAGCCCATCGGCCCGGCGACCCAGCGCTCGATCGCGTGGCCTTCCATCACCGCGGCGTTGTCCGAATACGCCACGACCGAGTGCTGCGAGTTCAGCTTCTCGGTGTTGCGGATCATGCCGAACATCGAGAGGTCCTGCGGCTGGCCGTCGATCACGAAGCTCGCGTTGAATATCTTGTGGCGGCAATGCTCGCTGTTGGCCTGGGCGAACATCATCAGCTCGACGTCGGTCGGGTTGCGATCCAGTCCCCTGAAGGCGTCGACGAGGTAGTCGATCTCGTCGTCGGACAACGCGAGGCCGAACTGGCTGTTGGCGACGACCAGCGCGTCGCTGCCCTGGCCCAGCAGGTCGACGTGCACCAGCGGCTCGGCGGGCTGCTTGTCGAACAGGTGGACGGCGGCGTCGCGCTCGAAGGCCACGCTCTCGGTCATGCGGTCGTGCAGCAGCATCGCCGCGGCCTGCAGTTCGTCGTCCGACAGCGTCTTGACGCCGCCCAGCAGGCCCGTCTTGATCGTCAGGCGGAACTCGGTGACGCGCTCGACGCGGTGCAGCGCCAGGCCGCAGTTGTGGGCGATGTCGGTGGCCTTGCTGGCCCACGGCGACACGGTGCCCAGGCGCGGCATCACGACCACCAGGGCGGTGTCGGCGGCGTCGCCGGCCGGGCCCGCGTACTCGTCGCCGTAGCGCAGCAGGCTGGCCAGCTTGCGCACGGCGTCGGGCTGGGCCTCGGCGTCGGTCCAGACCCAGTGGACATGGCGCGCGGCAACCCCCGTGATGCGCGGCGAGACGGACTGCAGCTTCGGCAACAGCGCCTGGGCGCGGAAGGCGGACAGGGCGTTGCCGCCCTCGAAGTGCAGCAGGTGCTTTTGCGTGGGGGACATGCGGTGTGGGCTCGCGTCAGGGGAGGATTCGGGGCTTCGAAGGCGGCCTCGTGGGCCGTCGCCGAGGTCGATCCGCGGATAACTGCAGCCGTCGCGCGGGATCGATCTCGGGAGAATCCCGGATTTTAAGCGTCGATGGGATAATTGGCGAACCATGACGATCACCCTCAAGTCCGCCTCCGACATCGAAGGCATGCGCATCGCCGGTCGCCTCGGCTCGGAAGTGCTGGACATGCTCACGCCGCACGTCAAGCCGGGCGTCACCACCGAACAGCTCGACAAGCTCGCGCACGACTACATCATCGACGTCCAGCAAGGCATCCCCGCCCCGCTGAACTACTGCCCGCCGGGCTACACGCCGTACCCGAAGTCGATCTGCACGTCGATCAACCACCAGGTCTGCCACGGCATCCCCAACGACCGCGCGCTGAAGGACGGCGACATCGTCAACATCGACGTCACGGTCATCAAGGATGGCTGGCATGGCGACACCAGCCGCATGTTCGTGGTCGGCAAGGGCTCGATCGCCGCCAACCGGCTGTGCCAGATCACCTACGAGGCGATGTGGAAGGGCATCGAGAAGGTCAGGCCGGGCGTGCGCCTGGGCGACATCGGCCACGCGATCCAGGTGTTCGCCGAGAACTCGGGCTTCTCCGTCGTGCGCGAGTTCTGCGGCCACGGCATCGGCCAGAATTTCCACGAGGAGCCGCAGGTGCTGCACTACGGCCGTCCCGGCACGCTCGAGGAGCTCGTGCCGGGCATGATCTTCACGATCGAGCCGATGATCAACGCCGGCAAGCGCGACATCAAGGAATTCGGCGACGGCTGGACCATCGTCACGAAGGATCGTTCGCTGTCGGCGCAGTGGGAGCACACGATCGTCGTCACCGAGACCGGCTACGAGGTGCTGACCGTCTCGGCCGGCAGCCCGCCCGTGCCCGCGTTCGTGAAGAACCCGGTGCTCAACCGGCTGCTCACCGACGCCCCCGCCGCCCGCGGCGTCACGACGGCCTGACGGCGCCCGTGTCGGCCCTGCCCTCGTCGATCGGCGCGCAGGCGCCGCGGGCCTCCGTGGCCGAGCTGCGCGAGCGCTTTCGCACGGGCAAGGCCGCCCTGCTCATCCATTTCGGCGAGTCGCGCGCCACCGCGCCGGCCGCCACCAGCCTGCTGCGCGCGCTGGCGCGGCATGTCGACCAGACGCTGGCCGAGCTGTGGGCACATGCCGGCATGCCCGCGAGCGCCGCGCTGCTGGCCGTCGGCGGCTACGGGCGCGGGGAGTTGTTCCCGTACTCCGACGTCGACGTGCTGGTGCTGTTGCCCAACGAGCCCAAGGAGGGTGCGGAGTCGCTGCGCGGCACGATAGAGGGCTTCATCACCGCCTGCTGGGACATCGGCGTGGAGATCGGCTCGTCCGTGCGCACCATCGACGAGTGCCTGCAGGAATCGCGCGCCGACGTCACCGTGCAGACCGCGCTGCTCGAAAGCCGCCTGCTGACCGGCTCGCGCCGCATGTTCAACATGTTCCGGCGCGTCAACACCGAGGCCATGGACGCGCGGGCCTTCCTGCGCGCCAAGACCTTCGAGATGCGCCAGCGCCAGGTCAAGTACGAGGACACGCCCTACTCGCTCGAGCCCAACTGCAAGGAAAGCCCGGGCGGACTGCGCGACCTGCAGGTGCTCACCTGGATCTCGCGCGCCGCCGGCCTGGGCCGCACGTGGGGCGAGATGGCCACGCACGGCCTGCTGACGCCGTTCGAGGTGAAGCAGCTGCAGAGACACGAAGGCACGCTCAAGCTGATCCGCGCGCGCCTGCACCTGATCGCCGGGCGACGCGAGGATCGCCTGGTGTTCGACCTCCAGACCGCCGTGGCCGAGTCGTTCGGCTACCAGGGAAACACGACGATGCGCGGGTCGGAGATGCTGATGCAGCGCTACTACTGGGCGGCCAAGGCGGTGTCCCAGCTGAACGAGGTGCTGCTGCTCAACCTCGAGGAGCGAATCAACGGGTCGGAAGACCTGCCGATGCTGCAGATCAACGAGCGCTTCCTCGATCGCGGCGGGCTGCTGGAGGTCGCGTCGGACGACCTCTACCTGCGCGAGCCGCACGCGATCCTCGAGACCTTCCATCTCTACCAGACCACGCTGGAGCTGCGCGGACTGTCGGCGCGCACCATGCGCGCGCTGTACAACGTGCGCAACCAGATGAACGGCGAGTTCCGCAAGGACCCGGTCAATCGCGCGCGCTTCCTCGCGATCGTGCAGGCGCCGCAACGCCAGACGCACGCGTTCCGGCTGATGAATGCCACCTCGGTGCTGGGGCGCTACCTGTGGGTGTTCCGCCGCATCGTCGGGCGGATGCAGCACGACCTGTTCCACGTCTACACGGTCGACCAGCACATCATGATGGTGCTGCGCAACGTGCGCCGCTTCTTCATTCCCGAGCACGAGCACGAGTACCCGAAGTGCACCGCGCTCGCCGCGGGCTTCGACAAGCCCTGGCTGCTGTACGTGGCCGCGCTGTTCCACGACGTGGCCAAGGGCCGCGGCGGCGATCATTCCGAGCTGGGCGGCAGCGAGGTGCGCCGCTTCTGCAAGGATCACGGCATCGACAAGGCCGACGCCGACTTCATCGAGTTCCTGGTGCGCCACCACCTCACGATGAGCCACACCGCGCAGAAGGAAGACCTGTCCGACGCCCGCGTGATCGGCGACTTCGCCGCCAAGGTCGGCGACCCGCGGCGCCTCACCGCGCTGTACCTGCTGACCGTGGCCGACATCCGCGGCACCAGCCCCAAGGTCTGGAACGCGTGGAAGGGCAAGCTGCTGGAGGATCTCTACCGCCTGACGATGCGCAAGCTCGGCGGCGACGTGCTCGCGCTCGACGCCGAGACCGAGGCGCGCAAGAAGGAGGCGCGCCAGATCCTCGCGCTGCATTCGGCGCTGCCGGGCACCGAGGCGCCGCTGTGGAAGACGCTCGACCTGAGCTATTTCGCGCGCCACGATCCGAACGAGCTCGCCTGGCACGCGCGCTCGCTGTGGCGCCACCTCGAGACCGACGTGCCCGTCGTGCGCGCGCGTCCGTCGCCGCTGGGCGAAGGCCTGCAGGTGCTGCTGTTCTCGCCCGACCGATCCGACCTGTTCGCGCGCATCTGCGGCTATTTCGACGGCGCCGGCTTCTCCATCCAGGACGCCAAGATCCACACGACCAACGCCGGCTTCGCGCTCGACACCTTCCAGGTCGTCAACCCGGCCTACGAGGACGACGGCCCCGCCGGCTACCGCGACCTGATCGCGCTGGTCGAGTGCCAGGCCGCGGCCGCGGCGGCGTCCACCGGCCCGCTGCCCACGCCGCGCGCCAGCCGCGTCTCGCGCCGCGTGAAGTCGTTCCCGGTGGTGCCGCGCGTCTCGCTGCGCCCCGACGAGCGCGCGCAGCGCTGGCTGCTGTCGATCAGCGCCAGCGACCGCTCCGGCCTGCTGTACTCGGTCGCCCGCGTGCTGGCGCAGTACCGCATCAACCTGCAGCTCGCGAAGGTGTCCACGCTGGGCGAGCGCGTGGAAGACACCTTCCTCGTCGACGGCGCCGCGCTGCAGAACAACCGGCTGCAGATCCAGGTGGAGACGGAACTGCTGGACGCGATCTCGGCGACTTGAGCCGCTTGCGCATCGCCGCGTTGCGCATCTCCACGCCGCGCACCTCGAACACGCGGTGCTCGACGACCTCGAAGCCGAAGTGCGCGAAGAACGGCTGTGCGGTGATGCTGACGTGCGAGGTCAGCTCGGCGAGCCCGCGCTCGTCGGCGCACGCCAGGATGCGCCGCATCAGCATGCCGCCGACGCCCTGCCCGGCCGCCTCGGCCGCCACGTAGAAATGGTCGAAGTCGCCGCTGGCCTGGAGGTCGGCGTAGCCCACGATGCGGCCGTCGACCAGCGCGACGAACGGTGCGATGGCCTGCATGCGGCGGGCCCACGCGTCGACGTCGTGGAACCGCGGTGCCCAGGTGTCGACCTGCAGCTGCGAATGGTCGCGGCGTGCGGTGGCGTGGATGGCCGACTCGAACACCGCGCGCAGCGCGGGCTCGTCGCCGGGCCGGAATGCGCGCAGTTCGATCACCGGCGGTTCGCGGCAGCGTCGATCGCCTGGTCGCGCAGGCGATCGCGCTCGTCGGGATCGATGGGCCTGACCAGCGGGCCGCCGAGCACGGACGACGCCGGCCTCGGAGCCGCCTTCGGGAACGACGTCACCGTCAGCGTGCCGCCGTGGGCCGCCACCTCGCGGCTGCCGGCGGGACACGGGCCGTCGATGTAGGCGGTGCCGTGCGACCCGACGCACTTGTGGACGCCGGCCGCCTGCAGCGTGGTCCCGGCCTGAGGCGCGGGGTTCTCGCCGGGCAGGCCGATCGCCCGCGCGGCGCTGGCGATGGGCGC
>CAIMXF010000549.1 GCA_903845345.1 uncultured beta proteobacterium
GATCGATTCATGCCGGCGAGCACGCGCGGCCGCTACGAGATGCTGGAGTGGCTGATGTTCCAGATGGGAGGCGTCGGCCCGATGCTCGGCCAGGCGCATCACTTCCGGATCTACGCGCCCGAGAAGATCGCCTACGCGGTCGACCGCTACACCAACGAGGCGCGCCGCCTCTATGGCGTGATGGACAAGCGCCTCGCGAGATCGCGCTACATCGGCGGCAAGGACTACGGCATCGCCGACATGGCCGTCTTCCCGTGGCTGCGCTCGTGGAAGAACCAGGGCGTCTCGTGGGCCGACTTCCCGCACCTGAAAGGCTGGTTCGACGAGATCTCCGCGCGCCCCGCGGTGATCCGCGGCGTCGACGTCCTCACCGGCCAGCGCCGGCCGCTGGATGACGACCCGAAGGCGCGCGAGATGCTGTTCGGCCAGACGCAGTACGCGCGCCGTTGAGGTCGCCGATAGAATCAAGGGCTGCAAGAGACTGCCCATAGCTCAACTGGATAGAGCACCAGCCTTCTAAGCTGGGGGTCGGGGGTTCGAGTCCCTCTGGGCAGGCCATTCCGCCGCGATGGCGGCAAGCACGTTCCGATCCTCCCTGCGATGACCCGCCCGACCAGGCTCTTGACCGCCATCGAGTACTCGAGCGCTGGCGATGCGTTGGAGGCAACGGCAGATCCCCAATGGCCGGCGGTCGAGGAAGCGATCCGTCGCAGGGATGCCTTTTGTTTTCCGATCGTTCCGTTGCAGCTGACGCCGGATGACGACGACGACCAGTCGTCCAATGTCATCGGCGGAAATGGCCGCGGCGCGCGACTCCCCTTCATCGGCGTCTGGCAATACGTCGATCCGGTGGGAAGCGAGGCGACGCCCGGTTATGGCAAGGCGACCAGGGCTACGAGTGGATGGCACCCAACGTCCTCGGCGACATCGGGAAAGTTCTGCGCATCGTTCGCCGCCAATTCGAGACGGGCAGCTATGCCGACCTCGATCGCGTGAAGTGACTCGCTGCGCCATCAGCTGGAGCGCCGGCAAGGATTCCTGGCTCGCGCTGATGCGCTGCCGCGAGCAAGGTCTCGACGTCGCCACCTTCGTGACGATGTGCGACGCCGACGGCACGAGCAAGTCGCACGCCCTGCCCGCCGACCTGGTCGACGCGCAGGTGCGCGCACTCGGCGGAACGCCTGTCAGCGTGCGCGTGCCGCAAGGGGAGTACACCGCACGCTTCGACGCCTGCCTGTGCGAGCTCGCGGCGTCGGGCCACACGCACATGATCTTCGGCGACATCGACCTGCAGGCGCATCGCGACTGGCTCGCGCCCGCGTGCGAACGCGCGGGGCTCGTGGCGTTGTTTCCGTTGTGGGGCGAGCCGCGCGACGCGCTCGCGCGCGAGCTCGTCGCGCGTGGCGCGAGCGCACGCGTCGTGTGCGTGGACACGCGCTAGCTGGACGCGTCGTTCTGCGGCGCCGACTACGACGCCGACTTCCTCGCGCGCCTGCCGCCCGGCGTGTGCCCGTGCGGCGAGGACGGCGAGTTCCACACCTTCGTCACCGGCGGTCCGGGCTTTGCGGCGCCGCTGCGGGTGGCCGTCGGCGAGCGGCGCCGGGTCGCGTCGCAGCCGCCGTTCGCGCCGACCGAGTTCGTGTTCCAGGCGCTGGCGCTCGTGCGCGAGCGCTGAGGTGCCGCGGCTTGCGGCACACTGTCGAAGCGGCGCGCCGCCAGCCGGCGCCATCCTCCTCTTCCCGACGCTCCATCATGATGCCCATCGATCCCCGGTTCTCGCCGGACCCGCCCGTTCCGCCGAAGTCCGACCTGATCACCCATGCCAACGACGCCTGGCAGATCGACCTGCCCAGGCGCTGGAGGGTCGTGCCCTCCGACCGCGACAACACGGTGACCTTCCAATCGGCCGAAGATGACGCGGGCCTGATGATCAATGTCGACTTCTACGACATTCCGCCCGACAAGGCGCGCTCGACGGCCGAGCGCCTCATCAACGCGCGGCTTGCGACGCTCGAACAGCAGGCTCCCGGCCAGGTCGACATGTTCGACTCCGGCGTGCAGGCGCATCGCCAGAGCCTCGGACTCGAGATGTACTACGCGGCGCATGTCGCCAGGCGCGACGTCGTGATGTACTTCGTCTACATCCTGCCGCAGCGCGTGATCAACATGACGCTGGTGAGCAAGAAGGGCCGCGACGAGGCCATGGGTCTGCTGCGCGCGGTGCATTCGCACTTCCAACCGAAGCCGGCCTGATCCGCGAGGAACTTTTGACCCGCTTCGTGATGGTGTGGGGCACGTCGAGCGGCGCCGGCAAGAGCTGGCTCGCGACGGCGCTGTGCCGGTCGGCGGCGCGTCGCGGCATCGCCGTGCGGCCGTTCAAGGCGCAGAACATGAGCAACAACGCGCGCGTCGTCGCCGGCCTCGACGGCCGGGGCGCGGAGATCGGCGCCGCGCAGTACTTCCAGGCCCTGGCCGCCGGCGTCGAGCCGACGGTCGACATGAACCCCGTGCTGCTCAAGCCGGAGCGCGACACGGCAAGCCAGGTGGTGGTGCATGGCCGTGTCGACGCGGCGCTCGGCCGCATGGGCTGGCGCGAGCGCAGCGCGACGCTGGCGATCGCGGCGCGCGCCAGCCTGCAGCGCCTTGCCGGCACCTGCGAACTGGTGGTCATCGAGGGCGCGGGGTCGCCCGCCGAGATCAACCTCGCGCCGCAGGACTACGTCAATCTCGGCACGGCGCGCCAGGCGCGCGAGCTGGGCGTGTTCGACAGCCTGCTCGTCACCGATATCGACCGCGGCGGCGCGTTCGCCCACCTGTACGGCACCTGGGCGCTGCTGCCCGACGACCTGCGCGGCTCGCTGCGCGGCTTCGTGCTGAACCGCTTCCGCGGCGACCCCGCGCTGCTCGAACCGGGGCCGCGCGACCTGCAGCGCCTCACCAGCGTGCCGCTCGCGGGCGTCATCCCGATGGTGCGCGACCACGGCCTGCCCGACGAGGACGGCCTCTTCGACGCCGGCAACCCCGACGCGCCGAAGGCCGGCCGGCTGCGCATCGCCGTCGCGTGCGGCCCGCACATCAGCAACCTCGACGAGTTCGAGCCGCTGCGCCGCATGCCCGGCGTGCAGCTCGCTTGGGCGCGCTCCGTCGCCGAGCTCCACGGCGCGGACTGGATCGTGCTGCCCGGCTCGAAGCAGGTCAGCGGGGATCTCGCGTGGCTGCGGCGTCACGGGCTGGACGCGGCGATCGTGCGGCATGCCGCCGCGGGCGGCGCGGTGCTGGGCATCTGCGGCGGCCTGCACATGCTGGGCGAGTCGCTCGTCGATTTGCAAGGCCACGACGGCGAGGCCGGCTTCGACGGCGCCGGCCTCGGGCTGCTGCCGCTGGCCACGCGCTACGAACGCGACAAGCGCGTGCGTCGCTCGACGTTGCGCTTCGGGCGGACGAGCTCGGCCTGGGCGCCGTGGAGCGGACTCGAGGCCACGGGCTACGAGATCCATTGCGGCGTGACGCTGCCCCACCCCGACCTGCCGCCCGCCTCGGTGGCATTGCGAGACGACCTCGGCGAGGCGATCGGCTGGCAGCACGGCAACGTGCTGGGCGTCCATGCGCACGGGCTGTTCGAGTCGCCGGCGCTGCTGCGCGCGATGTGGGGCGCGACCGCGCCGGCGCTGGGAGACACCTTCGATCGTCTTGCCGATCTCGTCGACGGCCACCTGGATCGCGGGCTTCTCGATCGCCTGCTGTCTCGCGCAGGTTAGAATCCAAAGCTTCGGGGCGTAGCGCAGCCTGGTAGCGCATCTGGTTTGGGACCAGAGGGTCGCGAGTTCGAATCCCGCCGCCCCGACCAACAACGCGAAGCCCGCAGTCCTCGACTTGCGGGCTTTTTCGTCTGCGACGCGCCCCTCAGGCCGCGGCGCGCCCCGCGACGCGGCGATCGCCCACCGCGACCTCGTCGCCGGCGCGCACCTTGCGGCCGCGCCGCACGTCGACCTCGCCGTTGACGCGCACGCCGCCCTGCTGGATCAGCGTCTTCGCCTCGCCGCCGCTGCTGGCCAGGCCGGCGGCCTTCAGCAGCGCGTCGAGCGTGATGTGGTCGCCGCGCAGGTCGAAGGCGATGGGCTCCATGGAAGTGTCGGCGAAACGAAAAGGGTCGTCAGGGTAACGCCCTTTCGTCCGCGCAAAGAAAAGAGCCCGGCACAGGGCCGGGCTGAGACCGGCGACCAAAGAGGAGGGAGGGAGGAGGTGCGCCGCCGGAAAGGGCAGTTTCGACCCGCGCCAACAGCCCGCGTGTAGGACAACGGCTCGCGAGCGTGCCCGGACACATCTGTTGCGCGGCGGTCGAGCTAACGCTTATTTCGAGCGAGCGCGGCCTCGCGCAGCGCGGTCAACGTGGTGCGCGGGGTGCTGACGTCCTGCGGCAGCAGCAGGTGCAGCAACGTCGGCCCGGGGGCGTCCAGCGCGCGGGCGAGCGCCGGCTCGAACTGCGCGGTCGCCTCCACGCGCTCCGCCTGCCAGCCGTAGGCCCGGGCCAGCTGCACGAAGTCGGGGTTGGTCAGCGCGGTGCCGCTGACGCGCGCCGGGAAGTCGCGTTCCTGGTGCATGCGGATCGTGCCGTAGGTGCCGTTGTCGACGACGACCACCAGCAGCTTGCCCGCGCCCTGCCCCGCGGCGTGCGCGGTGGCGGTGGCGAGTTCCTGGCCGGTCATCAGGAAGTCGCCGTCGCCGGCGATCGCGATGGCCGTGCGGTGCGGGAACAGCAGGTTCGCGGCGATCGCGGCCGGCACGCCGTAGCCCATCGCGCCGGCGCTCGGGGCAAGCTGCGTGCGGCCGGCAGGCTGCAGGCTCGTGTACTGGTGGAAGCGGTGCAGCCAGCCGGCATAGTTGCCGGCGCCGTTGGTGTAGATCGCGCCGGCCGGCGCGCGCGCCTCGAGGGTCTTGACGACCACCGCCAGGTCCATCGGCTCGACCGGCGCCGTCGCCAGGTTGGCCAGGTACTCGGCGTGCGCCTGGGCGCCGGCCGCGGCCGGGCGCGGGGTGGGCGGATCGACCCCCTCCAGGGCGCAGCCGATCGCCGCCCTCGAGCATTGCAGCGCGAGCGTCGGCTGGTAGACGCGGCCGAGCTCCTCGGCGCCGGGATGGATGTGCACCAGCGGCTGGCGCGGCACCGGTGCCTCGAGCAATGTGTAACCACCGGTGGTCATTTCGCCCAGCCGGACGCCCACCGCCAGGATCAGGTCCGACTCGCGGATGCGCTGCGCCAGCTTCGGATTGATGCCGATGCCCACGTCGCCGGCGTACAGCCGATGGCGGTTGTCGAACACGTCCTGGAAGCGGAACGCGCAGCCGACCGGGATCTCCCAGTCCTCGGCGAAGCGCTCGAAGTCGGCCGCGGAGTCGGCCGTCCAGCCGCTGCCGCCGACGATCGCGAACGGCCGCTCCGACTTGATCAGCAACTGGCGGAACTGCTCGACGACGTGCGGATCCGGATGCGCCTGCACCGGCTCCACACGCGCCAGCACGGGGGCGGCGGTCTCGGCCGACAGCATGTCCTCCGGCAGCGCCAGCACCACCGGCCCGGGACGTCCCTGCATCGCGGTGCGGAAGGCGCGCGCCACGTATTCGGGCAGCCGGTCGGGCGACTGCACCTCGCCCACCCACTTGGCCAGTCCCAGCGTGCCCGGGCCGAACATCTGGCGGTAGTCGATCTCCTGGAACGCCTCGCGATCGCGCTGGTCGGCCGCCACCTGGCCCACCAGCAGGATCAGCGGCGTCGAGTCCTGGAACGCGACGTGCACGCCGATGCTGGCGTTCGTGGCGCCCGGACCGCGCGTGACGAAGCAGACCCCCGGCCGGCCCGTCAGCTTGCCGTGCGCCTCGGCCATGAACGCAGCGCCGCCCTCCTGGCGGCAGGCCACGAAGCGGATGCGCTCGCGGTGCTCGTGGAAGCCGTCCAGCGCCGCCAGGAAACTCTCGCCCGGCACGCCGAAGACGGTGTCGACGCCCTGTGCGACCAGGGCCTCCACGAGGGCGTGGCCGGCGAGACGGGCGGAAGCCGCGGACGCGGGTGAAGACATGGAGGCACCGATAGGGTCGTGGATGGCCCCGCGATGGTATCCGCGTGCAAGCGTGGGGCCGGCCGCCGTTCAGGAGCAACCCTTGCCTAGACAGGATGCGCCGCCATGAAGTTAAACCGCGTTCGCGACAAGGAAGTCACATCCTTAAACAACTTGGACCCAGCCGCGAACGGCTCTCCGAGTAAGCTCGTCCTCCATGTCGCGCCCGTCCGTCATCCCCCTCCCCGCACCGCTGCGCAGGCTGCGTGCACAGCTCGCGCCGCTGGTGCTGCCGAGCAAGGATCGGTCGGGGCCGGCGTCGATGTTCGACTCGGCCGGCGCCCTGGGCGTCACGGTCGAAGTGCCGGAAAGCGAGCAAGGCGCGCTGGCGCTGCACGCGCACCTGGCCTCGTCGCCGGAAGTCAGCGCGATGCTGGTGATCGATCCGGCCGGCGTGTGGGCCCACGGCATGATGCAGACGCTGTCCGACGCCACCGGCTCGCCGGTCGACCGCCTGCGCGTGCATTCGCGCGGCGGCCTGCAGATCCGCGCGGTCGTCGACGAGACGTTGTTGCCTGCCGGCAACGGCCCGCATCGACTGGTGCGCTGCCTGCACGGCGACGCGAAGCCGGTCGATCGCCGCGCCATCTTCGGCGCGCTGCTGTCGCATTCGCAGATCTGCTCGGTGCTGATCGGCCCGATGCCCAGCCATGAGGCCGTGGCGCTGATCGACGAGATGCACCGCCTGGCGCATCTGCCGTTCGCCGCCTCGGTGCGCTGGCAGTTCTACCTGGCCGCCGAGCATCGCGGGCTGGAAGACCTGATCCTCGCGCGCGACTGGCCGCGCTACCCGACGCTGCTGCACGCGCGTCCGCTCACGCGCTCGGTGACCAACGTCTGGAACCAGCTCTACGAAGCCTGGATCGGCGGCTGACCCGCCTGGCGGTCTCCCTGACGCCCGGCGTTGTTCCGGCCTTGGGCTACGATGGCATCCCGCCCATTCAGGCGGTTGCAGCCATGACACAAGCCACGTACGAATATCCGCTCCAGGACGCCTCCGGCGCCACCTGCACCGCCAACGCCTGGGCCAAGGTGATGCCCACCCCCAGCGCCGACGAGCGCACCCGGCTCAAGGCCCGCGCCAGGAAATTGCTCGAGCAGCACGACGCCACGCTCGTCGCCCACTACTACGTCGACGGCGACCTGCAGGACCTGGCCCTGGAGACCGGCGGCTGCGTCGCCGACTCCCTCGAGATGGCGCGCTTCGGCCGCGACGCGCCGCAGAAGACACTCGTCGTCGCCGGCGTCCGCTTCATGGGCGAGAGCTCGAAGATCCTGTCGCCGGCCAAGCGGGTGCTGATGCCCGACCTCGACGCCACCTGCTCGCTCGATCTCGGCTGCCCTGCCGACGACTTCGCCAGCTTCTGCGACGCCCATCCCGACCGCACCGTGGTCGTCTACGCCAACACCAGCGCCGCCGTGAAGGCGCGCGCCGACTGGATGGTGACGAGCTCGTGCGCGCTGGCCGTGGTCAACCACCTGAAGGCGCAGGGCAAGAAGATCCTGTGGGCACCCGACCGCCACCTGGGCCGCTACATCCAGGAGGAGACCGGCGCCGACATGCTGCTGTGGAACGGCGCGTGCATCGTGCACGACGAGTTCAAGGGCCTCGAACTCGAGATCCTGAAGCAGCAGCATCCGCACGCCATGATCCTGGTGCATCCGGAGTCCCCCAGGAGCGTCGTGCAGTTGGCCGACGTCGTCGGATCGACCTCGCAGATGCTCAACGCCGTCATCGCCGGCCAGGCCCCGGAATACATCGTCGCCACCGACAACGGCATCCTGCACCGCATGCGCCAGCTGGCGCCGGGCAAGACGCTGATCGAGGCGCCGACCGCCGGCAACTCGGCCACATGCAAGAGCTGCGCGCATTGCCCGTGGATGGCGATGAACAGCCTGCAGGGACTCGTCGACTGCCTCGAAAGCGGCAGCGGCGAGATCCACGTCGACGAAACGGTCCGCGTCGAAGCGCTCGGCTGCATCGAACGCATGCTGGACTTCGTCGCCGCCAACCCGGCTGCGATCGCGAAGCCCGCCAAGCTGATGAACGACGCCCCGGGGCTGGTGCCCGGCATCGGCGCCGCCTGAACCACAACAAGCCGGCGCCGGCCACGAGCCCGCAGCCGGCCTTCGGAGACAAGCGATGTTCGACCACGACGAGACACTGAAAGAGGCGCGCGCCCGCAACGTCCGCGACGCGCTGTTCGAGGACATGGGCCGCCAGGACTGGACCGGGCTGCTGATCCCCGCCGACAAGCGCGTCCGCGCGGTGGTGCGCGTGCGCGAGAGCGCCATCCTGTGCGGACGCGACTGGTTCTGCTCGGTGCTGAGCACGCTCGATCCGGGCAACCGCATCGACTGGAAGTACGGCGAGGGCGCGACGATGTCCGCCGACACCGATGTCTGCCACATCGAGGCCAATGCGCGCGCGCTGCTGTCGGCCGAGCGGCCGGCGCTGAACTTCCTGCAGCTGCTGTCCGGAACCGCCACCGTCACGCGCCGGCACGTCGAGGCGATCGAGGGCGCGGCCACGAGCCCGCGCGGCTGCGCGGTGCTCGACACCCGCAAGACGCTGCCCGGCCTGCGCCAGGCACAGAAGTACGCGGTTCGCGTGGGCGGCGGCCGCAACCAGCGCATCGCGCTGTGGCATGGCATCCTGATCAAGGAGAACCACATCGCCGCAGCCGGCGGCATCGCGCAGGTGATGGCGCAGGCGTTGGCGCTGAACGCGGGCGTCGAGATCCAGATCGAGGTCGAGAGCCTGGCCCAGTTGCGCGAGGCGCTCTCCGCCGGCGCCACCAGTGTTCTGCTGGACAACTTCACGCTGCCCGACATGCGCGAGGCCGTGCAGATCGCCGCCGGCGCCGCGATGCTGGAGGTCTCGGGCGGCGTCACCCTGTCGGCGCTGCGCGACATCGCCGCCACCGGCGTCGACCGCGTGTCGATCGGCAGGCTCACCAAGGACGTCGTCGCGACCGACTTCTCGATGCGCGTCATCGACTAGGGGCACTTTGCCGCACACTTGCGGCCCACGGCGGCCGCGAGGCGCGGCACACTGAGGCGATGCATGCCGGCGCTTCGCACGCCGGCGCTTTTCGCCCACCCGGACAAGATCACCATGGACATCGCGTCGATCCACAACAACCACGAAAAGGCGGTCTTCGCCTGCGTGCAGGAGATGGCGGAGCACTTCCCGCACATCCAGGACAACCCCGACATGCTGGCCGACATCGCCTGCGTCGCCCTGAACCGCCTGCCCCCGCGCTACATCCGCCACGACGTCGACTTCGCGTTCTTCCAGACCGACCGCGAGCGCACGGAGACGGAGCGCTCGATCTCCGAGGCGGTGGAGTTCGCGTTCGGCTTCGTGCAGGCGCGCAACGCGATGCGCGCGCGGGCCTGAACGACCGCTCGCGCCGACGACTCAGCGCGCGATCGAGGACGGCGACGCCGTCATCGGTTCCGCGCGTTCCGAATCGGGCACCGGCTTGCCGATGGCGTCCATCAGCGCCTGGAACTGCGTGAGCCTCCACGACGTGAGCAAGCCATAGGCCGACAGCATCACGAGGCCCGCGACCACACCGCCACGCGCCCAACCGACGCGGGGTCGTGCGCGCTTCCATGCCAGCCAGGCCAGCGCAACCAGCAACAGCGAGATCGCCGCCACGCCGAGCGCCAGCGCGCTGTGCAAGAAGGCCATCGCGCTATCCCTGGTCGCCTCAGCCCGGCGCGCGGCTCGTCGCCGGCCGCGTCAGCACCGTCGGGAAGCTGACCGGCAGCGTGCGCGGGAAATCGCGGCTGAAGTGCAGGCCGCGGCTTTCGTGGCGGTTGAGCGCGGAGCGCACGATCAGCTCGGCGCAGACGACGAGGTTGCGAAGCTCCAGCAGGTCGCGCGTGACGCGGAAGTGTGCGTAGTACTCGTCGATCTCGCCCTTGAGCAGCTCGATGCGGTGCAGCGCGCGCTCCAGCCGCTTGGTGGTGCGCACGATGCCGACGTAGTTCCACATCAGCATGCGCAGCTCGTCCCAGTTGTGCGCGATCACGACCTGCTCGTCGGCATCGTCGACCTGGCTCTCGTCCCATTCGGGCAGGGCGACGACCGGCTGCGGGCCGTCGGCCAGGATCGCGTCGGCGCAGGTATGGCCGATGACGACGCACTCCAGCAGCGAGTTGCTGGCGAGGCGATTGGCGCCGTGCAGGCCGGTGTAGGTGGTCTCGCCCACGCCGAACAGGCCCGGCAGGTCGGAGCGGCCGCTGAGGTCGGTAACCATGCCGCCGCAGGTGTAGTGCGCCGCGGGCACGACGGGGATCGGCTCCCTGGCGATGTCGATGCCCAACTGCAGGCAGCGCGCGTGGATGGTCGGGAAGTGCTCCTTCAGGAAGGCCTCGCCCAGATGCGTCGCGTCGAGCCAGACGTGGTCGATGCCGTGCTTCTTCATCTCGAAGTCGATCGCGCGCGCCACGATGTCGCGCGGCGCGAGTTCGCCGCGCTCGTCGTGCGCGGGCATGAAGCGCGTGCCCCCGGGGTCACCCGGCCCCAGGCTCGGCAGCTTCAGCAGCGCGCCCTCGCCGCGCAAGGCCTCGGTGATGAGGAAGCTGCGCTCCTGCGGGTGGTACAGGCAGGTCGGGTGGAACTGGATGAACTCCATGTTCGCCGCGCGGCAGCCCGCGCGCCAGGCCATCGCGATGCCGTCGCCGGTGGAGGTGTCGGGGTTGCTGGTGTAGCGATAGACCTTGCCGACGCCGCCCGTGGCCAGCACCACGGCCGAGGCCGGGATCGTCTCGACCTTGCGCGAGTCGATGTCGAGCGCGTAGATGCCGTAGACCTTGGGCACCTCGTCGCGCTTGAGGTGTCGCGAGGTGATGAGGTCGACCGCGATCCAGCGCTCGCGCAGGGTGATCAGCGCGGGGCCTTGGGCCTGCGCCAGCCGCGACTCGTGGATCGCCCTGCCGGTGGCATCGGCCGCGTGCGCGATGCGGCGCACCGCGTGGCCGCCCTCGCGGGTCAGGTGCAGGCCCAGCGGGCCGTCGGCGTCGGCCGTGAAAGGCACGCCGTTGTCGACCAGCCATTCGATCGCCTTGGCGCTGTTCTCGGCGATGAAGCGCGCGGTGTGCTCGTCGACGATGCCGGCGCCGGCGTCCTGCGTGTCGCGCACGTGCGACTCGATCGAATCGTCCGACCCGAGCACGCCGACGATGCCGCCCTGCGCCCAGGAGGTCGCGCCTTCGCTCAGGCCGCGCTTGGCCAGCACGATCACGCGGCGGCCGTGCCGGGCCAGATGCAGCGCCACGGTGAGGCCGGCCAAGCCGGCGCCGACGATGACGACGGGGTTGGCACTGGCAGCGGCACGTTGCGATGCGCTGGAATCTGACGAAGCGGGCATGGACAGGGTCTCGGGACGGCTGCTGGACGAGGTCGATTCTACGGAGCGATCCAAACCCTTGTGCCTGAGCTGCCACAAGCGCGTTTCAGGGGCGTGACGGCCAGCCGCGTCCCGCGCGAAAAAAGGCCCGACGGCGAGCTGCCATCGGGCCCCGTCATCGATGTCGTGGGCCTTCAGTGCACCACGCGCCCGAAGCTGAACTCCCCGTCCTTGACGTCCACCGGGATCACGTCCTTCGGCCCGAAGCGGCCTTCGAGGATCAGCCGGGCGACCGGGTTC
This sequence comes from uncultured beta proteobacterium, assembly GCA_903845345.1. Lineage (GTDB taxonomy): Bacteria > Pseudomonadota > Gammaproteobacteria > Burkholderiales > Burkholderiaceae_C > Scleromatobacter. Next base: position 11,777 of record CAIMXF010000549.1, read on the forward strand.
TCGATGCGCTGCTGGATCGCGCGCTTGAGCGGGCGCGCGCCGAACGCCGGGTCGAAGCCGACCTTGGCCAACTCGCGCAGCGCCGCGGGCGACACCTCCAGCGTCATGTCCATCTTGCGCACGCGTTGCTCCAGCGTGGCGAGCTGGATCTTGGCGATGGCCTCGATGTTGGTGCGGTCCAGCGCGTGGAACACCACCGTCTCGTCGATGCGGTTGAGGAACTCGGGCCGGAAATGCGCCTTGACCTCTTCCCACACCGCGTCGCGGATCTCGGACGACGGTTGACCCGCCATCTGCATGATCATCTGCGAACCGAGGTTGCTGGTCATCACGATGACGGTGTTCTTGAAGTCGACCGTGCGGCCCTGGCCGTCGGTGAGCCGACCGTCGTCGAGCACCTGCAGCAGCACGTTGAACACGTCCGGATGCGCCTTCTCCACCTCGTCGAGCAGCAGCACGCTGTACGGCTTGCGGCGCACCGCCTCCGTCAACGTGCCGCCCTCGTCGTAGCCGACGTAGCCCGGCGGCGCGCCGATCAGGCGGCTGACCGAGTGCTTCTCCATGAACTCGCTCATGTCGACGCGGATCAGGTGATCCTCGCTGTCGAACAGGAAGCCGGCGAGCGCCTTGCACAGCTCGGTCTTGCCGACACCGGTCGGGCCGAGGAACAGGAACGAGCCCAGCGGACGGTTCGGGTCGGACAGCCCCGCGCGCGAGCGCCGGATCGCGTCGGAGACGACCTTGATCGCCTCGTCCTGCCCCACCACGCGCTCGTGCAGCTTGTCTTCCATCTGCAGCAGCTTGTCGCGCTCGCCCTGCATCAGCTTGGCAACAGGGATGCCGGTGGCGCGCGCGACGACCTCGGCGATCTCCTCGGCGCCGACCTGCGTGCGCAGCAGCCGGTTGGTGCCGCCCGCCGTCGACTTGCCCGCCTCGGCGGCCTGCGCCTCGGCCAGGCGCCGCTCCAGTTCGGGCAGCTTGCCGTACTGGAGCTCGGCGACGGCGTTGAAGTCGCCCTTGCGCTTGAGTTCCTCGATGCGGAAGCGCATCTTGTCGATGTCTTCCTTCAGGTGCGCCGAGCCCTGCGCCGCGGCCTTCTCGGCCATCCAGATTTCTTCCAGGTCGGCGTACTCGCGGCCCAGCCGGACGATCTCTTCCTCGATCAGGCCCATGCGGCGCTGCGAGGCCTCGTCGGTCTCGCGGCGCACGGCCTCGCGCTCGATCTTCAACTGGATGAGGCGGCGGTCGAGCCGGTCCATCACCTCGGGCTTGGAGTCGATCTCGATCTTGACCTTGGCGGCCGCCTCGTCGATCAGGTCGATCGCCTTGTCGGGCAGGAAGCGGTCGGTGATGTAGCGATGGCTCAGCTCGGCCGCGGCCACGATGGCCGGGTCGGTGATCTCGACGCCGTGGTGCACTTCGTACTTTTCCTGCAGGCCGCGCAGGATGGCGATGGTCGCCTCCACGGTCGGCTCGTCGACCAGCACCTTCTGGAAGCGGCGCTCCAGCGCGGCGTCCTTCTCGACGTACTTGCGGTACTCGTCGAGCGTGGTCGCGCCGATGCAGTGCAGCTCGCCGCGCGCGAGCGCCGGCTTGAGCATGTTGCCCGCGTCGATGGCGCCCTCGGCCTTGCCGGCGCCCACCATCGTGTGCAGCTCGTCGATGAACAGGATGATGCGGCCCTCGTCGAGCGCCACTTCCTTGAGCACCGCCTTCAGCCGCTCCTCGAACTCGCCGCGGAACTTCGCGCCGGCCAGCAGCCCGGCCATGTCCAGCACCAGCACGCGCTTGTTCTTCAGCGTGTCGGGCACCTCGCCCGCGACGATGCGCTGGGCCAGGCCTTCGACGATGGCCGTCTTGCCGACGCCCGGCTCGCCGATCAGCACCGGGTTGTTCTTGCTGCGGCGTTGCAGCACCTGGATGGCGCGGCGGATCTCGTCGTCGCGGCCGATCACCGGATCGAGCTTGCCCTTGCGCGCCCGCTCGGTGAGGTCGAGCGTGTATTTCTTCAGCGCCTCGCGCTGGCCTTCGGCGTCCGCCGAGTCGACGGTGGCGCCGCCGCGCACGGCCTCGATGGCCGCCTCCAGCGCCTTGCGCGTGAGGCCGTGGCCGCGCACGATGCCGCCGATGTCGGACTTGGCGTCGGCCAGCGCGAGCAGGAACATCTCGCTGGCGACGAACTCGTCGCCGTGCTTGCCGGCCTCCTTCTCGGCCTGCTGCAGCAGGTGCAGCAGGTCGCGGCTGCCCGAGACCTGCTGGTTGCCCTGCACCTGCGACAGGCCGCCGATGAGGCTGTCCATCGCGGTCTTGAGCGCGGCGGTGTTCGCGCCGGCGCGCTCGAGCAGGGACTTGGGGCCGTCCGGCTGCGCCAGCATGGCCGCCAGCACGTGCGCCGGTTCGACGTACGGGTTGTCGCGTGCCACGGCGGCGCTCTGGCCGTCGGCCAGGGCCTGCTGGAACGCCGTCGTCAACTTGTCGAGTCGCATCTTGAAGATCCTTTCAGACTGCGGGACACATGGGCCCGCCGGATCGGTTTTCAAGCGCTGGCAACCGGCGTTTCGCGCCGGCCCGCCGACCGGGTCGCCGCGACCGGCGCCGCCTCCGGATCCGACGCCCTTTCAGGCGCAGCGTCAACGACGCCGCTCGAACCGACTCAAGCCTGGCGCAGGCGGGCGAGCACCTTGACGAGTTCGGCACGCACGTGCGCCTCGTCGTGAAGGGATTCGCCGCCGCCGGGACGGTAGCCGGCGAGCATCAGCACCTTGTCGGCGATCCAGTCGTTGTCCGGGAACGCGTCGTCCAGGCCGACTTCGATCAGGCCGGCGGCGGCGACCGAGACGTCCGTGCCGTCGACGAAGCGCTCGATCCGTTCGATCAGCTCGACGCGGCGCGCCCGTGCGGTGTCATGGGCTTCGAATCTATTCACTGAGAGTCCGGTAGTGGCCTGCGTGGTACACGAGCGGCGTGTCCGCCGAACCGCCGATGCGCTCCACCGCGCCGATGAACAGCAGGTGGTCGCCGGCGGTGTGATGGCTGTGGCGGCGGCATTCGAACACCGCCACGCAGCCGGACAGCAGCGGCGCGCCGCCCTGCCCGTCCGTCCAGTCGCCCGAATCGAACTTGGCGCTGGATTGCCGTGCGAAGCGGCGCGACAGGTCGACCTGGTCGGCCGCCAGCACGTTGACCGCAAAGTGGCTCGCGTTGGTGAACGCCGCGATGGTGGAGCTCGCCTGGCGCAGCGACCACAGCACCAGCGGCGGATCCAGGGACAGCGCATTGAACGAATTCGCCGTCAGCCCGACCGGTTCGCCCTGCTCGTCGCGGCAGGTGACGATGGTCACGCCGGTGACGAAGCGGCCCAGCGCAAGGCGCAGCTCGTCCGGCCGCAGTTCGGCGGCGAGCAGTTCACGCACGCCGGCCCGATCGTGTCCGGCGCGGTCGTCGGCCAGGTCGGCGTCGCTCAATTCAGCACCCAACGGCCGATTTGCCAGCCGAGCGCCGCGACCGCCAGCGAGCCGAAGACGTGGATGCCGGTGTGGAAGGCCGCGACCGCGAACTCGGCCTTCACCGGCAGTCCCGCCGACTCGCCGGTGAGGGCCGAGAACGTCGTCATGCCGCCCAGGAATCCGGTGACCGGCGGCCGCCGCCGGAACTCCGACGGCGCCCTGGCCAACGCGACCCGTGCGAAGCCGATGCACAGGCCGCCCGCCGGGTGGACGGCCAGCGTGCCGGCAGCGACCGGCCACGGCATCGTGTCGAGCCACACGCCGGCCCGCCGGCGCGTGCGGCAGCCGGCGGTGCCGCCGATGGCGACGAGCGCGGCCTGGCCCCACGTCGACAGCGGGGTGGCCATGGCGGGCGTGGGAATGATCGGAGTGACGCTCATGGCGGGTCGATACGGGACGAGGAGTGAGATGGACAGAGCGACGGCGCCGCGGCGACCGCCGAATCGAGCGCCGGCGGCGCGGTGGCCCGATGCCATTGTCTCAAACGCCGGGGCGCATGCCGGGTCGCCGTTGTCCGAACGCCCGTTTCGGCGGCAATCTTCACGCGAACGCCCTCCCATGGGCACGGCCATCGAGTCGGGAGACAGGGCCGCAAGCCCCCTGGCCGAAGCGCTTGGCCTCCCTGATTGTCCAGTTGAGATACCTCATCAGGTATCCACACAATCGCGCACCGCCCTGTCGAACGAATTGCGTTTGGCGATCATGCGCCCTGCAGAAAACCGCCCGGAGCATGCGTGCGTTCTTGTTGGCAAGGGCCACGACAGCCTTCTGCCATCCGACCCACGCTGGCAACTGAACCGGCGATTGCGAGATACGGTCGCTGCGCTTTCCGGCGCCCATGCCGATCGAGGGCGCGCACCGTGGCTTGCTCGGGCGAACCGAGACTCACGTCATGAAGGGGGCATGCCGGGCACCGATGAACTCGAATTGAAGCGGAGTACCCCGGACGACGCGTGCGCCTGACGGGCATTGACACGCAACCGTCAAACGTCCTGCCTAACGTGAGAGCACAGCGCGTCCCTTCAACGTCACCAGACCCACCGTTCGGAGTTCCAACTTGTCCAAGACTGCAGCCTTCGTACTCGCTACAAGCGCGAGCCTCGCGC
>CAIMXF010000550.1 GCA_903845345.1 uncultured beta proteobacterium
GCCCATTGCACGAGCGGCGTGGCGATGCCCCAGGCGATCAGCATGTCGCTGTCGAAAGACTGCAGGCTGTTGGTGGCATACCCCAGCAGCGCCAGCACGCTCAGCACCCACACCCACGACAGGATGATGTCGATGCCCACGCCGATGCCGGTGCGGCCGAAGCGGTTCACGCCCGGGAACATCAGCACCAGCAGCAGGATCGCCAGCGCCATCGCGACGCCGTCCATGCGATAGCCGTAGATCTCGTGGAACAGGCCCAGCATGCCCGCGGCCACCAGCGGTTCGAGCAGGGACGCGATCGTGCTCCCGATCGACGGCGGGGCACTCAGGAACTGCTTGCGGACGCTGCGCTCTTCGAACATGTCAGGCCAGTGGGCACCCGGCGCCCCGGATCAGGGCTGGCGGACAGGCACGCAAGGTTCGCGCCATTTCAGCTGGTACGGCCATAGGTATCCTCGAAGCGGACGATGTCGTCCTCGCCGAGGTAGGAACCGGACTGCACCTCGATGATCTCGAGCGGCAGCTTGCCCGGGTTCGCGAGCCGATGGGTCTCGCCGAGCGGGATGTAGGTGCTCTGGTTCTCGGTGAGGATCATCTTGCGATCGCCGCAGGTGACCTCCGCCGTGCCCTGCACGACGATCCAGTGCTCGGCACGGTGGTGGTGCATCTGAAGGCTCAGCGTGGCGCCGGGATTGACCATGATGCGCTTGACCTGGAAGCGCGCGCCCGAGTCGACGCTGTCGTACCAGCCCCAGGGGCGATGCACCTTGCGATGCAGCGTGTGCTCGGTGCGCTTCTCGCTGGTCAGGCGATTGACGATCTTCTTGACGTCCTGGCTGCGCTCGCGGTCGGCCACGAGCACCGCGTCGGCGGTCTCGACGATCACGATGTTGTCGACGCCCAGCGCCGTCACCAGCCGGCCGGTGGAATGCACCAGCGTGTTGCGGCTGTCCTCGAACATCACGTCGCCGACGCCGGAGTTGCCGGCCGCGTCCTTGGGGGCCACCTGCCAGACGGCGTCCCACGCGCCGAGGTCGTTCCAGCCCGCATCCAGCGGCACCATGCGGATGTCGAACGCGCTGCCCGGGCAGCGCTCCATCACCGCGTAGTCGACCGACTCCGACGGCACGGCCAGGAAGGCCTCGCGCGTCGGGCGGATGAAGCGCTCGTCGGGCGTGCGCCCGCTCCAGGCGGCCTGCGTGGCGGCGAGGATGTCGGGCCGGAACTGCGCGAGCGCCTTGAGCCACACCGAGGCGCGCAGCACGAACATGCCGGAGTTCCAGGTGTAGCCGCCCTCGGCCAGGTAGCGAGCGGCGGTCGCCGCGTCGGGCTTCTCGACGAACTGCGCCACCTTCTGCAGGCCGTCGCCCGACGTGCTGCGGATGTAGCCGTAGGCCGTCTCGGGGCTGCTGGGCGTGATGCCCAGGATCACGATCGCGCCGTCGGCGGCGCCGCGCACGGCCTGCTGCAGGGCCGCGGTGAACGCAGCCTGGTCGGTCACGGTCTGGTCGGCCGGGGACACCACCAGCACCGGATCGGCGCCGCCCTCGCACGCCGCGAGTGCGGCCAGTGTGAGCGCGGGCGCGGTGTTGCGGCCCACCGGCTCGAGGATCACGGCCGCCGGGGCGATGCCCTTCTCGCGCAGTTGCTCCAGCGCCAGGAAGCGGTGTTCGGCGTTGCCCACGATCAGCGGCGCCCCGACGGCGATGTCGGCGGCCGCCAGGCCCACCAGCCGTCCCACGGCCAGCTGGAACAGGCTGTCTTCACTGCCGAGCGACAGGAACTGCTTGGGGAACCCCGCGCGCGACAACGGCCACAGGCGCGTGCCGCTGCCTCCGGCCATGATGACGGGTTGAATGGGGATCGACGCTGCCATGGGACGCTTTCAGGAAAATGGAGAGGCTCGCGACACACGCCCGGGTGTCGCGGCGGCCGCCTTGCGGCGGATCAGGCGCGTGCGTCGCCCCAGCGCAGGACGGTGCCTTCGTCGCCGGGGTACGTGGTATTGCCGTGCCGGTCGACGCAATAGTTCGGTGACACGATCATATCTTCGAGCGTCTCGCCCTGGGACAGCCGCGTGTAGTCGAACAGGATGCTGCGGATGAGCTTGCTGCCCTCGCGCAACACGCAGCCGTTGCCCAGCCACGCCGGTCCCACGATCGTGGCCCCGGCTTCGATCTCGCTCGACGAGCCGATGTAGACCGGCCCCTGGATGCTGACCTTGTCGAAGTCGATGCTGGTGTTCAGGCCCACCCATACCCCCGGACGCACCTCGCGGCCGGGCATGTCCATCTGGGCCACCTCGCCGCGCAGCACGCGCTGGCAGACCGCCCAGTAGTCGGTGACGCGGCCGATGTCGATCCAGTTGAACCAGCGGCTCTGCGCGTAGAACGGCAGGCCCTTCTCGGCCAGCAGCGGGAACAGCTGGCCGCCGATGTCGAACACCTGGCCCGACGGGATCAGGCTCAGCACTTCCGGCTCGAAGATGTAGATGCCGGTACTGGCCATGCGCGACTTCGCCTGGTCGGGCGACGGCTTCTCCTGGAACTCCGTGATGCGGCCGTCCCTGTCGCTGACGACCACGCCGTAGTTCTTGACTTCCTCCAGCGGCACCTCGAGCGTGACGACGCTGGCCAGCGCCTTCTTGCTGGCGTGTTCGTGCAACGCCGCGCCGATGTCGAGGTCGATGATCGCGTCGCCGCACAGCACGATGGTGGTCTCGTCGAAGAAGCCGCTGTGATCCTGGATCTTGCGCATGCCGCCGGCCGAACCCTTGGGGTTGGGCACGATCTCGCCGTGTTCGCGCTTGCCTTCGAACGAGTAGCCGATCTCGACGCCCCAGCGGCTGCCGTTGCCGAAGTAGCTCTCGATCTTCCAGTGCGAGTAGGCGACGTTGATCATGATCTCCTTGACGCCGTAGCGCGCGAGATGCTCGATCAGGTACTCGAGGACGGGCTTGCCCAGGATCGGGATCATGGGCTTGGGCATGTACTTCGTCAGGGGGCGCACGCGCGTGCCCTGGCCAGCAGCAAGAATCATGGCCTTCGCCATTGCGGTTCCTTTGATCAGAAAGTCGTCGGCTCGACCGCCTCGGGCAAGGCGGCCGGCGATTCGGGGTGGCAACGGCACCCCAACGCGCGACCGTGACGCTATCGGGCCGATTCTCGCAGCCCGGCCGCACCGTCCTTGTAGGCCGAAACCTCGTCCTAGGGAAGGTGCCTCAGCAGCCCGGCCGTGGCATCCTTGGCGGAAAGCCTGGGGGCTTCCCCGAGGTCGGGCCAGGCGATCGCGACATCGGGGTCGTCCCAGCGCACCGCGCCCTCGTCGGCCGGCGAGTAGA
>CAIMXF010000551.1 GCA_903845345.1 uncultured beta proteobacterium
GGCGTCGACCACAGTTCGAAGTGACTGCCCATGCCCAGCAGCGTCACGTCCTTTTCGAGTCCGGCCCAGCTGCGGAGTTCCGGGCGGATCAGCACGCGCGAGGTGGCGTCCCACTCGACGTCGTCCGCGTGCCCGAGGAACACGCGCTTGACGGCCACCTGCGAGAACGGCAGCTGCGCGACCTGCTCGCGGAAGTTCTCCCAGTAGGGCCGTGGAAACACCATCAGGCACCCGTGCGGATGCTTGGTGACGGTGAGCCGGCCGGCGCACAATGATTGGAGGTCGTCGCGATAACGGGCCGGCATGGAGACTCGCCCCTTGCCGTCCAGCGTCAACGCCGAAGGACCTTCAAAAATCAGAGATGCCACAACCCACCACAAAAGTGCACTTTGATGCACTTTAACGAATCACCCCGGGTGGGTCAACGCGTCACGCGCCGAAAAAATCAATCAAATCAAGCACTTAGATCACGTTCTGCAAGCGAATGTCGTTCTAAATGAAGGACTTGCGCGCGGCTATGAAAGTGAAGTGTTAGCTGACTTCCGGGTGCCTCGTTCGTGGGGGATTTCCCGCATTGGCTTCATTGCCGGGCAAAACCCGGTCGAGATGGGGTGCGGTCGAGTTGTGTGGGGCAACTCGCTGGTGGGTGGATCTTGGCTTGGGCGAGGCTCATGGGGTGAGCTAGCAAAAAGAAACGGGGGCGGCTCCCACCGCCCCCAAGGACCATCTCGCAACGACGCCGGCAGGCAGGCGCAACGAGAAAGGCAAATGGCTACAGCCTGGCGCTGAATTCGAACTGGATCTTGCGCGGGTCGCTCACCGATGCCGTGTAGGGCACGCCAACGGCCGCCGACAGGTTGCTCAGCCCCGACACGTAGCGCTTGTCGAGCAGGTTGTTGACGATCAGCGCGACGCCCCACTTGTCGGACGGCGCCGACCAGCCCAGGCGCGTGTCGACGCGGTCGTGCGCCTCGCCCACCTTGAACGTCGACGTCGTCAGGCAGTTGCCCTGCGAGACCGAGTCGGCGTTGCAGCGCGTCGCGCCGATGTGGCTGCCCTGCAGCGACCACGACGCCTGACCACCGGCCAGCGCCAGCGTGAAGTCGACGCCGCCGGCCAGGGACAGGCTCGGCGTGCCGTAAGGCTGGCCGGTGAGGTCGTTGGCGCCCGGCGCGAGGTTGCTCTGGCCCTGGTACTTCTGGTCGATCCACTCGCCGTTCGCGTAGAGGCGCACCGGCGCGGCGACCTGCCAGTTCAGCTCGGCATCGAGGCCGGTGGCCTTCACGTCGCTGACCGTGATCACGTAGACGGGAATCGTCTGGCTCTGGTCGAGCGTGATCGACTGCAGGTTCTTGAACAGGTAGTGGAACAGCGACGCGCTGTACGAGATGCCGGACTCGGGAAGGCGGCCCTTGGCGCCGAGCTCGTAGCTGGTGATGGTCTCGGGGTCGAAGCGGCCACCGTTGGCCGCGGTGCTCACCGAGTTGAAGCCGCCGGCCTGGTAGCCGCGCGTCACCGAGCCGTAGACCATCGTGTCGGGCGTCAGCTGGTGGTCGATCACCAGGCGCGGGCTGGTGTTGTGCCAGGTCTTGCTGGTGTAGACCGGCGCGGCCGCCCATTCGGGATTGGTGAACTCGATATTGGTGGACTGCAGGCCCTGCACCAGGCCGCCCAGCTGGCCGGCCGTGGTCGGATCCAGCGCGCCCGCGTCGACCAGTTGCTGGAAGAACGCCGGCGACAGCACGGCGAGCTGGCCATCGAGGCCCGGCGCCGAGCGCAGCGGGTTGTACCAGCTGAACTTCTTGGTGTCCTGCGTGAAGCGCACGCCGGTGGTGACGTCGGTCTTGTCGCCGACATGCCAGATCACGTCGGCCATCAGCGCCTCGGAATGCGCGGCGAGCGTGTTCTGGATGCCTTCCTGCCAGCTCTGGCCCAGCAGGTTGAAGTCGGGGATGCCGGCTTCCTGGCCGATGCCGGTGAGCAGCGAGAACGGTCCGGTGCCCAGGCCCAGCTCCTGTCCCAGCACCGGGTCGAGCGTGGTCGTGTTGGTGTCGACGCGGCTCGTCTGCGCGGAATGCTCGGTGGAGAAGCTCGCGCCGACCAGCCAGTCCGCCAGTTTGCTCTTGCCGTTGAGGCGGAACTCCTGCTCGAACGTCGTGCTCTTCTCGAAGTTGCCGGTGGCCAGGTAGGTGGCCGGGTTGTCGGTGCCGTCGTTGTCCTCGAGGTTGACCGAGTCGAAGTGGCGCCAGCCGGTCGTCGACGTGAACAGGATCTTGTCGGTGACGTCGTGCTCGACGCGCAGGTTCGCGCCGTTGAACAGGCGCGACTCGACGCCGCCGATCACGTCGTTGCGCAGCGGCTGGTGGCGCGGGTCGGTGAAGACGACGTTGCCCTCGGCGTCGTAGGTGCCGACCGCCCACACCGGGCGCGGGCGCTCGTTCAGGTCCTCGTGCTCCCAGGTCAGCACGACGCTGGTGTCCTCGCCGGGCGACCAGCGCGCGCCCAGGCGCGTGCCCCAGGTCTTGGATTGCGGGTTCTTCTTGCCGTCGTCGGCGTTGGTGGCCCAGCCGTCGCTCTTCTCGGAGACGGCCGAGATGCGCAGGTCGAAGTCCTCGCCCAGCGCGCGGTTGACGACGCCCTCGGCGTGCACCGTGCCGTAGTTGCCGACGCGCACGAGGCCCGACGCCGTGTTCTGGCCGTCCGGGTCGTTGGTGACGATGGAGATCGCGCCGCCCGCGCTGTTGCGGCCGAACAGCGTGCCCTGCGGGCCCTTGAGGACCTCGACGCGCTTGACGTCGTTGAAGTTCAGCAGCGCACCGCCGGTCTTGCCGGTGTAGATGCCGTTGACGTAGACGCCCACCGGCGCGTCGGTCCCGATGCCGAAGTCGCCGTTGCCGAGACCGCGCAGCGAGTAGCTGGGCTGCGTGGGCTGGCTGGCGTCGATCGTCAGGCCCGGCACGAAGTCGGCGACCTGCGCGAGGTTGACCGCGCCGCTCTTCTCGATCTGCTCCGGCCCGATCAGCTGGATCGAGATCGGCACCTTCTGGACTTCCTGCTTGCGGCCCTGCGCGGTGACCGTGACCACCTGCGCGTCGTCGGCAGGCGCCGAGGCCGCGGCAGCGGGCGCGGGCGCGGCCGCCTGGGCGTGCGCGCCCGCGCTCGCGAGCAGGCCCGCGAAGGTGGCGACGGCGAGTGCGACGGCGGTCGGGGGGCGAGCGGGAAGTCGTTGCATGTCA
>CAIMXF010000552.1 GCA_903845345.1 uncultured beta proteobacterium
ACCGAGCCGGTGATCGGCTTCGCGTTGGCGCTGCGCGCGATGAGCGCCTGTGCGAACTCTCCCGGCACCAGGAAGCTGATCTGCTGGCCGTCGCGGCGCGTGGCCACGTTGACGCCCACGATGTGCCCGCGGTCGTCGAGCACCGGCCCGCCGCTCATGCCCGGGTTGAGCGAGCCCGAGAACAGGATCTGCGGCAGGAAGCTGCGCTCGACCAGGCCGTTGTAGGTGCCCTCGACCACCACGAAGCCGACGTCCAGCGGATTGCCCAGCGAGAAGATGCGCTCGCCCTGGGCCAGCGCCGCGCCCTGCGGACGGAACTCGAAGATGCCGCGGCTGGCGACCGTCGCCGGGGGCTTGGCCATGCGCACCAGCGCCAGGTCGTGCACGACGTCGAACGCGACCAGTTGCAGCGCGCCGGTGACGCCGTCGACCGTCTGGAAGTTGAGCCGGTAGCGCTGCGGCTCGAGGGCCACCTGGCTGACGACGTGGTAGTTCGTGAGGATCAGCCCGTCGCTGCCGACCAGCGAACCGGAGCCGACGCTCGCCTGGCTGTCCTGGTCGCGCAGCAACGTGCGCACCTGCAGCAGCCGCGGCCGGCCGACGTCGTAGATGCGGCGCGCCGAGGCCGACAGGTTGGCGCTGTCCTCGCTGTCGGCGTCGTCCTGCGCCGCGGAGGCCGCGGTCGACGGCTTCGAGGTCGGCGAGGCCGGCGCGGCCAGTGCCTTTTCGCCGGGAGGCGTCGCGCCGCCGCGCATGGGCACCGTCAGGCCGAGCGCCGCGGCCAGCAGCAGGACGGGAAGGCGCCGGGAGCGGCGTCTGAGCAAGCTGTTCAAGGGCATCGAGCCATCGTACCCCGAGCGTTTGTGTGCGTTGTTGCTGCGGGGTCGGCCAGCCGGGCGCACGCGAACTGCACGCAGCCACACGAGCCTTTATCATTGCGCCCCATGCACGCCCCCCGAGACGTGGCCTCTATCCGCCTGGACAACGCGCTCGCGCTGTTCGACGAATTCGTCCGCAACACCATCAAGCACCCCGACGCCGCCACGCTGCGGGGACTGGAACGCCGTTTTGCCGAGCGGCTGCAGATCCAGCCGAGCTACTGGAGCCAGATCAAGAGCCGGTCGCGCCTGATCGGCGAGCGCCTGGCGCGCCAGTTCGAGCAGTGCTGCCAGAAGCCCGTCGGCTGGATGGACGCCGAGCATGGCGGCGCGCCGGCCACGACCGCGGCGCCGCCCTCGGTCTCCGCCGACAGCCCGCTGCCGCAGGACGACGACGAGCGCTTCATCACCGGCCTGGTGCTCACCTACTACCGGCGCCATCCGCAACGTGCCCGCACGCGGCTGCTCGATCTGCTGGGCGAGGTGCTGATGCCCGAGGCCGAATCGCCGCCGCCTGCGCTCCCCGCGCCGCCCGCACGCAGCCGCTCCGCGAGGGTGCCCTGCGGGGTCAGCTCGACCTGCAGCTCACCGGAGAGGAACTGCCGGGCGAACTCCTTGTTCTCCCCGACGTAGGAGGCGACCACCCGGGAGACCCTGCGGGCGTCGAGCAGCATGCCCAGCCCGGCACCGTCGACGCCACAGTTGTTGCTCACCAGGGTCAGACCGCTCGCGCCCTGCTCCAGCAGGGCGGCGATCAGCACAGCGGGGACCCCCACCAGCCCGAACCCTCCGACCGCG
>CAIMXF010000553.1 GCA_903845345.1 uncultured beta proteobacterium
CCACCGCTCGGGCGAGACCGAGGACTCGACGATCGCCGACATCGCCGTCGGCTCCAACGCCGGCCAGATCAAGACGGGCTCGATGAGCCGCTCGGACCGCATCGCCAAGTACAACCAGCTGCTGCGCATCGAGGAAGACCTGGGCGACATCGCCACCTACCCTGGCCGCGCCGCGTTCTACAACCTGCGCTGAACGGTAGACTCCGTACGGTCGTCCCTGCCCTGAAAACTCCGCCATGCGTCTCGTCACGATCGCGCTGATCGTCCTCATCGGATGGGTGCAGGCGGAGCTGTGGTTCGGCAAGGCGGGCGTCGCGCACGTGCACGAGCAGAGCGTGGAGCTCGCCGCGCTGCGCGCGACCAACGAGGCCGCCAGGCAGCGCAACGACCAGTTGCAGGCCGAGGTCTCCGACCTCCGGGAAGGCCTGGAGATGGTCGAGGAGAAGGCGCGCTCCGAGCTGGGCATGACCAAGCCGGACGAACTGCTGGTCGTGCTCACGCCCGGCAAGTGACGACGTGACGCGTCCTCCTCGCTCGCGCCCGCGCGCGTGAGCCTTCCGATGCTGCAATCGCTGCTCGCCGCCGCCCATCCCCTGCTCGTGCCGGCCTTCTCGGCCTGGGGCGTGCCGGTCACCTGGATCGAGGTCGTCGCCTTCGCGGTGTCGCTGTGGATGGTGGGCTGCGAGATGCGCGTGCATCCCCTCGCGTGGCCGCTGGCGATGCTGTCGTCGCTCATGTACGCGCTGCTGTTCGCCGACAGCAAGCTGTACGGCGAGGCGTCGCTGCAGCTGTTCTTCGTGGCGATGTCGGCCTGGGGCTGGTGGCAGTGGCTGCGCGGGCGCGGCGCCGGCGGCGGCGCGCTGGTGGTGCACACGCTCTCGCGCAGGACGTCGTTCGTCGCGCTGGTGCTCACGCTGCTCGCCTGGCCGCTGCTCGCCGAAGTCCTGAAGCACTTCACCGATTCGACTGTGCCCTGGCTCGACGCGCTGCCCACGGTCGGAAGCATCCTGGGCACCTGGCTGCTGGGGCGCAAGTTCATCGAGAACTGGTGGACGTGGATCGCGGTCAACGTCTTCAGCGTCGCGCTGTTCGGCTACAAGCAGCTGTGGCTGACGGTGATCCTCTACGCGCTGTTCGCGGCACTGTCGTGGGCAGGCCTGCGCTCGTGGAAGGCGCTCGAGGGCCGCGGGGCGGCGGCGTGACGGCGCTGCGCATCGCCATCGTCGGCGCCGAGAGCACCGGCAAGACCACGCTTGCCGGCGCGCTGGTGCAGCGGCTGCGCGACGAGTTCGCGCTGCACGCCGTCGAGGTGCCCGAGGTGCTGCGGCAATGGTGCGACGACCGCGGCCGCACGCCGCGCCGCGACGAGCAGCGCGCCATCGCCCTGCTGCAGCAGCAGCGGATCGACGTGGCGGCGCGCGACGCCGACGTGGTGGTCTGCGACACCACGCCGCTGATGACCGCCGTCTACAGCCAGATCGTCTTCGGCGACGACTCGCTGGTGGCGATGGCGCGCGCGCTGCACGCGTCGACCGCGTTCACCCTGCTGACCGGCCTGGACATCGCCTGGACACCCGACGGCCTGCAGCGCGACGGTCCGCACGTGCGGACGCCGGTCGACCAGGCGATCCGCGGCCACCTGCTCGAGTGGAACGCCGACTGGGCCGTCGTCATGAACCAGGGCGCGGCACGCACCGACAACGCCCTGGCCGCGCTGCGCGGCCCGATCGCGGCCTGGAGCGGCGGCACGGGCGCTCCAACCGGACTGTTCTCCGCGCTGCTCGACAGCCGCACCGGCCCGCGACCGCTGCTGGAGCCCTGCCCCGACTGCGATGTCAACGGCAGCGGCGCCTGAACGCCTCCCCGCCGCCGCCCGTCCGCCCGGCTTGACCGTTCGCCCCAATGCGCCCGCCCGGTCGAGCGCGGGCGGCTAATCTGTTCATCAGGCAAGATGTTCGAGTCGTGTGCCGACACCCTCCCTGCGGTTCATCCAGCCTGCTCGCAGGCTGCAGCGCGCAGGCCCGGTTCGTCCAGAGCCGCGGTCGCCACGACACCCGACGTCCGGCCGCAACGCGGTTTCTTCCCGCCAACCGATGGCTTCCTCGCGCGCACACACCATGACCCAGCAACGCAACTCCCGCGGCTTCACGCTGATCGAACTGATGATCACCGTGGCCATCGTCGGCATCCTTGCGGCGATCGCGCTGCCCTCGTACAAGAATTACGTCATCCGCGGCAAGCTGGTGGCCGGCACGAACTCGCTGTCGACCCTGCGCGCGCAGATGGAGCAGTACTACCTGGACAACCGGACGTACATGACGGTCTCGGCGCCGACGATCGTCACGCCGTGCACGCAGTACGCGGTCGTCGCCAGCCCCAACAACCTGTTCAACGTGAACTGCAGCGCGGCCAGTGACGCTCCGACGTCGTCAGCCTACGTCATCCGCGCCACGGGCACCGGGGCCGTGGCCGGCGCGCAGTACACGATCGACAATCAGGGAAACATGTCGACCGTCGGTCTGCCCAACGGCTGGGGCACCCCGCCGGCGAGCAGCGCCTGCTGGATCATGCGCAAGGGGGACTCATGCTGAGGACGCCTGCGCGGGCGCTCGGGGGCTTCTCGCTGATCGAGCTGCTCGTCACGATGTCGCTGATCAGCATTCTCATGGTGATCGCCGTACCCGCCTTCGGCAAGTGGTCGGCGGATGCGCACGTGCGCGCGGCGGCCGAATCGCTCATCAACGCGCTCCGGCTGACGCAGGCCACCGCCGTGTCGCAAGGTCGAACCAGCATCTTCGCGCTGACCACGGATTCGCAGCCTTCGCTGTCCTCCTCGGCCGTCAGCCCCGCGGCGAACTGGCTCGCGGTGCTCAACCCCATGTTGGGCAACGACGTGCAAACGCCGGTGCTGGTGCTGAAGTCCACCGAAGGCACGCAGCACGGCGTCACCATCACCGGCCCGGCGTTGACCTGTTTCAATTCGGTCGGTCGCCAGGTGGCGCTCACCCCCACCGTCGCGCCGCTGTCGGCCGGCACGTGTTCCTTGCCGGCAAGCGACCCGGCTGTCTACACGGTCACGCGCACAAGCGCTTCGCGCAGCTTCAAGGTCCTCGTCTACATCGGCGGACGCGTTCGCCTGTGCGATGCGTCAAAGACGCTGTCGAGCACCAACCCGGA
Source organism: uncultured beta proteobacterium (assembly GCA_903845345.1). GTDB lineage: Bacteria > Pseudomonadota > Gammaproteobacteria > Burkholderiales > Burkholderiaceae_C > Scleromatobacter. The sequence continues at coordinate 3,178 of CAIMXF010000553.1, forward strand.
CGGATGCCCATGAGTACCAGATCCACTCCCAGCCGCAGCCGCGCGTCGCTGCAGGGCTTCACGCTGATCGAAGTGCTGATCGCCATCCTGGTCTTCTCGCTGGGCCTGCTCGGCACCGTCGGCCTGCAGGCCCGCGTCGCGCAGATGGCCAGCCAGAACGGCGACCGCTCACGCGCCGCCGTGCTGGCCAACGAGATGGTCAGCAGCCTGTGGGCAAACCAATCCTCTGTGCCACAGACCCCTTTCTACAGCACGTGGCAGACCGCCGTGGCCTCGCCCACCCTGTCCGGCTTGCCGAACGGGTCTGGCAGCGTTGCCGCCTGCAGCAGCGGACAGGTCGGGTGCGCAGTCGTGACCGTGCAGTGGCAGGGCCCGTACTCCAAAACCGGTGCGCAGGCCAACAGCTACACGACCACGGTGGTGATCCAATGACGCACCGTCGATCCGAAGCCGGCATGACCTTGATCGAGATGATGATCGCGGTCTTGATCAGCATGATCCTGTCCGTCGCGGTGATGATCGTGATGTCGACTTTCGAGGGCCGACGGCGAACTCTCGGGTCGGCGTCCGACCTCGACCAGGCCGGCAACCTGGCGATGTACCAGATGGATCGCTGGATCCGCAGCGCCGGCAGCGGCCTCGGGCAGAGCAGCGGCTACTCCTACGGTTGCGAGTTGTTCGCGTCCAAGGCCAGCGCCCAACTCCTGCCGATCCCGGCATCGCCGCTGCTGCCGGCGCCGTTCTCGTCCGTCACGGGCATCGTGCGCCTGGCCCCCGTGATGATCCTGCCGAACCAGAACACGCCGGCGGTGAGCGGCAGCACATCGGACATGCTCGTGGTGATGTCGACCGGCAACGATGCCTCGCAGATGCCGACGCTCTCGACCGCCCCGGCGACCGCGGCGCAACTCACCGTGCTCAACACCACGGAGTTCTCGCCGCGCGACCTGGTGCTGATCGGCGACCAGCAGCCCGACGCCACGACCGGCGGCCCGGCCAGTTGCATGGTGTCCCAGATCGCCAGCACGCTGCCGGCCAACGGCGTCGGCAAGGCGCTGCCCCTGGCGGGCACCTACTACGCAGCGACGGTGGGCGCGCGCTCGGTCGCCAGCTACACGCAGAACTCGGTCGCACTGGACCTGGGCGGCGACGGCTCATCGACGGCGACCAGCGCGGCACCTCAGTTCCAGCTCATTGGCGTCGGAGACAACAACACGCTGTTCACCTACGACCTGCTGCAGACCACCACGCCCGTGCAGGCGCAGGCCCAGGCCGAAGGCGTGTTCGAGATGCACGCACTCTACGGCGTCGACTCGACCGGAAGTACGAACAACATCGTCGACCAATGGGTCAGCCCGAGCACGAGCGCCTACACGGTCAGCGCACTGACTGACGGCAGTCCCACCGCAGCTCTCCTGCTTAAGAGGATCCGGGCCGTGCACGTGGCGTTGATCCTGAGAACGTCGCTGCCCGAGAAGGCGCCCGTCGGGCCGACCAGCCTGACCTATTTCAACAACGTGCAAGGCGTGACTCCGGTCAGCCGCCCGCTGGCGGGGCTGCCCTCGACCGAGCAGTACTACCGCTATCGCGTCGTGGAAACCACGATCCCGGTGCGCAACAACAACTATTGATGGACACGCCGATGCCTCCACTCCGCGTCCGCCCGCTTTGCCACGCCCGACCGCGGCGCGACGCACAGCGCGGGGTCATCATGATCATCGTGCTCGTCGCCCTGGTGTTGATGCTGATCGCCGTGGCGGGGATGCTGCGATATACCGATACGTCCACCTCGGTGATCGGCAACCTGGCGTTCCGGCGCGACCTGACCAATCGCGCCGAGATCGCGATCGCGACTGCCAAGGCGGCGCTCAACTCGGGGGCCCTGAACACCGAGTTGGCCCGCACCACCGACTTGCCGAGCGCGAACTACTCTGCCTCGCGCCTGCCGTCACCCACCGCGCCGGCCGGCACCATCGCTATCGGTGCCCCCGCGCTACTGGTGAGCGACTCCCAGTACCCCAGCACTTACAGCTGCATACCGGCCTCTTGCCAGCCTGGCACCGATGGAGTCCTGCTGCGCTGGGTCATCGACCGCCAATGCACGCAATCGGGCACGTTCAACACGTCGTACTGCGCCTATATCAGCTACGTCAATGACCCGCACGGCACCTCCTGGCTGGCACCGCGCAAGCCGACCGGCGCCGCGCACGGGCTGTACCGCATCACCGTGCGTGCGACCGGGCCGCACAACACCGAAGTTTATGTTCAGACCACCGCAGGCTGAGGCTCCCATGACCACATCTTCGTTTGCGCGCCGTTCGAGGCGCCTCCTGGCGGCCCTGGCACTTCCGCTGTCCCTGTGCATCGCCACGGCCGCAGCGGCGGTCGACCTCGCCGACAAGCCGTTGTTCTCCACCACAAGCGTGCCGGGCAACCTGCTGCTGGACCTGTCGGTGGAGTACCCGACCGCCAACAGTTCGGCCTACTTCAGCACGCAGGCCTACTCGGGCACCACGCTCTACGTCGGCTATTTCGACGGTGCGAAATGCTACAGCTACAAGTACGGACCGGCCCAGTCTCCGGCGCTGACCGCAGCGCAGAGCTACTTCCAGCCCGTCGCAGCGGCAACGTCGACCCACACCTGCAGCGCTTCGTCCAAACAGTGGAGCGGCAACTACCTGAACTACGCCTCGATGCAGGGGCTGGATATCTTCCGCTGGGTGCTCACCGGCGGCAACCGGGTCGTAGACCAGACGACCGCACAAGGCGGCATGACCATCCTGCAACGCGCAACCCATTCGGGCCAGGGCGGATCGGGCGACGCGCCCAACAAGACACTCTCTGCGACGTACCAGGCCAACTCGACGCCGATTCCGTCCAGCTTTGGCGCCGGGCTCAACACCCGGGTCTGGGGCGCGGGGATCCAGCTGTGGATCACCAGTTCCGCCACCATGTCGGCGACCACCATCCCGAATTGCAATTCAGCCACGCCCGCCCCATCGCCCTGCACCATCGACTACCAGGACGACAACGTCAGCACGATGGACGGCACGAAGATCTACGGCCTGTACATGAACGTGCGGGTCTGCGACCCCTCCGTGAGCGTCGAGGCCAACTGCGTGCTGTACGGCAGCACCTACAAGCCCGAGGGGCTGATGCAGCAGTATTCGCAGACGCTGCGCTACGGTGCATTCGGCTACCTCAACGACAGCAGCACGCAACGCGACGCCGGCGTGCTCCGGGCCCGCATGGCCTACATCGCCCCCCAGGTTCCCGTGCCGGGCGCGCCCGCGACCACGAATCCGAACCCCGAGTGGGATGCCACGACGGGCGTCATGGCCACCAATCCCGATTCCTCCGACGCCAACGACACCAAGACGAACACCGGCGTCGTCGTCACCCAGAGCGGGGTGATGAACTACCTCAACAAGTTCGGGTACACATCGGGCACTTACAAGACGTACGACCCGGTCAGCGAGCTGTACTACGCGTCGATCCGTTATCTCAAGGGCCAGTCCAACGTCAGCGCGTACACGGCCATGGGCACGACCAACGCGGCCACGAAGGCGACGTACGTGGACGGCTTCCCGGTGATCAGCCAATGGACCGTCACGAGCGGGGATTCATACGATCCGATCCTCTATGCGTGCCAGAAGAACTTCGTGCTTGGCATCGGTGACGTCAACACGCACCGCGACGGCAATCTGCCGGGCAGTTCGCTGACCACCGCGGAGCCCACGATGCCGACCGAGGTTTCGTCGGACACCACCATCAACGTGACCACCGCCACCAACTACGTGGGCACGATGGAGGGCACCAACACAACGCTGGGACAGTCGTACACCGCCCAGGGCGACTACTCGACCTACTACATCGCCGGCATCGCCTACGACGCCCACATCCCGCTGCCCGGACACGGCTTGCGCAGCTACCCCAACCCGAACTACCCTGGCGACACGACCAAGAACACGATATCGACCGTCAGCACCTATTGGCTGGACGTCCAGGAATATCAGACCTACGTCAAGAACAACATCTACTACTACGCGACGAAGTATGGCGGCTTCACCGTGCCGGACTCGGGGTACACCATCGGCACGGCCCCGTCGCTGGGCAGCTGGTACACCAGCACGAACTACCAACCTCAGGGCAGCACCAGCGCCAACGGGCAGAAGCAACCCGACAATTACTTCACGGCCAGCAACGCGACGGCCATGCAGGCCGGCCTTCAATCCGCCTTCGCGAAGATCGCGGCGGCCAACGGCAAAGGCAGCCGCAGCTCGCTGAACTTGAGTTCGCCCAACGTCAGTTCCACGGGCTCCACGAACTATTCCGCGACGTATGATCCAAAGACCTGGACAGGCACCATCACCGCCGACGCGGCAGGCTTCGCCGATGACGGCACACCCACCTTCACGCAGTCCTGGGACGCGGGAACGCTTCTCAGCGCCACGAGCGTGACGCCGGGCAGCCGCAAGATCGTCACCTGCTGCACCACCAGCGCGGCGTCGCCCGGCGTGCCGTTCACGTCCACCGCGCTGAGTGCCGCCACGCTGATCTCGCGCACGAACACGGGAACCTTCACCAACGTGCAGGGCGTCGCCGCAGCTTCGCAATCGAGCGCCAATTACATCGCCTACCTTCGCGGCGACACCACCCAGGAACTCGCCAACGGCGGCGTCTATCGCAGCCGGGTGTCCCGACTCGGCGACATCGTCGACTCGAAGCTCCTCGTGGTCTCCGCGCCCGCGTATCTGATGTACGACACGTACAACCCGGGCTACTCGGCCTTCAAGTCGACCTGGGCCAACCGCAAGCCCGTCGTCTACGCCGGCGCCAACGACGGCATGCTGCACGCCTTCGACGGAACGACCGGGAACGCCACATCGGGCGCAGAGCTGTTCGGCTACATCCCCAGCTTCGTCTACGGCACGTCGACCACGGGCCCCGTGTCCGGACTGGCCTCGCTGGGTAACCCCAGCTTCGTGCACCACTACCTGGTGGATGGCTTGCAGGACCAGTTCGACGTCGATTTCACCAAGACGGCCGGCAACACCGCGACGGCGCCCAACTGGCACACACTGTTGATCGGCGGCTTGGGCAAGGGTGGCAACGGTTACTACGCGCTCGACATCACCGACCCGAGTTATCCCGACGAGACGACCATCGCCAGCAAGGTGCTGTGGGAGTTCACGGCCCAGCACATGGGCTACACCTATGGCTTGCCCAGCGTCATCAAGACGAAGAAATACGGCTGGGTCGTGGTCTTCACCTCGGGCTACAACAACGACGATGGCATGGGCTATTTCTACATCGTCAACCCCGTCACGGGCGCCTTGCTCGAGCCGCCAATTTCCACGCCGATCGGCTCCGGCACGACGTCGGCACCGCTCAACCTCGGCCAGCAATCCGCCTACGTGGAAAACTACTCCGACATGACCGCCGATGCGATCTACGCCGGCGACCTGCAGGGCAACCTCTGGCGGCTGGACCTCTCGGGCACGGACCCGTCGGTGCCTTACGCGACGCCGACGAAGATCGCTGCTTTCGGCTCGTCGCAACCGATCTCGACGCGAGTGCTGATCGAGGTTCCGCCGAACACCAACACGCGTATCGTCTTGGTCGGCACGGGCGAGTTGCTGGGCGACAGCGACATCGCCAGCGGCGCGCAGCAATCGTTCTACGCAATCACCGACGGCATCTCGGCATCGGGCGCCTTCTACGGTTCGGCGACCCAGCCGCTGCCGAACGGCGTCACCTTCCCCATCACGCGCAGCCAGTTGAACGCCGACAGTTCCCAGTTGACCGGCATCAGCAGCTCGCCCGCCTCGGTCATGGGCTGGTATTTCGACCTCCCGGTCACGAGCGGCGTCGCCGAGCGCGTCAATATCGATCCGTTCGCCGTCTCGGGGATCGTCACCTTCAGCGGCAACCTGCCCGGCGGCAGCGTTTGCTACCCCTCTGGATCTCATGACTCGTACGTGGTGAACTACGCCACGGGAAAGACTGTCCTCACAAACGGGGCCGTATCGCTGTTCGGCGCAAATCTCATCTCCGACAACGTGATCGTCAGCAAGGACGGCAGTCTCACCGTGCTGAGCGGAGCGACCGATGGGACGGTCGTCAAAGTACCCACCAGCATCACGACTTCGACGGGCGTGACCCAGGTTAACTGGCGCGACGTGCCGACCACCAACTGAGCCAAGGGGATGCGTTGGCGATCGATGCTCGCCTGCACCGTCCTCGTGCTGATTGCCCATGGCGCGCTCATCGAAGCGTTGACGCGCCATGCCTTGGCGCAGGCGGTGGATCCCGGATCAGGCAGCCGGGGCGCGGATCGACTGTCGATTCTCGATCGCGATGCGATTGCGCGCTTGATGGCGCCCGCGGCGCCCATGCCTGCGGCGTTGCCGGTGCAGGCGCCAGCCAAAGCGTCAAGCACGCCCGCGGCGGTGCCCGCGGATCCGGACGATGCCCAGGCGAGCGGCGTCCGCTCGAGTGCGCGTTCCGCGCCCGCGGTGCGCGGCCCCGGCATGGCGATCTACCGACCGCCGGCGGAGCTCGACGTCGCGGTGCGAACGCGTTCGGCGCCCGACCTGTCCATGCTCGACGGCCTGACCTGGTCCGGACTGCCGATCCGCCTGCGGCTGTTCATCGACACCCAGGGCAGCGTCCTCGACGCCCAGGTGCTGGCAAGCGCCGAAGCGCCCGAGGTGGTGGAGCGCGTGCGCAAGATGTTCCTCGCCACCGGCTTCACACAGGGCACGATCCGTGGCGAACCCGTGGCTTCCTACAAGGACATCGAGATCACGGTCGGCAGTCCGCCCGACCTGCCGCCTCGCGCGCGTCAATGAACGCTCGGCGTCGCCCCCGGCTGGCTCGTGGGCGGCGCGAACAGCGCGCCGACGTCGACCGCGTCGAAGTGGTACTGCGTGCCGCAGAAATCGCAGCCGATCTCGATGTCCTTGCGTTCGGCGAGGATCGCTTCGGCCTCGTCGCGGCCCAGGTTCTTCAGCATGTTGCGGACGCGGTCGGCGGAGCAACTGCAGGCGAAGGACGGCGCCTGCGGCTCGAACACGCGCAGCGGCTCTTCCCAGAACAGGCGGTGCAGGATCGTGGGCGTGTCCAGCGTCAGCAACTCGGCGGCAGTGAGCGTCGAGGCGAAGTGCGCGATGCGCGTGAAGGCCTCTTCGTCGAGCTCGGCCTTTTCCGCGTCGGCCAGGTTGCCCGCGCCTTCGATCGGCAGGCGCTGGATCAGCAGGCCGCACGCGGCCTCGCCGTTTGCAGCCAGCACGATGCGCGTATCGAGCTGTTCGGACTGGCGCATGTAGTGCTCCAGCATCGTCGCGACATCGCCCACGGGGCCGCCCTCCGGCGCCTCCAGCGGCACCACGCCCTGGTAGGGCTGCTGGCCGGGCTGGCGATCGAGCGGATCGAGCGTGATGGCGCAGCGCCCTTGCCCGTGTCGGTTGACCAGGTCGTCGAAGCGCGCGTCGGCCGCCACCTCGCCCTGCACCTTGGCGGTCACGCGGAAACGCAGGTCGGACATCGCCTCGGCCACCGCGAGCTTGACCGGGCCGTCGCCATGCACCTGCAGGATCAGCGCGCCGTTGAACTTGAGGTTGGCCTGCATCAGCACGGCGGCGGCGGCCATCTGGCCCAGCATGTCGCGCACCGGCGGCGACCAGTCGCCGCTGGCGGCTCGGCGCCGCAGCACCTCCTGCCAACTGTCGGTCAGGCGCACGATCATGCCGCGCACCGGCATGCCGTCGAAGATGAATTTCTGGAGTTCGCTCATGAAGTCTTACCTGCGTGCTGCGCGCGACGGCGCGAGCGCCCTCCGGAGGACGCCCATGGGTTCCGGCGCCCTCTCAGGCGTGGCCGGCGGCGTTCGCGCCGTCGGCGGGAGTATCGATGCGCACCACCGTGTCGCGGTGGCGCGCGGCGTTGGCCACGTAATGCGCGGCGCTCATGCGCAGCCGCGCGGCCTGTTCGTCGGTCAGCGTCTTCACGGCCTTCGCGGGGCTGCCCATGATCAACGAGTTGTCCGGGAACTCCTTGCCCTCGGTCACCAGCGAGCCCGCGCCGACGATGCAGTTGCGGCCGATCTTCGCGCCGTTCATCACGACGGACTGGATGCCGATCAGCGAGTTGTCGCCCACCGTGCAGCCGTGCAGCATCACCTGGTGGCCCACCGTGACGTCGGCGCCCAGCGTGAGCGGCGAGCCCATGTCGGTGTGCAGCACGCTGCCGTCCTGGATGTTGGTGCGCTCGCCGATGGTGATCCACTCGTTGTCGCCGCGCAGCACGGCGCCGTACCAGACGTTGGCGCCGGCGCCGAGCTCGACGCGGCCGACGACGGTCGCGGAGTCGGCCACCCACGCATCGGGCGCCACGCGCGGGGCGTCGTCGCCGATTCGGTACAGGGCCATGCGGTTCTCCGATGAGCAGGGATGCGGACGACGCCTGGCGCCGTCCGCGGGAGGTGTGATTCTACGGATCGAGGCGCCCACGGCGCGGGCCGCGGGCTTTGCGGCGGCCTCGACAACCGTGGCAGATGGGGACGATCAGCCCAGTCTCAACAGCTCTTCCTCGCTGAAGCCCGCCGCGCGCCGCGCCTCGAGGTTGAACGGTCCGCGCAGCCGCGGCGCGCCATGCTTCGCGGCCAGTTCGGCGTAGGTGGCGAGCGGGTCGAGCCCGCGCTGCGCGCACAGCCTGCCGTACCAGTGGTTGCCGATCGCGACGTGGCCGATCTCGTCGCGCAGGATGATGTCCAGGATCTCGGCGCCGCGCCGGTCGCCGATGCTGACCAGCTTGTTGCGGATGGGCGGCGACGCATCGAGCCCGCGCGCCTCGAGCGTGCGCGGCACCAGCGCGATGCGGGCGACGATGTCGTGCCGGGTCTTCTCGGCCATGTCCCACAGCGCGTTGTGCGCCGGGAAGTCGCCGTACGCGTACCCCAGTTCCACGAGGCGCTCGCTCAGCAACCCGAAGTGGGTCGCTTCCTCGCGCGCCACCTTGGCCCAGTCGAGATAGAACTGCTCGGGCATGCCGGGAAAACGCCACGTGAGGTCGGCCGCCAGGTTGATCGCGTTGAACTCGATGTGGGCCAGCGCATGCATCAGCGCGGCGAGGCCGTCGGGCGACTTGATCGAGCGCTGTCGGATCTCGGTGTGCGGGACGAGCGCGGGGCGCGCCGGGCGGCCGGGGATGCCGGCCGGTTCGACGAGGGCGGCGTCGGCGCCGATGCCGTCGAAGTCGTCGAGCGCGCACGCCAGCGCCGCCTTGCGCCAAGGGTCGGGCTCGAGCAGCACGGCCAGCGATCGGGATCTCAGGGTGTTCACGTCGTGATGGTACCGGCGCTGGATCGCGCCATCCTGGTGCGCACCGCACCAGACTCGGTCCGCCCATGAAAAAGGCGCGGCGGCATCGCTGCCGTCGCGCCAATCGATCAGGAGAAAGGAAACGGATCAGAACTCGTAGTTGGCCGTCACGCCGATCGTGCGCGGGGTCATGGTGTAGCCCTCGCTGACGCCCTGCACGTTCGGATGCTGGAGCAGCGTGTGGTTGTTGTTGAGGTTCTTGACGAACAGCGTGACTTCCCACTTGTCCCAGTTCGCGCCGGCGCTGGCGTCGGCCGTGAAGTAGGAAGCGCGCAGGTAGTCCGGATCCGAGCGGAACACGGTGCCATGGCTCTTGCCGGTCCATTGTCCGTTGCCGCGCACGAACGCGTTGACCGAGTCGTTGATCGCCCAGTGGTAGTCGGCGCCCAGGCTCGCGCTCGCGCGCGGCGCGCCCTCGATCCAGTCGCCCTTGCGGATGTTGTCCTTGCCGTCGTCGGCCAGGCCGAAGGCCGGGTTGTCGGCATCGAACGTCGCGTGCGTGAAGCCGACCGACGACGACAGCGTCAGCGACTGCGTGGCGCGCCACTTGAGTTCCGCCTCGAGGCCGTAGCTGGTGGCGTTGCCGACGTTGGTCTCGTAGTCGAAGCCGGCGTCGCTCAGCGTGATGTCCTGCTGGATGTTCTTCCACTTCAGCAGGAAGGCCGAGATGTTGAACGTCATGCGATGGTCCAGCAGGTCCATCTTGCTGCCGATCTCGGAACTCCACAGGCTGTCGGGCGCGAACGAGGCCGGCACGCCGGGCGGCAGGCCCAGTTCCTGGAGGTTCTGCTCGACGAGCGGAGTGTCCGGCACCGG
>CAIMXF010000554.1 GCA_903845345.1 uncultured beta proteobacterium
GCGCTGCGCGTGCTGGCGGCCGGCACCCAGCTTCCCGCCACGGCGTTCACGCGCCTGCTGGCCTATGCCACCGACCACGCCGCCATCTTCCTGCCGCTGCGCTGGATCGAGACGCAGATGCTGCCGGACAACAAGATCATCACCAGCAGCGACTACCTCGCCAGCGTGGTCGCCGAACTGGGCCGCCACGGGCCGCCGGCCTGGTGGCAGGCGGCGCACGCGATGGGCCGCATCGCCTCGTGGCAGATGATGACCGCGGCCGACGGCCGCGCGGTGCTCCCGCTGCTGATGGACGACCGCGCGCCCAAGACCTGGACCACCTTGACCGGCGGCGTCAGCCGCAAGGAAGACATCGACGAGGCGATCGAACGCGGCCGGCGCAAGCTGGACGACAACCCCGACGGCCTGGCCTGGCAGGTGCTCTGCCACGACGACGTGCTGGGCGACGGCCGCGAGAAGGTCGACGCCGTGACGGTCGTCGCCCGCACCTACGGCGACGACCCGCTGAAGCTGACGATGGCGTTTCCCTATCGCCCGAAGCGCGGCGGCCGGTCCCTGGTCATCCTGAAGCCGATGCAGCGCGAATCGAACCTGCCGCCCGAGACGTTCGCCAAGCTCGAAGAATCGCTCAAGCGCGGCATCCATGCGGTCAAGTGGATCTACGGCTCCAGCTGGGACGAATCGCGGGAAACCGAAGGCCATTCGCGGCCGATGCCGCTGTCGCGGCCGAAGGCCCCGCCGCCGCCGCCCGCCTGGGCCGCGCCAGCGCCCGCGCGCGACAAGCGCCCGGAGCCCGCGCCCGAGAAGAAGAAGGGCTGGAAGCCCTGGTGACGGGCGTCGCGCCGGCCGTGCGGCGGGTGCTTCAGTCGCGCAACTGTCCCACCAGCGCCTTGCGCCGGGGCGTGTAGGCCCACCACGGCGCCGGCGGCGCGCCGTTCATGAAGTCGACCACCGCGAGCAGGGTGTCGAGCACGCAGGGATCGTGGCGCTGGCCGGTGGCCTGGCACAGCGCGCGATACAGCTGCAGTCCGTCGCGATCCTTCAGGGCCAGCGGGGTGTGGATGCCCAGCAGCCGCAGGTCGGCGGCCATCGCCGGGCCGACGTTGGGCAGTTGCTCCAACGTCAGGCAGTCGTCGGCCGTCGCGGCCTTGGGGGACTTCATTTCCTTGCGGGACGGCGGACGCGAGGTCGAGCCCATGGCGCTTGTCCGCTCAGCGACGGCCGCTCGCGCACGCAAGGCGTGCGGACGGTCGCGGCGAGCCCGGCGCCATGGTCAGCTCATCATGTTGTTGCGAACCAGGCCCACCGCGATGCCTTCCAGCTCGAAATCGACATCGCCGAACGGCACGATGATGGGCTGGAAATCGGGGTTCTCGGGCAGCAGCTCGATGGTGGTGCGGGTGCGGCGGAAGCGCTTGACCGTGACCTCGTCGCCCAGCCGCGCGACCACGATCTGGCCGTTGCGCGCCTCGCGGCTCTTCTGCACCGCCAGCAGGTCGCCGTCGATGATGCCGGCGTCGCGCATGCTCATGCCCTTGACCTTGAGCAGGTAGTCGGGCCGGCGCGGGAACATCGTGGCCTCGAGCAGGTAGGTCTGCTCCACGTGCTCCTGCGCGAGGATGGGCGAGCCCGCGGCCACGCGGCCCACCAGCGGCAGCGTGAGCTGCGACAGGCTGGGCAGCGGCAGCGAGAACTGCTTGCCGCGCGCCTCGTTGAGCGCACGCAATGTGTCAGACTTCAGCCGGATGCCGCGCGAGGTGCCGCCCACCAGCTCGATGACGCCCTTGCGGGCCAGCGCCTGGAGGTGTTCCTCCGCCGCGTTGGCCGACTTGAACCCGAGTTCGTTCGCGATCTCGGCGCGGGTCGGCGGAGCGCCGGTGCGTTCGATCGCGCTCTGCACCAGATCGAGGATCTGCTGCTGGCGGGCGGTGAGCTTCGGCGATTCGACTTCCATGGCGTCCTCGCGGCCAGGAGACTCGCGTCTCGCA
>CAIMXF010000555.1 GCA_903845345.1 uncultured beta proteobacterium
GCCGGCCCAGGCGCCGTCGGCGCCGGCGTCGCTGCTGCCGCCGCCGAGCAAGAGCGGCATCCAGTTCTGACCCGGCGTCCCGATCGGGTCCTGGCTCGCGCCAGCGGGCGCGAGCAGGCGGCCCCGCGCGCGGGCGCCTGCCCGCGTCCACGCGGGCGCCCGTGCGGCGCGAAGTATCCTTGTGTCCATGGCGATCCCCTGGCTGCAAGCTGATTCCCCGCTGCCACCCACCTCCGCCGCGCTGGACGACCGCTCCGAGGCGCCCGGCCTTCTCGCGGCCGGCGGCGGGCTGTCCATCGCCCGCCTGCGCAACGCCTACGCCCACGGCGTCTTCCCCTGGTACAGCCCGGGCCAGCCGGTGCTGTGGTGGTCGCCCGATCCGCGCATGCTGCTGCGCACTGCCGACTTCAAGCTGTCGCACTCGCTGCGCAAGACGCTGCGCCGCTTCCTGCGCACGCCCGGCTGCGAGCTGCGCATCGACCACGACACGGCGCAGGTCATGGCCCACTGCGCGCAGACGCCGCGCGACGGCCAGGACGGCACCTGGATCGTGCCCGAGATGCAGGCCGCCTACGGCGCCTGGGCGCGGGCCGGCGACGTCCACAGCGTCGAGACGTGGAGGGACGGCGCGCTCGTGGGCGGCCTGTACGGCGTCAACCTCGGCCGGATGATGTTCGGCGAGTCGATGTTCTCGCACCGCACCGACGCGTCCAAGATCGCGCTGGCCGGGCTGGTCGCGTTCTGCCGCTTCCACCGGATGCCCGCCATCGACTGCCAGCAGGCCACCAGCCACCTGGCCAGCCTGGGCGCGGCGCCCATCCCGCGGGCGGACTTCGAACAGCAGGTGCGGGTGCTGGTCGCCCAGGCGCCGGCGCCCGTCTGGGCCTATGATTTCCGCATGTGGGGTACGCTGGATCTCGGCCTGCCCGACGATCCGATGCCCGCCCATTCCCACGATCCCCCGCCGTGACCCATCCGAAGGAAGCGCCCTTCGCCTCGCTGCAGTTCTACGCGACGGCGCCCTACCCGTGCAGCTACCTGCCCGGGCGCATGGCGCGCTCGCAGGTGGCCACGCCCGGGCACCTGATCCATGCGGAGGCGTATTCGGCGCTGGTGTCCACCGGATTCCGGCGCAGCGGCGTCTTCACCTATCGTCCCTACTGCGACCGCTGCCGCGCCTGCGTGCCCATGCGCGTGCCCGTGGCCGGCTTCGAGCCGTCGCGCAGCCAGCGCCGCGCCTGGACGGCGCACTCGAACCTGAAGGTGCGCGTGATGCGGCTCGCCTTCGTGCCCGAGCACTACGAGCTGTACCTGCGCTACCAGGCCGGACGCCATGCCGGCGGCGGCATGGATCACGACAGCGTCGACCAGTACACCCAGTTCCTGCTGCAGAGCCGCGTCAACACCCGGCTGATCGAGTTCCGCGACGCCGACGACGGCAGCGCCCCGGGGGCGCTGCGCATGGTGGCGATCGCCGACATCCTCAGCGACGGGCTGTCGGCCGTCTACACCTTCTACGACCCGGACGTCCGCGGCAGCTTCGGCACCTTCGCCGTGATGTGGCAGATCGAGCAGGCGAAGTCGCTGAAGCTGCCCTACCTGTACCTGGGCTACTGGATCGCCGAGAGCCCCAAGATGGCCTACAAGGTGCAGTTCAGGCCGTACGAGACGCTGGTCGAGGGGCGCTGGCTGCCTGGCGAGGGCGGCTGAGCGCTGCAATTCGTCGCGCCAGCCTGCGTTTGGTCGCCTCGGCGGCACGACACGTCGCCTCGCCCGCGACCCGGGCGCATGCAGTCCCTACAGTCTGCTCCATCGCTTCCACGACCAACACCAGGAGCCCAGGACATGCGCAAGATCACCGCCAACGCCACCCACTTCGTCGCCTCGCTGGCCGTGACGGCCGCCGCCGTCCTCACGGCGTTCTCGATGCCGACGCCCGCCCAGGCCATGACGATCAGCCTCTTCGGCGACGGCCACGGCGTCGCCGGCTCCGGCAAGGAAGTGGACGTGCCCCGCCAGGTGGGCGCGTTCTCGGCGCTGCGCCTGGACGGCTCGGTGGACGTCCACGCCCGGCAAGGGGCGACCAACAGCGTCTCGGTGCACGCCGACGACAACATCGAGCCGCTGATCGAGACCGCCGTGGAGGGCGACGAGCTGATCGTGCGCACGAAGAAGGGCGCGAGCTTCAGCACCCATCACAAGGTCGTGGTCGACGTCGTCTTCACCACGCTGACGGCCGCCCGGCAGCATGGCAGCGGCGACCTGCACATCGACAAGCTGACCGTCCCGAAGTTCGAATCGACGATCGCCGGCTCGGGCGACCTGCAGATCGACAACGCGCAGGTCGGCACCTTCGCGCTGAGCGTCGCGGGCTCGGGCGACGTCGCGATCTCCGGCAGCGCCGACGAGGCGCGCTTCGGCGTGGCCGGGTCGGGCGACATCGACGCCCGCAACTTCGCCGCCAGGAGGGTCAGCGTAAGCATCAGCGGCTCGGGCGACGCCCATGTGAACGCCACCGAGGCGATCGACGCCCGCGTCGCCGGCTCGGGCGACGTCACCTACTCGGGCCACCCGCACGACGTCTCGCGCCGCGTGGCGGGCTCGGGCTCGATCGAGGCGGCCCGCTGAGGCCGGACGCCGGCGCCTGGCTCATCCCTTGAGCCGGGCAACGGGCAGGATAAGCGGGTCGAATGACGCGGGCAGCCGCTCGCGCTGCCGTCACAATCGGCATCGACGCCCTCGCCTGCCCGCATGCTCAGCCTCCACTTCGCCAACCGCTTCGAGACCCTCGCCGACCAGCTCGTCCGGCGACTGGGCGAACAGGTGCCGGGGCGCTCGCCGTTCGAGGCCGACGAGGTCATCGTGCCGAGCGCGGCCATCACGCGGCGCCTCATCATCGAACTCGCGCGGCGCCAGGGCGTGTGCGCCAACGTGGAGTTCTCCTACCTCGCGGGCTGGCTGTGGAAGCAGACCGCGCACCTGCTGCCCAAGCTGCCCGAGTCGGCGCAGTTCGATGCCGACGTGTTCTCGTGGCGCATCCTGGCCGCGTTCGACGATGCCGGGTGGAGCGCGAGGCAGCCGCGGCTGTCTGCCTGGCTCGCCCATGCCGATGCGGTGATGCGTCATGAACTCGCGCGGCGGGTGGCCGGGCTGTTCGAGCAATACCTGGTCTACCGCCCCGAGTGGCTGGAGGCGTGGTACCGCGGCGAGGCCGTCCGCCTGCCCGGCGCGGACGAAGGCGCCGCGCTCGACCAGCAATGGCAGGCCGCGCTGTGGCGCCGACTGGCCGACGAAACGGCCAGCGACGGCCGCCATCCGATCCTCGCGCTGCTCGACCTGCTCGATGCGCACGGCATCAGCCTCGCCGGCATCGACAGGCTGCCCGCCAGCGCGCACGTGTTCTGTCCGCCGACGATGCCGCCGGTGCACGTCGAGCTGCTGCAGCGGCTGGGCCGGCACGCCGAGCTGCACCTGTACATGCTCAATCCCAGCCATGAATTCTGGTTCGACGTGGTCGACGCGCGTCGGCTCGCGTACCTGGCCGCGCGCGGCGAGCTGGCCTATCACGAGGAAGGTAACCGTCTGCTCGCGGCCTGGGGGCAGCAGACGAAATCGGCGCTGAGCCTGCTGGTCGACACGGCCGCCGACGGCGTGGTCGAGGACGCCGTCTTCACGCCTGCCGATTCCGGCAGCGTGCTCGGTGCGCTGCAGGACGCCATTCTCGAGATGAGCGACCTCGCCCCAGGCGCGCTCGCGGCGCTGGCGGGCGACCGCAGCGTCGAGGTGCACGTCTGCCACTCGCTCACGCGCGAACTCGAGGTGCTGCACGACCGCCTGCTGGGCCTGATTGCCGGCACGAATCCTCCGCAGCCGGGCGACATCCTCGTCGTCACGCCCGATCTCGACGCCGCCGCACCGCTGATCGACGCCATCTTCGGCACCGCGCCGCACGAGCGCCGCGTGCCGTACGCGATCAGCGGACGCGCGCGCTCGCAGGTCAACGCGCCGGCGCGCGCGCTGCTCGACACGCTGGCGCTGGTGGCCTCGCGCTTCGCGGTCAACGACGTGTTCGGCCTGTTGCAGCAGCCGGTGGTCGCACGCCGCTTCGGCCTGGCCGAAGACGACCTCGACCAGATCCGCGACTGGCTCGTGGCCGCCGGCATCCACTGGGCACTCGACGCCGAACACCGCGGCGGCTTCGACGTGCCGGCCCAGGCGCGCCACAGCTTTGCCGACGGCCTGGATCGCCTGTTCCTGGGCTATGCGCTGCCCACGCGCCTTCAGGCGCCGTTCCAGGGCCGCCTGCCCGCGGGCGATGCCGAGGGCTCGGGCGCGCTCACGCTGGGCGCGTTCTGGCGCTTCGTCGACGCGCTCAGGACGCTGCACGACCGCGTCGCCGCGCCTCGCGCGCCGGCCGACTGGCCCGCGATCCTGGCCGACGCGCTGCGCGAGTTCGTCGCCCCGGCCGACGCCGAGCTGGAGGACCTGCGCGAGGTCGACGAGGAGATCGCCGCGCTCGCCGATCAATGGCGCCGCAGCGAACTGGCCACGCCGCTGGCGTTCGACGTCGTGCGCACCGCGCTCGAACAGCGCTTCGACGATCCCGCGCGCGGCGGCGTGCCCACCGGCATGGTCACGTTCGCGGCGATGAACAGCCTGCGCAACGTGCCGTTCCGCGTGGTCTGCGCGATCGGGCTCGACGACGGTGCCTTCCCCACCACGGCGCGTCCGGCCGAGTTCGACCTGATGAGCCTCGCGCCGCGTCCGGGTGACCGCCAGCGCCGCTTCGACGAGCGCAACGTGTTCCTCGACCTGCTGCTGGCCGCGCGCGAACGCGTGCACCTGAGCTACGCCGGCCGCAGCGTGCGCGACAACTCGGTGCGACCGGCGTCGGTGCTGGTGGCCGAACTGCTGGATGCGCTCGTGCCCGCGCTGGCGCACGCGCCCGCGAGCGCCGCGTCGCGCGCGCACGCGCGGCGCGCCCTGGTCGTCGAGCACCCGCTGCAGCCGTTCGCGCCGCAGGCGTTCGACGTCGCAGGCCCGGATCAACGCCTGCGCAGCTACCAGGCCGACTATGCGCAGGCGCTGCGGCAAAGCCTGGTGGCATCGGCCTCGGCGCCGGTGGCCTCGGCGCAGCACGACGACGATGGGGAGACCGACGACGACGCCGCCGTGCCCGCGTCGGCCGCGCCCTTCATCGCGCAACCGCTGCCGCCCGTCGACGTCGACTGGCGGCAGGTGTCCCTGGCGCAGCTGTCGAAATTCTTACGCAACCCGTGCCGCTTCCTGCTCGAGGAGCGCCTGGGCATCGCGCTACGGCGCGACGACGAGGAACTGCACGACGACGAGCCCTTCGTGCCGGACAACAGCGGCCGCGCGCCGCTCACGCGACTGCTGCTGCCTGCGCTGCTCGAAGGCATGCCGCCCGAAGCCGCGCGCACGCTGGCGATCGCCGGCACCGCGGTGCCGGCGGGCGGCTTCGGCATGCGCTTTCTCGAGCGCGAGCTCAACGGACTGCGCGGCTTCGCCGAGCAGGTGCGCGAACACACGCTGCAGCCGGTGCTGCCGCCGCACGCGGCCGAACTCGCGTTCGAGATCGCCGGCGAGACCTGGCGCCTGCGCGGCGAGTTCGCCGAACTGCGCCCGCGCGGCCTGCTGCGCCACCGCTATGCGAACCAATCGGCGCTCGACTACCTCGACGCCTGGCTGCCGCACCTGCTGCTGTGCGCCAGCGCGCCCGCCGGCGTGCTGCCGGTCACCACCGGCATCGCGCGCGACGGCCGCTTCTTCCTGACCGAGTGCGACGATCCTCGCGCACAGTTGCAGACGCTGGTTGGCCTCTACGCGCAAGGCCTGCGCGAACCGCTGGCGTTCTTCCCGCGCGCCGCCTGGGCCTGGATCGAGGGCGAGCGAAACATCGGCAAGGCGATCGCGGCGTTCCGGCCCGGCGGGTTCAACGACTACGCCGAGGGCAACGACGCCGGCTACCGGCTCGCGCTGCGCGGCCGGCCCGATCCGTTCTCGCCACCCGCCGTCGACGCTTTCATCGCCAACGCCGATGCGGTCTTCGCACCGCTGCGCTCGTGCCTGGAGATCGAATGAACGCCGCGCACGACTTCCAGCCGCTCGAGGTCTTCGACTGCCCGCTGACCGGCATCCGCCAGATCGAGGCCTCGGCCGGCACCGGCAAGACCTGGAACATCTGCGGCCTGTACCTGCGCCTGCTGCTGGAAGGCCGGCTGGAGGTGCAGCGCATCCTGGTCGTCACCTTCACCAACGCCGCCACCGCCGAACTGCGCGAGCGCATTCGCCAGCGCATCGTCGACACCCTCGCCTGGCTGCACGCCGAACGGGCCGGCGAACCACCGGCCGGCGACGACGACTTCGTCGAACGACTGGTCCACACCGCACGCGACCAGCGCGGCCTGCAGACCGACGACATGATCGCGCGCCTGAAGCTCGCGCTGGCCACGTTCGACGAGGCGTCCATCTTCACGATCCACGGCTTCTGCCAGCGTGCGCTGGCCGACACGCCGTTCACCGCGCAGATGCCGCTCGCGATGGCGCTGGTGCGCGACGATGCCGGCTGGGTGGCCGAGGCAGCCAACGACTTCTGGCGCCGCCGCATCGCCGCCGACGACCTCGACGCGGGCCTGGCGGGCCACCTCGTCACCCGCAAGGACTCGCCCGAGGGCTTCGCCGCGCTCCTCAAGCGTCATCTGGCCAAGCCGCTCGCGCACGCGGTGTGGCCCGAGGATCTCGACGTCGCACGTGCCATCCCGTCCGACGAACTGGCCGCCACGCACGCTGTCGCAGCCCGCCTCTGGCACGAGCGGCGCGACGAGGTCGACGATCTGCTGCAGCGCTCGATGGGCGCGCTGAGCGCCGTCAGCTACAAGGAAGAGAGCGTGCGCACGGCTCTCGCGAGCTGGGACGAACTTCTGCGCGCCGACGACGGCCTGGCCGCGCTGGACGTCGAGGTGCCCAAGCTCGACCTGCTGGGCACCGCCAAGCTGGTCGCCGCCACCAAGAAGAAGCAGGTCACGCCGCAGCACGAGTTCTTCGACGTCGCGCAACGCCTGCTCGACCTGCGCGCCCAGGCCGCGCAGGCCCTGGCCTACGCACGGCTCGCGTTGCTGAAGGCGCTGCTTGCCGAGGGCACGCAGGCCCAGCGCGAGGCCAAGCGCCGCCAGCGCGTGATCGCGTTCGACGACATGCTGTTCAACCTGCACGACCGACTCACGCGCGGCGACTCGCCGTGGCTCGCCGGCGAGCTGAAGAAGCGCTTCCCCGCCGCGCTGATCGACGAGTTCCAGGACACCGATCCGCTGCAGTTCGCGATCTTCAAGACGATCTACACGTCCACCACCGACGACACGCTGTCCGAGGCGCCGCTGTTCTTCGTGGGCGACCCGAAGCAGGCGATCTACAGCTTCCGCAACGCCGACCTGCACACCTACATCGCGGCCGGCAAGCATGCGGTGGCGCGCTATTCGCTGGCCGACAACCAGCGTTCGTCCGAGCCGCTGATCCGCGCGCTCAACGCGCTGTTCGCGGCCAATCCGCGCGCCTTCATGATGGACGCGCTGGCCTACCAGGAAGTGTCGTTCGGCAAGAAGCCGCGCCAGCCCCTGACCGACACCAGCGCGCCGGCCGCGCCGCTGCAGGTATGGACCCTGCCGCCGGCCGACGACGGCGAGCCCATCTTCCAGCGCGATGCGATGGTCGCGGTCGTCGCCGCCACGGCCAACGAGATCGCGCGCCTGCTGGCGGCCGCGCAGCGCGGCGAGGTCACGCTGGGCCAGGCACCGAACGAGCGCGCGCTGGCGGCCGGCGACATCGCGGTGCTGGTGCGCAGCAACGCGCAGGGCTCGCAGATCCGCCTGGCGCTGGCGGCGCGCGGCGTGGGCAGCGTCGAGCTGTCGCAGGCCAGCGTGTTCCGCAGCAGCGACGCCGAGGAACTCGACCGCGTGCTCACCGCCGTCCTCGAACCGGCACGCGAGCGCACGCTGAAGGCCGCGCTGTCGACCGAGTTGATGGGCTGCGACGCCACCGCCATCGCGACGCTGGCCGGCGACGAGTCCGCGCTGCTCGCCGCCGTGCAGCGCTTTGCCGGCTGGCGCGAGGTCTGGCTGCAGCGCGGCGTCGGCTTCATGCTGCGCCAGTGGCTGGCCGCCGACCAGGTCGCCGGCCGCCTGCTGGCCCGTCCCGACGGCGAACGCCGGCTCACCAACCTGCTGCACCTGGTCGAATGCCTGCACGAGGCCGGCGAGCGCCACGCGGCGCCGGACACCTTGCTGCGCTGGTTCCAGTCGCAGCGCGTCTCGCCCGATGGCGACGATGCGACGCAGTTGCGGCTCGAGTCCGACCAGAACCTGGTGCAGATCGTCACGATCCACAAGTCCAAGGGCCTCGAATACCCGGTCGTGTTCTGCCCGTTCCTGTGGACGGCGTCGCGCGGCGGCAGGCCCGACGGCCTCACCGGCGTGGCTTACCACGACGACGACGGCCAGACCGTGATCGACTACGGCCACGACTTCCGCGACGAGACGCACCAGAAGGCCGTCAGGCACAAGCTCAGGCTCGAGGAGTCGGCCGAGACGCTGCGCCTGGTCTACGTGGCGCTGACGCGCGCGGTGCATCGCTGCGTGATCGTGGCCGGCTGCTATCGCACGGCCGGTCGCTACCCGAGCGCCACCGCCAGCACGCGCAGCCTGCTGAACTGGCTCGTGGCCGGCGCCGGGCTCTCGCCCGACGACTGGTTCGAGCACAGGAACGGCGCGGCCAGCATCGAATCGGCGTGGCGGTCGCTCGCCGAGCGCTCAGGCGGCGCGATCGCCGTCACGCCGCTGCCGATCGGCGATCCGACGACGCTGCTGACGCCCCGACCGGCCGCGGACACGCTCGCCGCGCTGCCCGCGCCGCGCGCGTTGCCCGGCGGCTGGTGGATCGGCAGCTTCAGCGCGATCGCCCACGGCGCCGCGCACGACCGCTCCGGCGCCGACCATGACCTGCGCGTGCTCGAAGCCCCCGCAGCGGAGGTCGTCGACGAGGCGCCCGCCTTCCGCCCGGCCGACGACGACCCGCTGCATTTCCCGCGCGGCCCCGCCGCTGGCGAGGCGATCCACCACGCGTTCGAGCGCATCGACTTCACCGATCGCGACGGCTGGCGCCAGCCCGTGGCCGACGCCCTGAAGCTGCTGCGCGCGCTGGGCGTGCCCGACGCGCCCGGCGACGACGGCGCCGCGTTGCGCGGCCGCATGCTCGCGCGGATGCTGGAAGGCACGCTCGACACGCCGTTGCCGCTCGGCACGCCGCATCCGCTGCGGCTGTCCGACCTGCCGGCATCGCGCCGGCTGGTGGAACTCGAATTCCACCTGCCCTCGCACCGCTTCGACGCCACGGCCCTGAACGACACGCTCGCCGCGCAGGGCTACGAGATGCCGCGGCTGTCGTTCGCCACGCTGCGCGGTTTCCTCAAGGGCTTCATCGATCTGGTGTTCGAGCACGAGGGGCGCTTCTTCATCCTCGACTGGAAGTCCAACCACCTGGGCGGCACGCCGGCACACTACGGCCAGGCCGCGATGGCCGCCGCGATGCGCGACCAGGGCTATCACCTGCAGTACCTGCTGTACCTGGTGGCGCTCGATCGCTACCTGCGCCATCGCCTCGCCGGCTACGACCCCGGGCAGCACCTGGGCGGCGCCGTCTACCTGTTCGTGCGCGGCGTGCGGCCCGATTGGCGCGACGCCAGCGGCGCGCCGACCGGCGTCTTCTTCCATCGCCCGACGGCGGCGACGATCGCGCGCCTGTCGTCGCTGTTCGACCAGACGGAGACCACGTCGTGACCGACCGCGCCGATCAACGGCTGGCCGAAGGCTTCGCGCGCCATGTCGTGCGCTGGGCCGCCGCCGAAGGCGCGAGCGCGGGCGTCGCGGCGGCCGTCGGGCACGCCGGCAAGGCGCTGAGCCTGGCCGTGAGCGAGGGCCACGTCTGCCTGGTGCTGGGCTCGCTCGCCGCCGCGCCGACCTTCGCCGACGGCGATGCGCCAGCCCGGCGGCTGGACATCGCCGGCTGGCGCGCCACGTTGCTCGCCTCGGGCATCGTCGGCACGCCCGACGCTCCCGGCGCGCGGCCGCTGATCCTCGACGCCGACGACCGTCTCTACCTGCACCGCTACTACGACTACGAACGCCGCCTCGCGCGCCGCCTCACGCAGGCGCGCCACGCGGACGCGCGCGACGCCGTGGCGTCGCCCGAGCTGCGTGCGCGACTGACCGAGCTGTTCGCCGCCAACGCCGGGCGCCTAAGCGGCGCCGCCGACTGGCAGCAACTGGCCGCGGCGCTCGCGTTGCGCGGGCGGCTCACGGTGATCAGCGGCGGCCCCGGCACCGGCAAGACGACCACCGTCGTCAACCTGCTCGCCTGCCTGCTCGCGCTGGACCCCGACTGCCGCATCGCGCTGGCCGCGCCCACCGGCAAGGCCGCAGCACGCATGACCGACGCGATCCGCCAGCGCGCCCAGCACCTGCCGCCGGAACTGCGCGAGCGCATGCCGGCGGCGTCGGCGACCGTGCACCGGCTGCTGCGCGTCACGCCCGCGGGCTTCGCGCACGACGCCGGCCATCCGCTGGCGATCGACGCGCTGGTGGTCGACGAAGCGTCGATGCTGGACCTCGCGCTCGCCACGCACCTGCTGGAGGCCGTTCCGCCCGACGCGCGCATCGTCCTGCTGGGCGACAAGGATCAACTGGCCGCGGTCGAATCGGGCGCCGTCTTCGCCGAGCTGAGCATCGATCCGACGCTCACCCCCGACGCCGTGCGCGACCTGGCCGCGATGACCGGCACGCCGTCCGACGCGATCGTGCCCCCGTGCCCGGCGCAGCGCAGCGCGTTGCAGGACAGCGCCGTCTGGTTCACGCAGACCTACCGCTTCGCGGCCGATTCGGGCATCGGGCGGCTGGCCGGCGACGTCAACGCGGGCCGCTCGCGCGCGGCGATCGACTGGCTGCGCGCCGGGACCGACCCCGACGTGACGTGGCTCGATATCGCCCCGCACACCAGCCTCGAGCCCGCCTTGCACGCCATGGACGTCGGCTACGCCGACTATCGCCGCGCCGTCGCGGCCGTGGCGACGCAGGCGGCCGATGCGACGGCGGTGGCGGCGATCGCCGAGGCCTTCGGCCGGTTCCGCGTGCTGTGCGCCCTGCGCGACGGCCCGCGCGGCGTGGCCGCGCTCAACGCGGCGCTGACGCGGCGCTTTCGCACGGCGATGGGCCTGCCCGGCCTCGCCGAAGGCGTCGCCGCGTCGCCCTGGTTCGCCGGCCGTCCGGTGATGGTGGCCAACAACGACTACGTGCTGCGACTGTTCAACGGCGACATCGGCATCGCGCTGCCGAATGCCGACGGCGAGTTGCTGGTGCACTTCCCCGACGCGTCCGCCCCCGGCGGCTTCCGCGCGATCGCGCCGGTGCGCCTGCCGCGCCACGAGACGGCCTTCGCGATGACCGTGCACAAGTCGCAGGGCTCGGAGTTCGACGGCGTGCTGGTGATGCTGCCCGAGCAGCCCAGCCGCGTGCTCACGCGCGAACTGCTGTACACGTCCATCACGCGCGCGAAGCGGCGCGTGGCGCTGGTGGCCGACGCGGCGGTGCTGGAGCAGGCCATCGCCACGGCCACGCTGCGCCACTCGGGGCTGCTGGCGCGGCTCGCCGAAGAAGAAGGCGCATGCACTTCCCGACCGGCGGTGCGCCCGGAATGACGCGACAAGCGCCTCAAGCGGACGCCCTGCAGACTCTGCTCGCCAGATGGAAGCAGGGGAAGATCGGCCTCGCCTCCCCGGTCACCGCACGTCGCGTGCGAGAAGCCTTCACCGCTGCCGGGGGCCGGGCGACCGGCGACCTCGTGCGTATGTACGGCGTGGTGGGCGGCATGGACGATTGCGATGAGGATGGCTGGACGCTGCAAGCGCCCGAGGTCGTCGCCAGATCAGACCCCGCGACAAACCGTTTCGGCACCGTGTTCTCCGACTACCTGCATTCCAGCTGGTTCTTTCGAGCCAGGCCCGTGTCGGAGGACGTGAGCGAGATCTACCTCGACCTCGGTAACCATCGACAAGCCATGCTTGTCGCGACCAGCCTCGATGCGTTTCTGGACGCGCTCGCGTCCGACCCAAGGTCCGTGCTGCTGCCGCCGACCTGACTCGCGGGACGACGACGGGATCGCCTTTGCTCACCGGCGAGAACGCGTGCGCGTGCGCCGTTTCCCCGACGCGGCGCAGATCGCCCGCCTGCGCGCACTCGCGATCGCGCTCTGACCGCGGCGCTCCGCGAGCCTACCGAACGCGCTCGCCGCCCTTGATCACCGCGGCCGGGTGTTCGAGCAGGCGGATGTCGTGCAGCGGGTCGCCCTTGACGGCCACGAAGTCGCCGTAGCGTCCCACCTCGATCGCGCCGACGTCGCCCTCGCGCCCGAGCGCCTGCGCCGCGTTGCGCGTGGCCGCGCGGATCGCCTCGAGCGGCGGCATGCCCCACTCGACCATCTTCGCGAACTGCAGCGCGTTCTGGCCGGCCGGGAAGACGGCACCGTTGTCGGTGCCGAAGATCATCTTGACGCCGGCGTTGTAGGCCGCGCGGAAGGTCTGGCGCTGCTTCAGGCCGATGGCGCGCTCCTTGGCGAGCGACTCCTCGAACATGCCGTTCTTCGGGCCCTCGGCCAGGATGTAGTCGTCGTCGTAGATGTCCATCGAGAACCAGGCGCCGTGCTGCTTGGCGAGCGCGAACGATTCCTCGTCGGCGAGGCTGGCGTGCTCGATGGTGTCGCAGCCGGCGCGCAGGCAGTCGTTGATGCCGGACAGCCCGTGCGCATGCGCGGCCACCTTCAGCCCGAGCCGGTGCGCCTCGTCGACGGCGGCCTTGATCTCGTCGTAGCTCATCTGCTGGGCACCCGCGGTGTCGGTGCGCGAGAGCACGCCGCCGGTGACGCACAGCTTGATCACCTCGGCGCCGTACTTGTGCACCTTGCGCACCAGAAGCCGGAACGCCTCGGGGCCGTCGGCCACGCCCGGCGACAGCACCACGGCATAGCTGGGCGGCAGGCCCTCGGTCTCGTCGCAGTGGCCGCCGGTCGCGCCGAGCAGGTAGGTGGCCGGCACGATGCGCGGCCCGGGCACGTAGCCGCCCTCGACCGCCTGCTTGATGCCGACGTCGGCGTAGTTGGCCGAGCCGACGTTGCGCACGGTGGTGAAGCCGGCCTCGAGCATGGACTTGGCATTGGCGACGCCCACGGCCACCCAGAAGCTGTCGGTGTAGTCGAGGGAGTGGTAGCCGTCGATGCGGGCGTCGGCGGCGAGGTGCACGTGCATGTCGATCAGCCCGGGCAGCAGCGTGTGGCCCGGCAGGTCGATGTGCGTCGCGTCCGGCGGGATCGCCGCGGCGCCCTGCGTCAGCACGGCATTGATGCGGCCGTCGACGACGACGATCGCCGGCTTGTCGACGTACTTGCCGGCCAGCACGTCCAGCATGCGATCGGCGGTGACGACCGTCGTCGCCGCCATGGCGGCCGTGCCGGCCAGCGCGCCGAGCGTGGCCAGCAGAAATCCCATCGTGGCTCGTGTCCCGCGCATCGTGTCCGCTCCTTGTGGAGCGAACACTTTAACCGCACGGGCTCAGAACGATTCCCAGTCGTCGGACGCGCCGGCCGTGGCCACGGCCGGCGCGGGCGCCGGCGTGGCCACCGAAACGGGGGCGGCAGCGGGACGTGCCACCGGCGCGGGCTTGCGTGCCGGCGCGAAGTCCTTGGGCTTGCCCACCGCCACGCGCGCAACCGGGGCGGCCAGGCGCGGCGCCGCGGCGCCCTCGACGCCGTCGAGCCTGAACACCGCGACCACCTGCACCAGTTGCTGCGCCTGGTCGCGCAGGCTCTCGGCCGCGGCCGCGCTCTCTTCCACCAGCGCGGCGTTCTGCTGCGTGGCCTGGTCCATCTGCGCGATCGCCTGGCTGATCTGGCCGACGCCCGTGCTCTGCTCGGTGCTGGCGGCGCTGATCTCGCCCATGATGTCGGTGACGCGGGCGATCGAGGTGACGATCTCGGTCATCGTCACGCCGGCGCGGTCGACCAGCGCCGTGCCGTGCTCGACGCGCTCGACGCTCGCCGAGATCAGCGACTTGATCTCCTTGGCCGCGTCCGCGCTGCGCTGCGCGAGGCTGCGCACCTCGCTGGCCACCACGGCGAAACCGCGGCCCTGCTCGCCGGCGCGCGCGGCCTCCACCGCCGCGTTCAGCGCCAGGATGTTGGTCTGGAACGCGATGCCGTCGATCACGCCGATGATGTCGACGATGCGCTTGGAGCTGTCGTTGATGCCCTTCATCGTTTCGACGACTTCGCCCACCACCGCGCCGCCCTTGCGCGCGACGCTGCTGGCGCCCAGCGCGAGCTGGTTGGCCGACAGCGCGTTCTCGGCGTTCTGGCGCACGGTGGAGCCGAGCTGCTCCATCGACGACGCGGCCTGCTGCAGCGCCGAGGCCTGCTCCTCGGTGCGCTGGCTGAGGTCGTTGGCGCCTTGCGAGATCTCGCTGGCGGCCGTCGACACGCTCTCCGAATTCGAGCGCACGTTGCCGACCACGCCGGACAGGCTGTCCTGCATCGCCGACAACGCCTTCAGCAACTGCGCGATCTCGTCGTCGCCGTTCGCCTTGACGTGCATCGTGAGATCGCCATCGGCGATCTTGCGCGCCAGTTGCAGCGCGTGATCCACCGGCCTGGTGATCCGGCGGCTGAACAGCACGCCCGCGACGACACCCGCGGCGCCCACGACGAGCATCAACACGACGCTGATGATGGTGGCGCGCTGCGCTTCGGCGGCCGCATGCGTCGCGGTCGCCGCGCTGTCGGCGGCGATCTTCTTGCCGGATTCGGCGAGCAGGCGCGCCGGCTCGCGGTCCATGCCGGCGACGGCGTTGTCGCCGGCGGACGGATCGAATTCGGCGGCCTTGAAGGCGTCGAAGCCCTTGCGGTAGTTCACGCCCATCTGCACGTGGGCGGCGGCGAACTGCTCCACCAGCGTTCGGCTCTCGCCCGCGGGCAAGGTCGCGAGCAGGGCCTTGGCCTTGTCGTCGACGGCGGCTTCCTGCCTGGCGAACGCGCCCCAGTGCTTGTCCAGCCTGGCAGGATCCTTGCCGCGCAGCAGCGTGTCCTTCCATTCCTCGACCTGCGTCTTGAACGTGACCAGCATGTCGGCGATGTCGCGCTCGTGCGCATGCTGCGCGCTGACCTCGGTCTCGTACAGCGTGACCGACTGGTTCAGGCTGTGGATGCCGAAGAGCGCGGCCGCCATCAGTGCGGCGAGGCCGGCGGTGATGGCCAGCGGCAGTTTCTTCTTGAGATTCATGGTGGATTCGGACGGTGAACGGCGGATTCACCGGGCGAGCGACGGACGGGGTCCGGGCGCTGACGGTGACTGCGGGGAGACGCGGGGCCGTGTGGACTGACGCCGGACGTACCTTCGTGTCCTTTTATCGGCAGGCCGCCACCCCGACTTGAGTCGGGAAACAACCTCGGTCGTCCGAACGGCCGCTCGGGCTAGACGACCTTGTCGGGCAGCCAGCGCATCAGGAGCGCGTACAGCGCCGCCGGATTCACGGGCTTGGCGATGTGGGCGTTCATGCCGGCTTCCAGGCACGCGTCGCGATCCTCGACGAACGCGTTGGCCGTCATCGCGATGATGGGCACGGCGATGTCCCCTCGAGCGCGGATCGCGCGCGCGGCGACGAGGCCGTCCATCACCGGCATCTGCATGTCCATCAGGATCAGGTCCCACTTCTGCTGCGCGGCGAGCTCCACCGCGATGGCGCCGTTCTCGGCCTGCTCCACCACCAGGCCGGCGTTGGACAGCAGCTCGCGCGCGATCAGGCGGTTGACGATGTTGTCCTCGGCCAGCAGCACGCTCTGGCCGGCGTGGCGCTCGCGCACGAGTTCCTCGCTGGCGTCGCGCACGATGGCGGCGTCGCTGCGCGATCCGCCGCGTCGGTACAGGATGCGCGCCACCACGTCGTGCAGCGCGGACGCCGTCACCGGCTTGTCCAGCACCGCGTCCACCTTGACGCCGAACAGGCGCTCGCCGGCAAGCCCCTCGGCCGACGAACACAGCAGCACGCATGGCGGCATGCCCTCGCCCATCAGCGCCTGCAGGCGCGACAGCGTGGGCGCGCCGTCGTCGCAGCGGGTGCTGGAATCGACCAGCATCAGGTCGTACGGCCGGCCCTGGGCCATCTCCGTCTCCACCCGCTGCACCGCGGCCTCGCCGCTCGGCTGCGCGTCCACCTGCATGCCCATGTGAGCCAGGTAGCTCGCGATCACCGTGGCCGCCTCGGGCAGGTCGTCGACCAACAGCATGCGCAGGGCCTTCATCGGCGCCAGCGTCGCCGATTCGTCGGCGCGCATGGCGTGCTTCAGCCACGCCGTGAACCAGAACGTGCTGCCCTCGCCCGGCGTGCTGGCCACGCCCACGCTGCCGCCCATCGCCACGGCCAGGTTGCGCGTCAGCGACAGGCCCAGGCCGGTTCCGCCGAAGCGGCGCGTCGTCGTGTTGTCGCCCTGTTCGAACGCGCTGAACAGCTGCGCCTGGCGCTCGCGCGGGATGCCCGGCCCGGTATCCTGCACGTCGAAGCGCACGAGGACGCGGCCGTCGCGGTCGTCCAGCAGCTCGCCCTTGAGCCTCACCCAGCCCGTCGCGGTGAACTTCACCGCGTTGGACAGCAGGTTGAGGATCATCTGCGACAGCCGCGTCGGGTCGCCGCGCAGCCGCTGCGGCAGGTGGTCGGTATCGACCACCAGCTCCAGGCCCTTGGCCTGCGCGCGCTCGCCCACCATGTCGCAGGCGGTCGACAGCAGGTTGTCGAGCGAGAAGTCGGCCTCTTCCAGCGTCAGCTTGCCGGCCTCGATCTTCGAGAGATCGAGCACGTCGTTGATGATCTCCAGCAGGTGCTGCCCCGCGTCGCCGATCTTGTCCAGCCGCTCGCGCTGCAGCGCGTCGCGCGGATCGCGTGCGAGCAGGTAGGCGAGGCCGAGGATGCCGTTGAGCGGCGTGCGGATCTCGTGGCTCATGTTGGCCACGAACGCGCTCTTGGCGCGGTTGGCGGTCTCGGCCTCGTCGCGCGAACGGCCCAGCGCCTCGTTCGTCCGGGTGAGTTCGGCCTCGGCTTTCTTGAGGGCACTGATGTCGAAGGCCATCATGTAGACGCCGTGCACCTGGCCGTCCGGCCCGCGCGCCGGCGCGTAGTGCACCTGGTAGAACACGTCGCCGCGCACGCCCAGCCGCGGCTGGAACTCGAACAGCTGGGGCTCGCCGTGCAAGGCCCGCTGCAGCCGGTCGATCACCGCGTTCTCGTGTGCCGTGCCGAAGATCTCGGCGCGTGTACGGCCGATCACCTGATCGGCCGTGCGCTCGAAGTTCTCGAGATAGCTGCGGTTGGCGAAGCGGCAGCGCAGCTCGCGATCCCAGTAGGTGACCAGGCCCGGGATGGCGTCGGTGATCTCGCGATTGAAGTGCAGCGCGTCTTCCAGCGTGGCGTTGGCGAGCACGAGTTCGCGCGTGCGCTGGGCCACCTGGGTCTCGAGCTCGTCGCGATGGCGGCGCAGGTCCTCGGCCATCCGGTGCTGGGGCGTCACGTCGACGACGGTGGACACCACGCCGGTCATCTCGCCGCTCTCGGCGTTGACCAGGGGCACGGCGCTGACCTGGTAGAGGATCGTGCCGCCCGCGGCGTCGCGCGCGTAGACGGGCATGTCCAGCTGCGGTCCTGCGCCGGCCAGAACGCGGCTGGTCGGCGTCTCGTGCGCGAGCATGGGCCGGCCGTCGGCGTGGAACGGCTGCCACGGCGTGGCGACCTCGTCGCGCGACCGTCCGGGCGTGATCGCCGCCTCCATCAGGCGCGCGGCGGCGGCGTTGCTGCTGACCACCGTGCCGTTCCGGTCGAACACGACGATGCCCTCGCTGAGCACCGACACCACCGCCCGGTAGTGCTCCTCGCTGTCCCGCAGCGCGCGTTGCGCGCCGCGCATCTCGGTCACGTCGCGCGACACGCCCAGCATGCCCAGCACGTTGCCTTCGGCATCGACCAGCGGCCCCTTGGTGGACAGCAGGTGCAACGGGCCGTTGGGGCCGGTCAGCACCTCTTCGAAGTTGCGCCGCAGCTCGCCGGCCACGGCACGCGCGTCGTCCGCGTCGAGGCGCGCGGCAGTCGAGGCGTCGAACAGCTCGGCGTTGGTTCGCCCGAGGAGCGTCTCCATGGAATGTCCGACGAAGCTCGCCGCCGCGCGGTTGCAGTACACGTAGCGGCCCTCGAGGTTCTTCGCGTAGACGGCATCGGTGGCGCTCTGCGCGATGGCCTCCAGCAGCGCCAGCGCGCGCAGCCGTTCGCGCTGCGCGTAGCGTTCCTGCTCGGCCTCGCGCACCAGCCGGCGCTGCGACCACACGCGCCCCGCCAGCGCCGCGCCCAGCAGCGCGAGCAACGCGGCCACGCCCGTCTCGCGCGCGCGCGCCCAGGCGGGCGCGTCGACCTCGGCCATGTCCATCTTCGCGACCAGCCACCAGTCGGTGCCGGTCACCGGCCGCGCGCACCACAGCACCTCGCTGCCCCAGCGGTCGATCACCCGCGCCGGGACGCCGGGCGCCAGCTCGCCGCGCACCGCGCGGGCGATCGGCATCGTCGACGTCGCGACGAGCTCGCTGATGCTCCCCAGGCTGCCCGGCTGGCGTTGCACGTCGCTGATGTTGACGATGTGGTCGCCCCGGCGATCCCACAGCACCGACTCGGCCGTGCGGCTGGGCACCGGCCAGTTGGCCAGCGTCGGGAACAGCGAGCGGCGCGGGTCGATGCGCAGCACGATCGCGCCGCGCGCCGGCGCGCCGGTCCGGAGCAGCGGGACGACGATGTCGAGCCGCTGCGCGATCTCGGTGCCCGGCCGGCCGTAGAGGGTCGAACGGGTCGCCGTGCCAGCCTTGATCGCCGCCAGCACGGTGGCCTTGAGTTCGGGCGCGATGTCGCGCTCGGACGGGTGCTCGCGCGCGAGCACCTTGCCCTGGGCATCGACGATCAATGCGCTGTCGGAGCCGTCGGCGTGGCGCGAATCGATCGCGCGCGCCAGGAGCTGCTGTCCCGCCGAGGCGTCGCCGTGATCCTGCCAGCGCACGTAGAGGTCGGCCAGCACCGTGCTGTCGTCGAGGAACTGCGCGAAGCTCATGTGGCGGTCGAGCCAGGCCTGCACCTGGGTCGCGCGCAACTCGGCCACCGCCTCCACCCGCGCCGCCGCCTGCGCGCGTTCCTGGCGGAAGTCGCGCACGATGGCGCCGCCGGCGATCAGCCCGACGGCCAGGGTGACCGCGGCCGCGGGCAACAGCGAGGCGACCAGCGTTCTGCGTCGCCCGGCCCCCTTGTCCGCGAAGAATCCCATGTGCGCTGTGCCCCCGGCACTTCAGGAAGTGCCAGTGTATGCCGCCGCACCAGTCCGTGCAGCGGACTTGCGGGTCATCCGGGCAGCACCCTCAGCGCGTGCAGCACCAGCCCGGCGACGCCGCCCACCACGGTGCCGTTGATGCGGATGAACTGCAGGTCGCGCCCCAGGCTCAGCTCGACCTCGTCGACCAGCTGGCGGTCGTCCCAGTCCTTGATCGTCTGCGCGATGTGCGTCGTGAC
>CAIMXF010000556.1 GCA_903845345.1 uncultured beta proteobacterium
GAACATGCCGAACGCCAGGATCCACAAGCGCAGCGCGGTGGCGTCGCTGGACATCAGCATGAACACGTACGTGAGGCCGGCGAAGCCGAGGAAGCGCAGCGCGGCCGACAGCCGCGCGAGCGGCATGAACACCGGCGCCGTGGCCAGGCAGGCCATCGCGACGGCCGCCAGCGTCGACAGCAGCAGCGCCAGCAGGCTCACCTTGAGGCTGGTCCACAGCTCGAGCAGCAGGCCCTGGTGGCGCACGAGGTCGAGCCACGCGACGCCCACCTCCATCGGCGACGGGAGCGTGCGCGAGCCGCCCAGCGCCCACAGCGCGATGGCGGCGGTCGCCTGGAGCGCGACCATCGCGTGCAGCCAGCGCGCGCGCACGGGCGTGAACGGCAGCAGCAGGTTGGCGAATTTCAAGGGGCTTCTCCGTGGCGAGCCGCCCGCGTCTGGCGACGGGGCGGCTCGTCTCAGGCGTGACGCGTCATTCGGTGCGCACGAGTGCGATGTCGACGCGGCGGTTGCGCGCGCGGCCCTCGGCCGTGTCGTTGGCCGCCACCGGCTGCTGGTCGCCGTAGGCCCGCGTGCGCACGCGTTCCTTCGGGAACGACGAGGACGCGTTGGCCTGCAGCCAGGCGCTCACCGCGTCCGCGCGGCGCTTGGACAGCGCGAGGTTGGACGCCGGGTCGCCGACGTTGTCGGTGTGGCCCGACACCTGCACCGTCAGGCCCGATACCGCGACCTGGTCGAGCATCTGGTCGAGCATGGAAAAGGCCTGCGGGCGGAACGTCGCCTTGCCGGTGTCGAACTCGATGGCCCACGAGCGCCTGGCGAACGTCGACGTCGCGGGCGCGCTGGCGTCGAAGACCGGCGTGGCGGGGCGCGCCGACGCGGCCGCCGTCGCCTCCGACGCGAGCGACTGCACGTAGCTGGCGTTGACCACCGATTCGTACGGCAGCACCACCGGCATCTCCTGCGGATACAGCGACTTCGCGATGCCGCCGTACACCGTGTAGACGCGCTTGTAGAGGTTGTCGTTGCCGTTCAGGCCCAGCAGGTAGAGGTTGTCGGCCAGGTTGTTGGTGGTCGAGCCGCCGAGGCGGATGTCCAGACCCTTCGCGTCCTTCTCGACCACGCCGCGGTGGTACTTCGCCCACCACTCGGGCGTCTGCTCCTTCATCACCTTGGCCATCACCGTCGACGCCGCGAGCAGGTTCGCATCGCTGGCCTTGATCGCGTCGCTGGCCTCGAACGAGGCGGCCAGCATGTTCTTCACGAACGCCGGGTTCTGAGCCATCCACTGCTTGTTGCCGATGATCGCGGCGGGCATCTGCCACATGTACTCGCGCGTCGACGCCACGGCTGCGAGGCCGCCCACTTCGCGCGCGACCTTCACGTCGCCCGGCGTCCACGTGGCGGTGCCGTTCTGGCAGACGCGACGCGATTCGCCGGTGAGCTTGCCGCCGCTGACGACGGGACGCGTCTCGCACGCGCCCTTGCTCGCGGCGATCAGCTTCTCGTCGGCCTCGGTGAACGCGCCGACCGACACGAAGTTCATCGCGTCCGGGTCGTACGTCTTCGGATCCGCATTGACGGGGATCCTGTTGTCGGCCGCGTACTTGATGCAGATGTTCCAGTCGCCGTCGCGCAGCACCGCGCCGATCAGCGAGCCGCGCGCCTTCTGCGGATCGGCGACGACCTCGGCCGGCAGCATGCACTTGTCCTCGCCGCGCGAGTAGCCGAGCGCGCCGACGACCTCGATCTGCTGGCCGAGCTTGTCCAGCGCAGCCTTCGCGGACGCGGCATAACCGGGCAATGCGTCGCCCATGATGACGACGAACGCGGCGCCCCTGGCCGGACGTGCCACGCCGTTGGCGACCTCCTGCGCGAACAGCGCCTGCTCGGCGACCATCTGCGAGTAGTCGTCCTGGCGTTCGAGCGCGAGGTGCACGCCGTGGCGCGCCATCAGGCTGTCGGCCGTGGTGCTGGCGTCGCCGTTCGCGTAGGCGATGCCGGCCTCGGCGTTCCACGGCAGCAGCAGCGTGCGCGCCGTGTAGTCGCCGGTGGCGGGCGCCAGCGTCGACGTGACGAGCGCGGGCTGCGCGGCCGCCGCGGTGGTGCCCGCGACCGGCACGTCGGCCGGCCTCGGCACGCTGCTGGCGGTCACGCTGTTGGCGTGCGCGTACTGGCTGTAGCGATTGATCCCGACCCAGGCGCCGCCGACGGCGGCCACGATCAGGATGAGACGGGGAAGCGGCTTGATGGCCATGATGATTCCTTTCGATGCCTTGTTGCTGATGCGGTTGACTCAATGGCTGGACTGGCCGAACCAGTCGAGCCCCGGCGTGTCGCCGCCGGCGTTGCGGGGCCGCGCCGGGCCGCCGCGCGTCTCTCGCGCGGTGCCCTCCGGGTGGTTCTCGATCAGCAGGCGCTTGGCATCGCCCAGCACGATCGAGTCGGCGTTCTTCTCCCAGTCGGCGAGGAGCTCCACGGCCTGCTGTTCGTACACGCCGTTGCGCAGGTCGATCGACTGCATGAAGGTGTCGGACATGCGCACGAAGTCCTCGATCTCGCCGATGCGCATCGCGTAGTCGGCGGCGACGTACTCGTTGGCCATGTCGTAGAGCTGGCGCGCGCTCGGGTCGCCGTGGATGATGGCCATCGCCGACTTCATCGCGGAGTACGCCTCCCGGGCCATCGCGCGCTTGCGCTCCTTGATGGACACCTCCTGCGTCATGTCCTCGATGAGGAAGGTCGACACCTCCTGGTACTTCACGAGCACGCGGTGGAGCAGTTCCATCTTCGCGAGCAGGTCCTGGTACGTCAGGTTGGCCTCGGCCATGCGGCCGGCCTTGCGCGACTGCGCGGCGGCCACCATCGTCAGGCCTTTCTTCCTGGCCTCGCTGACCAGGCCCAGCGCGCCCGACTTCGCCTGGTCGTTCTGGCGGATCTCCTCCTTGCAGGCGCGGATCATTCCGGACAGCCGCGAGATGCGGCCGTTCATGTCGGCCAGCTTCGTCTTCAGGTCCTCGATGTAGTTGCACATGATCCCGATCGGATCGATCTCGACGAAGACCTGCGTGAGGCGACGCATCGCGCTCATGTAGGCCCACGCGCCGAGGCGCCAGAAGCGCCGGTCGGTGATCACGAAGAACAAGGCGATCGCGACCACGCCCAGGATCGACGCGTAGATCGTGTTCTCGAGCAGCGTGATGAGGGTGGGCAGCGCGCGATACAGCAGCACGCCGGCGCCGCACACGAGCGCGACGCCGACCACCTGGCCGGTGACGCCTTCCTTGCGCTCCCAGAAGCCGAGCGGCTTGTAGTCGGTGGGAATGATGTCGTTCATGATTTCTCCTTGGGTGGTCAGCCGAGATGGCGCAGCACGGTCGCGCGTGCCGCGTCGAGCGCCTGCGCCACCGCCTTGGCGGCCGCGTCGAACTGGCGCTGCACGCCGGCGAGTTCGTGGCGCTTGGTGTCGATCTCGCGCGTCAGCTGCGACTGGCGCTCGCGGTCGCGCGCGACCGCCTGCTCGATCTGGCCGATGCGCGCCTCGGTGTCCTCGCGCAGCCGCGCGACCTGCTGGGCGGCGGCGTCGATGTGGGTGGTCAGCGACTGCAGCTCCTGCGAGCGCGCGCCGATCTCCTGGCGTTCCTTGTCCTCGAGCTGCGCGGCAAAGCGCGCGGCCTCGGCCTCGAGCGCGGGCACGTGCTGCATGGCGATGGCCTGCACCACCTGGTCGACGCTGCGCGAGCTCCTGATCAGCGCCCAGGCCGCCTGGTAGCGCGTGCGTTCGTCGAGCACGATGGACTCGAGCGGCAGCAGCTTCTCGGTCAGCGCCGTGTAGGCGGTGGCCCTGGTCAGCACCTGCGCCATCAGCGTGGCCGCCATCGGCGACATCGCCGCCGGCGTCGCGTCGTGCGCGGGCGCGGCGGGCGGATCGGCCGGCGCCTTGCCGCCCTGCAGCTTCGCGCGGCGCGCGGCCGCGATCGGATCCTCGTCGATCAGGGCGTCCTTCACGGCGCCCCACAGCTGCGCACCCAGGCCGTGCCGGGATGCGGTGTCGTCCTTGTCGGTCATGCCGTGGCCCCCATCGAAGCGCGCCGTGTCCGGCGCATGGGGTGACTGGACACGAGCGGCCATATGGGCCGCATATGCCGGCGTTAGGAACCCGTCAGGAACGTCGGCCGCGCATCGTCCCGATGCGCGGAACCGTTACTTCAGCCGAGGTGCCGCACGATCATGTCGACGAGCAGGCGGAAGTCGATCGGCTTGGCGATGTGGTCGACCATGCCGGCGGCCAGGCATTCGCGGCGTTCGTCGAGCATCGCGTGCGCGGTCTGGCCGATGACCGGCAGGTCGGGCGCGAGCTCGAGGATGCGGCGCGTGGCCTCGTAGCCGTCCATCTCGGGCATCTGGATGTCCATCAGCACGACGTCGTAGGCCTCGCGGCCGTCGGCGACGATCGTCGCATCGGCGCCCTCGATCTCGAGCGCGCGCTCCAGCACGATCTGGTTGACCTCGTTGTCCTCGGCGACGAGCACGCGCACGCCGTCCAGCCGGAGCGGCTTGTCGCCCCAGGCGGCCTCGCGCTTCGATTCGGGCGTGAGGTCGGCGGCCGGGATCCACGGCAGTCGCAGGTCGAACACGCTGCCCGCGCCCGGCTCGCTGTGCACCTGCACGACGCCGCCCATCAGCTCTGCCAGCCGCTTGCTGATCGCCAGGCCCAGGCCGGTGCCGCCGAAGCGGCGCGTGGTGGAGGTGTCGGCCTGCTGGAACGCGTCGAACAGGTGCTTCATGTGCTCGGGTGCGATGCCGATGCCCGAGTCGGTGACGCGATAGACGATGCGCGTGCCCTCGGCCTCGGCCTCGAGCCCGACCCACACGTTGACGCTGCCCGTCTCGGTGAACTTGATCGCGTTGGACAGCAGGTTCACCAGCACCTGCTGCGTGCGCAGCGCGTCGCCCAGGCAGCGGTCGGGCAGGCCCGCGTCGAACGCCAGCTCCAGCGCGATGTGCTTCTCGACGGCACGGTCGCGCAAGAGGGCGACGGCCTCCTCGGCCAGCGCGTGCGGCGAGATCGGACGCTGCTCCACCCGGAGCTTGCCGACCTCGATCTTCGAGAAATCGAGCACGTCGTTGACGATGCCCAGCAGCAGCCGGCCCGAGTTCATGATCGCGGCGAACGTGGACACCGTGCGCGGGTCGGCGGTGTCGCGCAGCCCGATCTGGGCGAGTCCCAGCAGGCCGTTGAGCGGCGTGCGGATCTCGTGGCTCATGTTGGCGAGGAACTCGCTCTTGGCGTTGGCGAGCTCCACCGCGTTCAGGCGCGCGCGCTCGCGGTCGGCCTCGAGCGAGTGGCGGTCGGTGATGTTGCGCACGAACATGATCACCTGGTCGGCGCCCAGCGGCAGCGTGCGCGCCTCGAAGTGGCGCGCGCCTTCGGGGAACGGCAGCGAGTATTCGGCGACGACGATGTCCTTGCTGGCGATCGCCTCGGCGATGGCCGATTGCAGCTGCCCGGCCGCCGGCGACGGCAGCAGCTGGTCGATGCGCCGGCCCAGCAGGTTGCCGGTGTTGGTGTACAGGTCCTCCTCGCGGCCGATTCGAAAATCGATCACCGTGCCGTCGTGGCGCATGCGGAAGTAGCGGTCGGGCAGCGCGTCGAGCACGCGGCTCAGTTCGGCGGTGCGCTGGGAGACGATGCGCTCGAGCTCCAGCTTGCGGTCTTCCAGCGTGCGCGTGGCCAGGCGCTGCGCGGTGAGGTCGAAGTACGACGCGATCACCAGGTCCTCGCGGCCGATGGACACCCGCATCGCCGAGAACGAGGCATGGAAGATGTCGCCCGAGCGCGTGCGGAACGGCGCCTCGACGTTGCGCACCTCGCCGTCGCGATCCAGCACGGCCATCGCTTCGCCGCGCAGCTTGACGTCGACCCACGTGTTGAGCTCGATTCCGTTCTTGCCCAGCGCTTCGGCCGGCCCGTAGCCGAACATCGAGACGAACGCGTCGTTGACCTCGATGTAGCGCTTGGTGTCGTAGCGCGCCAGGCCCAGGCCGGACGGGCTCATGCGGAACATCGTCGCGAAGCGGGCCTCGCTGTCGCGCAGGTCGGTCACGGCGCGCTCGCGTTCCTCGGCGAGCTCGTAGCTCTCGAGCGCGCGGCCGATGTCCTCCGACAGCCGCTCCAGCAGCGCGAGCTCGCCCGCGTCGAAGAACTGGATCGCCGACGAGTACATCGTGAAGACCGCCACCGTGCGCCCGCGCGACAGCAGCGGATACGCCGACGACGACCGGTAGCCGAGCGCCAGCGCGCCCTCGCGCCAGGTGGCCATGTCGGGGTCGGTGCCGATGTCGGTGGAATGCATCGGCCGGCCTTCGCGGAAGGCCTGCACGCTGGGGGCGAGCCCCAGCGGCCCTTCGGCCAGCGACGCGTGCGGCGCATCGAGATAGTGGCCGGTCTTGCCCGCCCAGGCGACGGGCACCAGCTCGCCGGCCTCGACGTCGGGACGTCCGATCCACGCCATGCGCAGGCCGCCGTCGCGGACCATGATCTGGCACACCGCGAGGAACAGCGGCTCGGCCGCGCGCTCGCGCGCGATCGCCGCGTGCACGTTGGTCAGCACCTGGTAGAGGCGATTGAGGCGGCGCAGGTGGCGCTCGTCGTCGCGGCGCTGGGTGACGTCGCGGCCGATGCTCAGCACGCCGGTGAGTTCGCCGTGCGAGCCGAAGACGGGCGTGTGCAGCGATTCGACCTGTTCCTGGTGGCCGTCGTGCGCGTAGGTCAGCGTGAACTGGTGCGGCACCGGCGCGCGCACTTCGATCGCTCGCTGGTCGGCCGCGGCGAATTCGGCGGCGACGGCAGCCGGCAGGAACGCGCTGGCCGGATGTCCCAGCAGCTCGTTCTCGGGCGCGCCGATGAAGCGCTCGAAGCGCACGTTGCAGGCGAGGAAGCGGCCGTCCAGGCCCTTGAACCAGACCAGGTCGGGCAGCGTGTCGATCAGCGTGCGCAGGCGGCGGGCCTGGCTGTCGATCTCGGCCGTCTTGTCGCGCACGGCGCGCCGCAGCACCAGCCCCCACAGCACCGCGATGACCGCGGCCAGTGCGAGCACGCCCGCGGCGACGACGATCGCGTGCAGCCAGCGCTCGCCGGCCAGCGGCGCGCCGAACCACTTGTCCTCCAGCGCCTTCTTCTCGCCGGGCGAGATCTGGTCGAAGCCCTTCTCGATCAGCGCCAGCGTGCTTGAATCGCCGCGCCGCACCGCGCGGTGCATGTGGCCGTAGTACATGACGAACGCCTCGCGGAAGCGCTGCGAGGCGTTGGCCTTGTACAGGTAGTACTCGGCCGACGGGCCGTCCATGCAGAAGATCTTCGGCCCGCCCGCGACGGCGGCGTCGATCAGGCTCTGGTAGCTGGGATAGGTGTCGATCAGCGTGATGCCACCGGCGTGCAGCCGGTCGATGCACACGTCGCCCGACAGCGCCGCCACGTGGAAGCCCTTGAGCGAGTGCAGGTCGACCAGGCCCTTGACGCTGCTGTCGGCGTAGATCGGCTCGCGCACGTCGGCGAACGGCGCGGTGAAGTCCATCGTGCGCGCGCGTTCGGACGACCAGAAGATCGTGTCGATGACGTCGGCGTCGCCGTCGGCCACGCGGCGCAGCGCGTCGGCCCACTCGACCGGCTGAAGGTCGACGTGCACGCCGGTCTTCTTCTCCCACAGCGCCCATTCGTCGGCCACGAGGCCGGTGGGATGGCCGTCCTCGTCGCGGAACAGGTAGGGCGGGTAGTTGTCGGCGCCGACGACGTGCACCACGCGCGGGGCCGACGCGGCGGTGGCGGGGCGGGCGGCGTCGGGAACGACCGCGTATACGGCACCGGGTACGGCCGGCGCGGCGTCGGCCAGCAGCGGCAGCACCGCGAGCGACAACGCCGCCAACGCCGCGCGCAGGCCCGAGGCGTGTCGGGCGGTGGGAAGGGTCTCGGGTTCCAGGGCGCTAGTCCGACAGTCGGGTCACGCCCTCGAGCGCGCACGCGCAGACGGCGTTGCGCAGCGCCGCGATGGCCTCGTAGCGCGGGAAGCTGCGCCGCCAGGCGAGCACGACGCGGCGCGTGGGCACCGGCACCTCGAACGGGATGTAGGTGACCAGCGCGTGCGACTGCGGGTCGTCCATGCCATGCGCGATCGACAGCCGCGGCACCACCGTCACGCCCATGCCCGAGGCCACCATGTACTTGATGGTCTCCAGGCTGCTGCCCTCGAAGCTCTTGCGGATGCCCTCGGCGTCGCTGGCGAAGCGCGCGTACTCGGGGCAGACCTCCAGCACATGGTCGCGGAAGCAGTGGCCGGTGCCCAGCAGCAGCATCGTCTCCTGCTTCAGTTCCTCGGCGGTGATGCTCTTGCGCTTGGCCAGCGCGTGGCCGGTGGGCACGGCGGCCATGAAGGGCTCGTCGTACAGCGGCGCGATGGCCAGGCCGGTGTCGGGGAAGGGCTCGGCCATGATGGCGCAGTCCAGCTCGCCGCTGCGCAGCATCTCCAGCAGCTTGGCGGTGAAGTTCTCCTGCAGCATCAGCGGCATCTGCGGCACGCGCTCGATGGCCTGCCTGACGAGGTCGGGCAGCAGGTAGGGGCCGATGGTGTAGATGATGCCCAGGCGCAGCGGCCCGGCCACCGGGTCCTTGCCGCGCTTGGCGATCTCCTTGATCGCGGCGGCCTGCTCGATGACCTGCTGCGCCTGGCGCACGATCTGCTCGCCCAGCGGCGTCACGCTGACCTCGCTGGCGCCGCGCTCGAAGATCTTGACGTCGAGTTCCTCCTCCAGCTTCTTGATCGCCACCGACAGCGTGGGCTGGGAGACGAAGCAGGCCTCGGCGGCGCGGCCGAAGTGGTGTTCGCGCGCGACGGCGACGATGTACTTGAGCTCGGTCAGGGTCATGACGCGATTGTGTCGAATGCACGCCGCCGCGGCAGCGCGTGCGGCCCACCCCCATGGTCACGGGGGCTCCGAAGCCGGCCGGGAGGGCGACAGCCGCAGGCCAGCGGTGTCCA
Source organism: uncultured beta proteobacterium (assembly GCA_903845345.1). Classification (GTDB taxonomy): domain Bacteria; phylum Pseudomonadota; class Gammaproteobacteria; order Burkholderiales; family Burkholderiaceae_C; genus Scleromatobacter. The sequence goes on from CAIMXF010000556.1 coordinate 9,036, forward strand.
ATCTCATATCCACACGGGGTACCACCGCAGCGCAACGCATGAACGACGACGACTTTCAAGGGCTGGCCCGGGCCGCCCGCCCTCCCGCTGCCCGAGGCGAGTCGGCGCAGGGCTACATGCTGTCGTCGTTCGATCTGCGCGCCGGGCTGGAAGTCAAGCTGCTGGCCCTCTCCGCCTTGCCGGCCGAGGTGCTGCGCGAGCTGCACCGCCTGCGCCTGTGCTGGGGCCCGGCCGCGGCGCTGGAACAGGCGGGCTGACTTCCGGCCCGCTCAGGCCTTGAGGTAGTCGGCGCCGCCCGGCAGCCAGCGTTCCACCTGCGCCTGCGCGGCCTGCGGGTGTTCGCGCAGCAGCCGCGGCGCCAGTGCGCGGGCCTGCTCGAGCAGCGCGCCGTCGGCCTGCAGGTCGGCAAAGCGCAGCAGGGCATCGCCGCTCTGGCGCGCGCCCATGAACTCGCCCGGGCCGCGGATCTCGAGGTCGCGGCGCGCGATCTCGAAGCCGTCGTTCGTCTCCGCCATGGCCTTGAGCCTGTCCTTCGCCGTCGGCGACAGCGGCCCGCTGTACAGCAGCACGCAGACGCTGGCCGCGGCGCCGCGGC
>CAIMXF010000557.1 GCA_903845345.1 uncultured beta proteobacterium
CGCCTGCAGATCCTGCTCGAGGCGATCGGCGTGTCGCCGGACGTCGGCCAGACGATCGTGGCCGGCATGCGCGCCAGCTATACGGCGCAGCAGAACCTGGTCGACCAGCCCGGCCAGGCCGACTCCACCGGCAGCGTGCTGATGCCCCTCGAGCTGGCCGACCTGGCCTGGTACGGCATCGACCCGAAGGTGATCAAGCAGCTCCAGCCGTTCGTGCAGATCATCCCGTTCACCGGCACCACGGCGATGACGATCAACGCCAACACCGCGCCGGCCGAGGTGCTGATGGCGGGCTGCGGCCTGCCGGCGATCACGCGCGCGCAGGCCGAGGCGGCGGTCGTCAAGCGGCAGCAGGGGCCGTTCATTTCGAACGCCGGCATCCTGGCGGGACTCGGCATCGGCAACGCGAATGCGAACAACGTCTGCTCGCAGACGGCCTCGTCGGACAGCCCGCCCGGTGCGCCCCTGAGCATCCTCGGCTTCAAGTCGCAGTACTTCGAGATCTACGGCCAGCTGCGCTACGAGCAGCACGTCATCCGCGAGCGTTCGGTGATCTACCGCAAGGATCAGTTCACGCCGGTGCAGGTGCTGCGCCGCGAGCGGATTGCGCCCGACGCGACATGATCCGGATCGCCGCGATACCGCGAACGAGGGATTGTTGCCGCCGACCCGCGTTGCGCGTTGGCGTTTTCCCGCAGCACGGCATGACGCAAAGTCGCCGGAACCGTCACCGTCACAGGCCACAATACGCCGCTTTGCCCCCGCGCCGCCCTGCTGCGCGACGGCAGCCCCGCCGCCGCGCCCCGGGCGGCATCCTGCCTTCACACGCAGGCTGCAAAATCGTTTTCCACCCATGTCCACGCTGATCATCCTGCTCGCAGCCCAGCCCCGGCTCGCTGCCCCGACGACCGCCGGTCATGTCGCGCCCGCCGAGTTCGACTACGTGCTGAGCGTGGACGGCACGCGCGTGACCGAGCACGGGCGGGCCGCGCCGGCGGCGCTGCCGCGCGCCGCGCTGGTGGCCGCGGTGCTGCGGCCGAGCGACGTGGCGTTCCAGCGCGTGAACATCCCCAAGGCGCCGGCCGCGCGCATGCGCGCCGCGCTCTCCGGCGTGATGGAGGAAGGCCTGCTCGAGGACGACGACGACGTCCACCTCGCGCTGGCCCCCGACGCCAAGCCGGGCGCCGAGCACTGGGTGGCGGTGGTCAACAAGCCGTGGCTGCGCGCCCAGCTCGACGCGCTGGAAGCCGGCAACGTCGCGCTCGACCGCGCGGTGCCGTCGTGGTGGCCCGACCAGGGCGTCGCCGGCCACACCTTCCGCGAAGGCGGCCCCGACGAGCCTGCGCAACTCGCGTGGCGCGACGACGCCGGCGTGCTGTGCGTGCCGCTCGCCAGCCCCGTGTCGCGCGCGCTGCTCACCGCGCTGCCCGAAGATACGGTCGTGCGCTGGACGGCCACGCCAGAGACCGCGCTCGACGCGAGCGAGTTCGTCGGCATGCCGGTGGCCTCGGTCACCGACGAGGAACAGGGCCTGCGCGCCGCGCGCGCCGGCTGGAACCTGCTGCAGTTCGACCTGCAGCCGCAGCGCCGCGGCGTCAAGCTGGTGCGCGACATCGCCGCCCGCTTCGCGTTCGATCCGGCCTGGCGCGTCACTCGGCTCGGCCTGGTCGCGCTGGTGGCCGTGACGCTGCTGGGCCTGAACATCTGCGCGCTGCAGGAGAACCACCGCATCGCGCAGAAGAAGGCCGCGCTCACCGCCGCCGCGGCCGAGGCCTTCCCGAACCTGAAGACGATCTACGACCCGGCCGCCCAGGCGCAGCGCGAGATCGACACGCTGCGCGCGGCCGCCGGCCGTCCGGGCGACGGCGACATCGAGACGCTGATGCAGGCCGCCGAATCGGCCTGGCCGCAAAGCCACTCGCCGATCTCCGGCCTGAAGTTCGAGCCGGGCCGCCTGACGCTGCCGGCCGACGGCTGGACGCCTCAGGAGATCGAGCGCTTCACCACGCAGCTGCGCGCCGCCAACGTCGACGTGCAACCGGCCAGCGGCAAGCTGGTGCTGAGCCACCGCCAGGCGTCGGCGCGGAGCAGGAAATGAGGATGCTTGTGTCCCCCACCTTGAACACGCGGGCCGTGCGCCGGGCCGCTCCCGAGAAAACCGGCGGTCCCCTCGGGGGGCAGGAGCCGTGCTCGGCGGATGGGGGTCGTCAATGAGCGCCATCACCGACACCCGCGACCAACTGCGGGCGCGCTATGCCAGGCTCGACGCGCGCGAGCGCCAGATGGTGATCGTCATCGGCGCCGCGCTGGCCTTCCTCGTCGTCTGGCTGCTGCTGGTGCGGCCGGCCTGGAACACGCTGGACTCGGCGCCGGCGCTGCGCGAGCAGGCCGACGCCCAGATGCTGCAGATGCAGGCCATCGCCACCGAGGCCAAGCAGCTGCGCGCGTTGCCGCCGGTGCCGTCCTCGGTCGCCGAGCAGGTGCTGAAGTCGGCCACCGACGATCTCGGGGGCAAGGCCAGGATCGCGGTCAACGGCGACCGCGCGACGCTGTCGGTCACCGGCATCAACGGCGAAGACCTGCGCCAGTGGCTGATCAAGGCCCGCGGCGGCGCGCGCGCGCGACCGGTCGAGGCGACGCTGACGCGCGCGGGCGACGGCTACAACGGCACGCTGGTGGTGACGATCGGCCAGCAGCAGTGATGTCCACCCTCGTGTCTTCTTCCGCAGTTCGCCGATGACCATCATCCGCCTGCGTCCGGCCAAGGCAGGCAAGGCCCGCCCGGCCTTCGTGCCGCCTCCGGTGGAAGGCCAGGTGCGCCTGCTGCGGCGCCATCGCCGGCTGGCCATCGTCGGCGCGGCCATCGGCGTGGTGGCGGGGATCGTCGCCGCGCTGCCGGCCAGCCTGCTCGCGAACGCCGTGGCCGGCGCCACCAACGACCAGTTCCTGCTGGCCGAGGCCGAGGGCACGATCTGGCGCGGCAGCGCGATCACCGTGCTCACCGGCGGCAGCGGCAGCCACGATGCGTCGGTGCTGCCCACGCGCCTCGAATGGACGCTGCGCCCGCGCTGGAACGGCGTGTCGCTGCACCTGAGGCAGGACTGCTGCCTCGCGCACGGCATGGACCTGAGCGTGCGCCGCACGCTCGACGCCTGGCAGGTCGACATCGTCGGGCCCGACGAGCGCGGCCAGGACGTCGCCGCCGCCGGCAAGGTCACGCCGGGCGGAGGCGGTGCCGACGCCGCCGCGCTGGCCGCCGCGACGCCGCTGGGCCAGTGGCCGATGGGCTGGCTCGAGGGCCGCGGCTTTCCGTGGAACACGATCCATCCGGGCGGCGTGCTGACGCTGAGCACGCACAATCTGTCGTTCGCGCTCAAGGGCGGACACTGGAGCACACTGGGCAGCGCGCAGCTGGAGGTACGCCAGGCGTCCTCGCGCCTGACGACGCTCGATTCGCTGGGCACCTACCGCGTGCTGATCCAGCCGGATGCGAGCACGCAGGTGCATCCCGGCGACCGCGCCACGCGCGACCTGGTGTGGATCTCGACCCTCGACGGCGCGCTGCTGATCGATGGCCGCGGCCTGATCGGCGCGACGGGCGTGCGCATCCGCGCGGAAGCGCATGCGGCCGCGGGCTCCGAGGCCGCGTTGAACAACTTGCTGAATCTCATCGGACGCCGCAACGGTGCGTCGTCCGCCATCTCGATCGGGTGATCATGGAACGTCTCGCTTTGTCCCTCCGCCGTCTGCACGCGACCTCGATCGCGATCGCCCTGCTCGCCAACTCGATCGCTCCCCTCGCCCACGCGCAGTCGGCCGGCAACGCCGACGAGGCCGCGGTGCCGACCGCGCGCGCGCGCGCGCCCGTCACGCTGAACTTCGTCAACGCCGACATCGAGGCCGTCTCGCGCGCCATCGGCGCGATGCTCAACCGCGACATCCTGGTCGACCCGCGCGTCAAGGGCCAGATCACCGTCTACAACGACAAGCCGCAGCCGCTGAGCGAGGCCTATCGCAACTACCTGTCGGCGCTGCGCGGCCTGGGCTTCACGGTGGTGGAGTCGGGCGGCTTCCTGAAGGTGGTGCCCGAGGCAGACGCCAAGCTGCAGACCAGCGTCGTGTCGGTGGGCAGCCCGCAGCAGCGCGGCGACGTGGTGCTGACGCAGATCTTCAAGCTCAACTACGAGAACCCGAACAACCTCGTGGCCGTGCTGCGGCCGCTGATCACGGCCAACAACACGATCAACGCGAGCCCGGGCAACAACTCGCTGGTCATCACCGACTACGCCGACAACCTGCAGCGCCTGGGCAAGATCATCGCCGCGCTCGACCAGCCCGCCGGCGCCGAACTGCAGGTGGTGCCGCTGAAGAACGCCGTCGCCTCCGACGTCGTGCAGACGGTGCAGAAGCTGCTCGACGGCTCCGCCGCCACGGTTCCCGGCGTGCCCGGCCAGGGCGGCGGCACCTCGGTGATCGTCGAGAACCGCACCAACTCGCTGATCGTGCGCGCGTCCAACCAGTCGCGCATGGCGGCGGCGCTGGCGATCATCGACAAGCTCGACCAGCCCACGCCCGGCGGCGGTCCGGCCGGCAGCATCTGGGTCGTCTACCTGAAGAACGCGGACGCGGTGAAGGTCGCCGAACTCCTGCGCGCGGCGGTCACGGCCAGCGGCAGCGGCAACGGCAGCAGCGGCGGCAGCCCCACGGGCGGCATCGGCGGCGCAGCGACGGCCGACGGCCGCACCACGGCCACGCAGAACCCCAACGCGCCCACCGGCACGTCGGGCAGCAGCGGCGCCTCGGCGCAGTCGACGACGCCGGTGGCGGCGTCGGCGCGTCCGTCGACCGGCGGCCAGATCCAGGCCGACCCGGCCACCAACTCGCTGATCATCACGGCCTCGGAGCCGGTGTATCGCCAGATGCGCCAGGTCATCGACCAGCTCGACGTGCGGCGCGCGCAGGTCTACGTGGAGTCGATGATGGTCAGCGTCGACGCGACCAAGGCCGCGCAGGCCGGCATCCAGTGGCAGGGCCTGTTCGGCGCCGGCAACTCGTACATCGGCGGCGGCACGAACTACACCAGCTCCAGCGGCGCCGGCAACATCGTGAACCTGGCCGCGGCGGCGGGCACCCTGTCGACGACGACGACCACCGGCACCACGTCGACGACCGTGACCTCGCCGTCCAGCCTGATCAACGGCGGCCTCAACATCGGCTTCGTGCCGAAGATCAACGGCATCTACACGCTGGCCGCGCTGGCCAACTTCCTCGAGACCAACGTCGGCGGCAACGTGCTCGCCACGCCCAACATCGTGGCGCTGGACAACGAGGAGGCCAAGATCGTCATCGGCCAGAACATCCCGCTGACGACCGGCAGCTACGCCAACTCCAGCACGCAGAGCGGCACCGTCAACCCGTTCCAGACCGTCGAACGCCAGGACATCGGCATCACGCTGCGCATCCGCAGCCAGATCGGCGAGAACGGCACCGTGCGCATGACGGTGTACGAAGAGAACTCCGCCGTCGACCCGAACTTCGCCACCAACCAGATCACCACCAAGACCTCGGTGGAGACCTACATCACCGTCGACGACGGCGCGATGGTGGTGCTGGGCGGCCTGACGCGCGACGAGTACGGCGACAACGTCAGCGGCGTGCCGCTGCTCTCGAGCATCCCCATCATCGGCAACCTGTTCAAGAGCTCCACGCGCTCGCGCCACAAGCAGACGCTGATGCTGTTCCTGCGCCCGATCGTCATGCGCGACCAGAGCGACGTCAACAAGCTGACGGTCGACCGCTACAACGCGATCCGCGAGCAGCAGCAGAGCTTCCAGCCGGACAAGAGCTATGTGATGCGCGTCAACGACACGCCGGTGATCCCGCAGGTCAAGAGCGATACGCAGATCGACACCAGCATTCCGCACGATCCGGCCACCGAGTCGCTGAAGCTGCCCACCATCGCGCCGGTGCCCGACATGCGCAAGGTGCCCGCGGCGCCGGTGGCGCCGCTGATCCCGGTCAAGCCCGCGCCGGCCAACCCGACGCCGGGCTCGACGCAGCCCGCGGCGCCGGCCGCGTCGCAAGCGCAGTAACGGAAAGCCGACCATGGGCGCACGCCATCCCCTGCCCTACGCCTGGGCCAAGACGTATTCGGTGCTGATCGAGGACGACGGGCGCGAGCGCGTGCTGCACGTGAGCGACGGCACGTCGCGCACGGCGCTGGCCGAGGTGCTGCGCCTGCATACGGTCACCCGTATCGAGCGCGACACGCCCGCCGCGCTGCAGACGCGCATCGCGCAGGCCTATTCGGGCGGCCAGGGCAGCGCGGCGTCGGTGGTCGGCGAGGTGGAGAGCGCGGTCGACCTGTCGCGCATGATGCAGGAGCTGCCGGCGGTGGAAGACCTGCTCGAGGCCTCCAACGACGCGCCGATCATCCGCATGCTCAACGCGCTGCTCACGCAGGCCGCCAAGGACGGCGCGAGCGACATCCACATCGAGCCCTACGAACGCAGCTCCAGCGTGCGCTTCCGCGTCGACGGCACGCTGCGCGAGGTGGTGCAGCCGAACAAGGCGCTGCACGCCGCGCTGATCTCGCGCCTGAAGATCATGGCCGAGCTCGA
>CAIMXF010000558.1 GCA_903845345.1 uncultured beta proteobacterium
GAGCCGCTGTTCCCGAACGAGGAAAACCCGTTCCCGTGGATGAGCGAGATGATCGACCTGAAGAAGGAACGCAACTTTTTTGAAACCCGCGTCATCGAGTACCAATCCGGTGGCGCACTGTCCTGGGACTGATCGTCCTCGTCCGCACGAGGCGGACGCGATCGGTTCAAGGGCGTTGTAGAGAGATCAAGATCCGCGGAGCCAGAAGAATCGCCGTCAGATGCGTGTTCGCTGGCACCGCAACCCAGTTCATCGTCATGCAAACCACCTGCTGCCTCGTGCGGTGGGCAAGGCAAGCGGGCGATGAATGCCGCACCGGATTCTTTGGGGCGGCGTTTCATGCAACTTGATCAAGGAGATTGAAATGGCAACTGCAAAGAAACCGGTCGCGAAGAAGGCGGCTCCGGCGAAGAAGGCTCCGGCCAAGAAGGCGGCTCCGGCGAAGAAGGCCGCGGCCAAGAAGGCACCGGCCAAGAAGGCGGCTCCGGCGAAGAAGGCCGCTCCGGCCAAGAAGGCTGTCGCCAAGAAGGCGCCGGCCAAGAAGGCGGCACCGGCGAAGAAGGCTGCGGCCAAGAAGCCGGCTGCGAAGAAGCCGGTCGCCAAGAAGGCAGCGGCGAAGAAGCCGGTCGCCAAGAAGGCCGCCGCGAAGGCGCCTGCGAAGAAGGCTGCTGCCAAGGCGCCTGCGAAGAAGGCCGCTGCCAAGGCGCCCGCGAAGAAGGCTGCCGCCAAGGCGCCGGCGAAGAAGGCCGCTGCGAAAAAGGCGGCGCCCGCGGCGCCCGCTGCGCCTGCCCCGGCTCCTGCGCCGGCTGCGAAGACCGCTCTGAGCCCGGCAGCTGCCTGGCCGTTCCCGACGGGCAACAAGCCCTAAGGGAAGCGTTCTCGCTTCACTGGAAGCCCGGCCTCGTGCCGGGCTTTTTCTTGTCACGGAGCGCCACGCTCGCTGTCCCCCGAGAGGAGGCTTCGCGCGATCTCGCCGCTCCCGAGTGGCCAGCCGCGAACGGCCCGGCACAGCCGGATCCGTCGCTCCCTTGGACTTCTGGCGAGGCCGCCCGAGCTGCAGCGCCGTGTGGCAATGGTGCGCCGACAGTGCATCTTCGACGACCGCCGACACTCCTCTGCCTGGCTTGTCTGGCCGGGGCGACGGCGTTCTGCTTCACCTCGGCGAGATGCCCAACGCCAGGCGCATCGAAGTCGACGGACTGCACGACGGTGCGCTGCGCGAGCGTCTCGCCGCTGCGCCGATCGATGGACGGGCGAACGAGGCGCTCGCTGCGTGGCTTGCGAAATCGCTCGGCGTTCCCAGGCGCGACGTCGAAGTGCTGCGCGGCGAGTCGAATCGCCGCAAGCAGGTGGCCATCGCCGTGTCGCACGACGTGGCGGCCACGTGGCTCAACGCGCTGCTGAGCGACGCCAGCAAGACGCCGTCAAACGCCCAGCGCCGCCTTGTCGACCGGATGGTTCTGACCGCCGCGATAGGCGATCTTCACGGCGCCGATCCGGTTGCCCAGCTCGACGCACTTGATCAGCGGCCAGCCCAGCTCGAGGCCGTACAGCAGCGCGCCGCGGAAGGCGTCGCCGCAGCCGGTCGGATCCAGTACTTCGGTGGCCGCCACGCCGGGCACGTGCGTGCGCAGTCCTTGCTCCCACACTTCGCAGCCCTGGTCGCCGAGCGTCACGATCACGCCCTTGAGGTGCGACGTCGACAGCTCGGCCAGGCTCAGGCCGGTGCGCTCCGTGAGCATCTTGGCCTCGTAGTCGTTGACGGTGACCCAGGTCGCCTGCGCGATGAAGGCCTTCAGGTCGGCGCCGTCGAACATCGGCAGGCCCTGGCCCGGGTCGAACACGAACGGGATCTTCGCGGCGGCGAGGTCCGCGGCGCGGCGGATCATCGCGTCGCGGCCATCCGGTCCGATGATGGCCAGCTGGAGGTCGTCGCGCGCGGGCAGGCCCGTCTCGTGCGCCTGCATCATCGCGCCGGGGTGGAACGCGGTGATCTGGTTGTTGGCAGCGTCGGTGATGATGATGGCCTGCGCGGTGTAGTTGTCCTGCGCGACGTGGACGCTGTCGGTGGAGATGCCCAGCGTCTTCATGTGGTCGACGTAGCTCGCGCCGTCGTTGCCGAGCGCGGCCAGCACGACCGGTTCGCCCCCCAGCAGCTTGAGCGTGTACGCGATGTTGCCTGCGCAGCCGCCGAACTCGCGCCGCAGCGTCGGCACCAGGAACGACACGTTCAGGATGTGCAGCTGCTCGGGCAGGATCTGGTCGGCAAACTTGCCGGGGAAGACGGTGATGGTGTCGAACGCGAGGGAACCGCAGACGAGGCTGGCCATGGGGCGCTTTCGGGTCGGATGAGGAATGCGAGGCGCCGCGCGGCGCGCGCCTC